>JAXDGC010000523.1:0-3601 GCA_034665245.1 Solirubrobacteraceae bacterium | reverse complement strand
TGCGGGTCTCAGACGTGCCCGACGCCCCGCTCAGCGCCGAGCATCCCGAGATCCCGCGCGAGCATGCGCTCCAGGGCTTCGACGGCGTCCGCGCCTACGCGGTCGACCCCGCCCGCAGCGAGGCGCTGCTGCGCGAGACGCTCGGCTTCACCGGCGGCGACGACGGGCGCTGGGAGGTCCGCGGCGACCAGCGCGGCGGCGTCTACGCCTACGACGCCGCGCCCGAGGGCCGGTCGTCGCAGGGCGCCGGCAGCATCCACCACATCGCGTTCGCGACGCAGACGGACGAGCAGGACGCCTGGCGCGAGCGCGTCGCCGGCTCGGGCAACGCCAACCCGACCCCGGTGATCGACCGCTTCTGGTTCCGCTCGGTCTACTTCCGCGAGCCGAACGGCATCCTGTTCGAGCTCGCCACCATGGGCCCCGGCTTCGACACCGACGAGGACATGGAGCACCTCGGCGAGAAGCTCACGCTGCCGCCTCGCTTCGAGCCGATGCGTGACCAGATCGAGCGCGTCCTCACGCCGCTGCCGAACCCGCGCGCGAAGCAGGAGGTCGGGTCATAGCACCGGTGCTCGAGGGGCGGCGGCTCGCGACCTGGACCCGCTTCCTCAAGTCCCACAGCGCGATCAGCCGCCGGCTCGAGCGCGATCTCGCGGACGAGCACGGGCTCACGCTGTCGGACTACGACGTGCTCGTCCAGCTGTCGCTGGCGCCCGGCCGGAGCCTGCGGCCGGTCGAGCTCGCGCGCGCCGTGCTCCTGACCCGCTCGGGCATCACGCGGCTGGTGCAGGGGCTCGAGCGGGCGGGCTTCGTCGAGCGCGTCGACTGCCCCGAGGACGCCCGCGGCTACCTCGTCGGCCTGACCCCGGACGGGCTCGAGCTCATCCGCAGCGCCCGGGAGACCCACCTCGAAGGCGTCGCGGAGCTGTTCTCCGACCGCTACTCCGACGAGGAGCTCGAGATGCTGTCGAACCTGCTCGAGCGGCTGCCGAGCTGAGGTCCGGTGGCGCCCTAACACGATCCCAACCGTGCGAGGACCAGGGGCAACGTCCGACGGACGATCCTGGGGCCATGACCGGCAACGCCTCGCGCGGCATCAGTCTCACCGCCGTCCTTCTGGGCGCTCTCGTCTTCGCCGGATGCGGGACGGCGGCCACCGCCGCTTCCCCAAGCGCCCGGGCGACGGCACCCGCGGCCGGGGCGGCGGGGGATCGGGTGCAGGCGCGCGCCGACGCGTTCGCCACGGTGGCGCAGCGGCTCTACCGCCAGGAGACGCTGGGCCAGCCGGGCAAGGTCTCGGCAGCGCGCATCGCGGGCGACCAGAAGCTGCTGCGCGCGCTGGAGTCGGGCGATCGGGCCGCGATCCGCGCCGAGGCGCTGTACCAGCTGTTCCTGCCCGCCAAGCACGTCGTCAGGCTGCGCGTCGTGAAGGCGGGCCGGACGATCGTCGACGTCGGCGGAGCCTTCGTCGCCGCGTCCGAGTCCCACGCGCTGAGGGCCCCCGATGGGACCTACCTCGGCCGGCTGGACGTCTCGATGCAGGACATCCTCGGCCTCACCAAGCTCGAGGAGCGCTTCACGGGCGCCGGCATCGTCGTCCACGGCCGCTCCGGTCACGTGCAGGCGTCGGCCCGCGCGCTGGCGAACGCCCGGATCCCGGCTTCCGGGCCGGCGCAGATCGGCGGGCGGACCTACATGGCGCGGTCCTTCGACCGCACCGGCTGGAACGGGGAGCCGCTTCGCATCTCGATCCTCGTCCCGGGCTGAGCGCCCGCCAGACACCACTCGACACGCATCTCAACGACAAGGAGCGATTGACATGACATTCGGCACCAGCCTCTTCCTGATCGCCGTCGGCGCGATCCTCAAGTACGCCGTCACCTGGACGGTGGTCGGCATCAACCTGCACGCGGTCGGGGTGATCCTGATGGTGGCGGGCGTCGTGGGGCTGGTCCTCAGCCTGTTCTTCCTCGCCCGCTCCTCCCGGCGGATCCCGCCGCCGTCCGCGTACTGACGAACCGGGGGGCAGCGGGATGACGCTCCCCCGCCGCCGTCTGCATTAGAACCTCCCGGGCCCGCCCGGCGTACTACAGGCCGATGCCGTACGAAGCCGAGGCATAGGTCGTGCTCGACGACGCACGCGCGTTCTGGCTGCGCGCGCCCGGGCGCGGGGAGATCCGCCCGGTCGCGCTGCCCGAGCCGGGGCGCTGCGACGTGGTGGTCCGCACGCTCCGGTCCGGCATCAGCCGCGGCACCGAGACGCTGGTGTTCCGGGGCGGCGTGCCGTCGAGCCAGTACGCCGCGATGCGCGCGCCGTTCCAGGACGGGGACTTCCCGGGGCCGGTCAAGTACGGGTACCTCAACGTCGGCGCCGTCGAGCAGGGCCCGCCGGAGCTGCGCGGCCGCACGGTCTTCTGCCTGTACCCGCACCAGACGGCCTACGTGGTGCCGGCCGGCGCCGTGACCGTCGTGCCCGACGACGTGCCGGCCGCGCGCGCCGTGCTCGCCGGCACCGTCGAGACCGCGGTCAACGCCCTGTGGGATGCGGCGCCGCTGATCGGGGACCGCGTCGCCGTCGTCGGCGCCGGAATGGTGGGCTGCTGCGTCGCCCGCCTGCTCGCCCGCTTCCCGGCCGTCGAGGTCACGCTCGTCGACGTGGACGCGTCACGGGCCGAGGTCGCGACCGCGCTCGGCGCCGGCTTCGCGGGGCCGGACGACGCCGCCGGCCGATGCGACCTGGTCGTGCACACGAGCGCGACGTCGGCGGGGCTCCAGTGCTCGCTCGAGCTGCTCGCGCCCGAGGGCACGGTGCTCGACCTCAGCTGGTACGGCGACGCCGAGGTGCGGCTCTCGCTGGGCGGCGCGTTCCACGCGGGCCGCCTCGGGCTGCGCGCCAGCCAGGTCGGGACGGTGTCCCCGGCCCGGAGCGCGCGCCGCACGACGGCCGACCGGCTGGCCCTCGCGCTCGACCTGCTGCGCGACCCCGCCTTCGATGTGCTCGTCACCGGCGAGTCGCGCTTCGACGAGCTGCCTGCCGTCATGGCGCGCCTGGCCGCGGGGAGCCTGCCGTCGCTCTGCCACACCATCACCTACGACGAGGTGTAGCGCGTGTTCAGCACGACCGTCCGCGACCACATGATGATCGCCCACAGCCTGCGCGGCGAGGTGTTCGGCCCCGCGCAGCGCCTGCACGGTGCGACCTACGTCGTCGACGCCACCTTCCGCCGCGCGACCCTCGACTCCGACGGCATCGTGGTCGACATCGGCCGCGCGGCGGAGGCGCTGCGCGCCGTGGTGGCCGAGCTCGGCTACCGCAACCTCGACGACGAGGTGGCCTTCGCGGGCACGAACACCACCACCGAGACGCTCGCCCGGGTCGTCGCGGACCGGCTCGCCGACCGCGCGCGGGGCGGCGCCCTGGGCGAGGGCGCGCGGGAGCTCGACGGGCTGGTGGTCACGCTGCACGAGTCCCACGTCGCCTGGGCGAGCTACGAGCGCCCGCTGTGACGGAGCCCGAGGTCCACGTCGTCGTCCCCGAGGCCATCGACGACCCCGCGCGGCCGAGCGGTGGCAACACGTACGATCGCCGGGTCTGCCG
>JAXDGC010000522.1:0-4180 GCA_034665245.1 Solirubrobacteraceae bacterium | reverse complement strand
CCGGATCGGCCGCGGGTCGGGCGACGGCATCCTGCGCCGCCGCGGCGCGACGCTGATGCGGCTGCTGCACGTGGGGGAGGAGCCGGTGCTGGTGGCGGTCGCGCAGACCGCCCCGCAGCGCGTCCTGTTCGCCGCGCGCAGCGCCTGCGAGACCGCCGCCGCGGCCGCGATCGAGCGCATGCGCTTCGCCACCGGCGTCGACGACGACCTGCGGCCGTTCTACGAGCGCTTCGCCGATGACCCGGTGATCGGCATCGCGGTGCGCTCGCGCCCGCACGTGCGCATCCACCGCCGCGCCGACCCCTGGGAGGCGCTGGCGTGGGCGATCACCGAGCAGCTGATCGAGCTCGAGCGGGCGCTCGAGATCCAGCGCCGGCTCGTCGGGCGGCTCGGCCGCCGCTGCCCGCACTCCGGCCTGCGCGACATGCCGACCCCGGCGCGGGTGGCGGCGATGGCGCCGGCCGAGCTGCAGTCCTACGACCTCGCCGCCCGGCGCGCCCTGGCGCTGCGCCACGCCGCGCGCGAGGTCGCCGCGGGGCGGGTCGACCTCGCCGACCGCGAGCAGGCGTGGGCGCGGCTGCGGGCGATCCCGAACATCGGGACCTGGACGCTGGAGATGCTCTCGCTCTACGGGCAGGGCCACTACGACCGCGTCCCGGCGGGCGACCTCGGCTACCTCAAGCTCGTGGGCCGCCTCACGACCGGGCACCCGAAGGCACGCGCCGACGAGGCCGAGGTGCGCGGCTTCTTCGAGCGCTACGGCGAGTGGAAGGGCCTGGCCGGCACGTACCTCTTCCTCGGCGCCGGCGCGGGCCTGCTCAGGGAGCCGCGGAGGTCCCCGGGTCGAGCCCCTGGCCCGGCAGGAACTCGTTGGTCAGCGCCGATGACGCGTCCGGCTGCCGCTTGAGCAGCTTGTTCGCGTACATCCAGCGCCCGTAGGCGTCCCACTCCGCCGGCTGCTGCCAGCCGAACGGCTTGGCCTTGTCCGCGGGGAAGAAGACCGGCAGCGTGGCGCTGACGACCGCGGTCTGGAGCCCGCGCTCGAGGCCCGGGTCGACCTTCAGGAGGGCGCCGACGCCGATCTCCGGATCCGCGCGCAGACGCTCGTGGCCGCTCGCGGTGGCGCGCAGGAAGCGCCGCAGCTTCGAGGAGAAGTTCTCGTCGAGGTCCTTGCGGCGCGCGACCACGATCAGCTCGTCATAGGTCGGGACGCCGAGCTTCTCCATGCGCAGGACCTTCGGGTGTCGCCCGCGGCGCTTGAGGTCCTCGCCCTCGTAGTTCCAGAACGCCCCGAGCGTCGCGTCGACCTTGTCCGAGAGCATCGCGGGGACGAGGTTGAAGCCGACGTTGGTCTCCTTCACCGTGGTGGGATCGACGCCGGCGTTGCGCAGGATGGTCTGCAGGTAGGCCGACTGGTAGGGGAGGCCGGCGGTGCCGACGCGCTTGCCGGCGAGGTCCTGGGGGCTCGCGATGTCCTTCAGCGACATCAGCGTCGTCAGCGGCTTCTGCACGAGCGCGCCGACCGAGACCAGGTTGGCGCCCTTGTCGCGCGCGAGCAGCAGCTCGGGCTCGTAGGAGATGACGACGTCGGCCTGCCCGCTCTGGAGCAGCTTGAGCGGCGCCGAAGGGTCCGGCGGGGGCTTGACCTCCACGTCGAGCCCGGCGCGCGCGTAGTCGCCGGCGGCCTGCGCGGCGTAGATGCCGGCGTGGTCGGCGTTGGGGAAGTAGTCGAGGATGATGTTGAACTTCTGGGTCTTCCCGCCGCCGGGAGCGCTCTCGTCCTTCTCGCCGCAGCCGGCGACGAGGATCAACGCGAGCGATGCGAGCACTGCCGCGAGCCGCCTCATCGCCACCTCACCACCCGCCGCTCGAGCAGCGCGAACAGCCCGTAGAGGCCGACCGCGAGCACGAACAGCAGGAACGTCGCGGCGAACGCGCGCGCCGTCTCGAGCTGCCCGTTGGCGGTCAGCAGCGCGTGGCCGAGCCCGGCGTCGGAGCCGGCCCACTCCGCGAACACGGCGCCGATCACCGACACCGCGGCGGCGACCTTCAATCCCGTGAACGCGGCCGGCAATGCGGCGGGCGCCTCGAGCAGCCGGAACGACTGCCAGCGCGAGGCGTCGAAGGAGCGCAGCAGCTTGCGCGCGTCGGGGTCGACACGGCGCAGGCCGTCGTAGAGGTTGATCGTCACCGGGAAGAAGCACACGAGCGCGACCAGTAGCACCTTCGGGACGAGCCCGAAGCCGAGCACGAGGATCAGCAGCGGCGCGATCACGGGGATCGGCACGGCCTGCGAGCCGATCACGAGCGGCCGCAACGCTCGCCGCAGCGCGCCCGAGACGTGCATCCCGATCCCGAGCGCGGCGCCGACGGCGACCGCGGCGAGCAGGCCGACCAGCACCTCCTGCAACGTGACCGCGAGGTCGGGGGCGAGCAGGCCGCGGTCGTTCCACAGCGACGAGGCGACCTCGGTCGGCGCGGGCAGCAGGAGCGAGTCGACGACATCGCCCTGCACGAGCGCCTCCCAGCCCGCGAGCGCGGCGATCACGATGACGGCGGCGAGCATCAGGCGACCCCGAGCACGTTGAGCGCCTGCTCGCGCAGCTCGACCACCTGCGGGTCGGTGCGGCGGCGCGGGCGCTCGAGGGGCACGTCGAGCTCGGCGACGACGCGGCCCGGGCGCGGCGACAGCAGGACGATGCGGTCGGCCAGCAGGACCGCCTCCTCGACGTCGTGCGTGACGAGCAGGACGGTCCGCGGCTCGCGCGCCAGCGCACCCGCCAGCCACTGTTGCAGCTGCGCGCGCGTGAGCGCGTCGAGCGCCCCGAACGGCTCGTCGAGGCAGAGCACGGGCCGGCCCGCCAGCAGCGTGCGCAGGAACGCGACGCGCTGGCGCATCCCGCCGGAGAGCTCCGCGGGCCGCGCGCGCTCGAACCCGTCGAGGCCGAACGCGGCGAAGTGCTCGTGCGCCGCGGCGCGCGCCTCCGCGCGCGACCGGCCGGCCACGCGCAGCGCGAGCCCGGCGTTGTCGAGCGCGCTCAGCCACGGCAGCAGCCCGTCGCGCTGGGGCATCAGCGCGGCCGGGGCGCTGCGCAGGGTGCCGGCGTCGGGATCGAGCAGTCCGCAGACGAGCTCGAGCAGCGTCGACTTGCCACAGCCGCTCGGGCCGACCACCGCGACCGTCTCGCGCGGCGCCGCGCGCAGCGAGACGTCCGCCAGCGCGCCGACGTCGCCGAACGCCTTCGCGACCCCGTCGAGGGCCACTCCGGTCTCGCCGCTGTGAACGTGACGAGGCTCCACCAGGGGAGCCTCGGTCTGTGTGCGCATCGCTCCCTCCGCGGGCATTACCCCACAGGTTCGAAGGGTCAGCGCCAGGGATCGTGGGCGCTATCTCAGCCAGCCTCCGCCAGCCCCCCTGTTTGTCCTTCTGGGCGTGCATCCTATCGCCATGGCGACGACCCGGCCCCTGCCCGTATTGCGCGGCGAGCGCGTGCTGCTGCGTCCCGTGCGCGAGGACGACGCGGCGCCGCTGCTCGCCCTCCTGACCGAGCCCGGGGTCGCCACGTGGTGGCCCGGGTGGGACGAGGCGCGGGTGCGGCGCGACCTGATCGCCGAGCAGGAGTGGGAGGTCGTGCTGGCGATCGAAGTCGACGGCGCGGTGGCGGGCATGCTGCTCGTCGGCGAGGAGGAGGAGCCCGACTATCGCCATGCCTCGCTCGACATCGCGATCGCGACCGCGCACCAGGGGCGCGGGATCGGCCCGGAGGCGATGCGGCTCGCGATCGGGTACCTGATCGCCGAGCGCGGCCACCACCGCTTCACGATCGACCCGGCCGCCGCGAACGATCGCGCGATCCGCGCCTATGGGCGCCTCGGTTTCAAGCCCGTCGGGGTGATGCGGCGTTACGAGCGCGGGGCCGACGGCAGCTGGCACGACGGCCTGCTGATGGACCTGCTCGCCGAGGAGTTCTCCGCCTTGTAGCTTTGCCCACGACCATGGACTGGGAAGCCGAGGGGCTGCTCGAAGGACTCGAGGGCGATGACGCGCGCAAGGCCCGCCGCGAGCTGCTCGAACACCTGCACGACGAGGGCTGCAGCGTCGACGAGCTGCGGGAGGCCGTGAAGGAGGATCGGCTCGTGCTCCTGCCGGTCGAGCGCCTCCTGGCCGGCAACGCGACCT
>JAXDGC010000521.1:0-8358 GCA_034665245.1 Solirubrobacteraceae bacterium | reverse complement strand
ACGGCTCGGTTGGACGTGCACGGGAGCGAGCCGCTGAGGGATGCTGCCACGCAGCTCGAGTCGATGCTCAACGATGTCGCGGGTGGCCCGATCGCTCCGGGCCGCGCCGAGCGGGCGCTGTACACGGAGCGCACCGCGAGCGCCGAGGAGGACGTCGTGCCCCGCGTGCGCCCCGAGGACGTGGTGGTGCTCCACGATCCGCTCAGCGCCGCGCTGGCGCACGCCGTCCGCGAGCGCGGTGGACATGCCTTGTGGCACGTCCGGATCGCCGCCGCGCCGTGCGGCGCGCTCTCCGAGGAGGCGTGGATCTTCCTGCGCGGGTTCACCTCCGACATGAACGCCTATCTAGTGAGCTGGAGCGCGCGCGGCCGGTCCGGAGGCTCCGTGCACCGGATCGCGGCGCTGATGCCCTCGTCCGGCGTCGGCTTCGCCAAGGAGTTCACCGACGCGGCGTCGGAGGATCTCGCGTGGTCGAGCCTGCTCGCCGACGTGCTCGAGCACGACCGGGTCGAGTGCGTGGGTGGCACGCTGCACGTCCGACCCACCGTCGCGGCCCGCTGAGCATGACGATCGGCGGCAGCCTCCTCCTCATCGCCGTCGGCGCGATCCTCAAGTACGCCGTCACCGTCCATGTCGCGGGCATCGACCTGCATACCACCGGTCTCATCCTGATGATCGTCGGCGGCCTGGGGCTGGTGCTGGGCCTCTACCTGCTCATGCGCGGTCGCCGGCCGGACGTTCCGCCGGCGCCGCTCTGAGGCCTCAGCCCACCTTCACCGCGTCGAGCATCCCGTGGAGGTGCGCGGCCGCGTCTTTGATCTCGGCGTGGCGGTACTGACCGGCGCGAGACTCGGCGGCCAGCACTCCACAGCGGTGGACGTCGTGGAAGTCGCCGTAGGGAAAGCGGTAATGGGCCTTGGAGTCGCGCGCGTGCTCGGCATCGCGGCCGAGGAACCAGCGCGCGTACTCCGTGAGCCCGTGCTCCTCCAGGTACCGGCTCTCCGCCTGCGAGCTGGGCTGGTGCTCACTCCAGTGGTCCCTGTCATCGATGACGCACCTGCCTTCGCGGATCAGCCGCTTGGCATGGTCGTAGGCCGCTCGGTTCAGCTTGATCACTCGCCGTCCCCCGGCACCCGGGCGACCACGACGTAGCGGCGCAGTCGCGCACCGACGAACACGGGCGGCGCCCCGGCGTCGCCGAGCTCCATGTCGGCCGTCTGATCCTCGCCCTTCCACTCGTCGTAGTCAGAACGGCCGTAATGCTCGTAGAGCCGGCGCTCCTCCTCCGTCGTCAAATCGTCGCGGGCCTCGAGCTTGGGCGCGTTCTTGACCTGCTCCTTCTGGACGCTCACGCGCACCTCACCGTCATCGTCCTTCACCGCGTCGCGGATCGGTACGAAGCTGACCTTCCTGCCGAACAGGCCGGTCCGCACCGTCGCCCAGGCGGGCTCGCCGGTGTGGCGGTCGAGGTAGACGTCCTCGATCTCGCCGATCTTGTCGCCGTCGGCGTCGACCACTTTCAGCCCGTGCCAGGTCTGGACGTCGTCGAGGGTCTTCATCTCGTTCTCCTTCGTTGTGGGGTTGCGATCACGAGCGTGCGGCTTGGACCGTCGAGGCCGTCGCGGTCCGGTGGGGCGAGCCGAGCCGGCGGAGCTGGACTCCGGCGGCGATCGCGACCGCCCCGCGGACCAGGAGGCTGATGCTGAACAGGAGCGCGAACGTGACCAGGCCGATCCCCGGGATCGCCAGGATGACGATGCCGATCACCAAGTCCACGAGCCCGAGCGCGGCCGTGAGCCACGGCGTCTCGTCGCCGACGGCACGGGCGAGCTCGATCACGCCGGCCATGACCAGGAAGACACCGACGACGACCACGAGCGCGAACAGCCCGGTGCCCGGCCGGAGCAGGCAGACCACGCCCGCCATCAGCGAGAGGATCGCCAGGACGACGGCGAAGGTGCGGCGCAGCGGGTCGGCGTCGGTCGCGGTCACGCCGGCGAGGAGGTCGAAGAACCCGGCGACGATCAGGTAGGAGCCGAAGAGGAGCGCGATCGCGAGCAGGCTGAGACCCGGGTTGATCAGGGCGACGGCACCCGCAACGACGCTCAGGACGCCGAACAGGACCCACAGCCACCAATAACGGGCGATGGGCTGGAGCAGATCCTCGAGCGGAGAGCGGAGCGGCGTGGTGGTTGACATCGAGTTCCTCCGTTGGTGTCAGGGCGCCGCGGCGCCCGAGGATTCGGCGACGAGGTCCTGCAGTGCGGCCTTGACGCCGCGCGGTAGGACGACCACGGGGCAGTGGGCTTTGGCGACGACGCGGCGGGTGACGCTGCCGAGCATCACCGCGCGAAGGGGCCCATAGCCGCGAGAACCGCAGATGAGCAGATCGAGGCGTTCCGACAGGTCGATGAGGATTTCGGCGGGGTCGCCGACGAACGCGTCGACCTCGACGGTGACGTCGTCGCCGAGCTCGGCGACGACGGCGCGCAGCGAGGCTTCCGCCTCGACCCGCGCCTCTCCCTCGACGGCCGTGAGGTCCACGCCGGGACGGATGGCCGTGTGAGGTTCCGTCCTGGCGTAGAGCGCCGCCGGCAGGACCACGGTCAGCGCCCGCAGGGTCGCTCCGGCGCGGCGTGCCAGCGCGTAGGCGCCGCGCAGCGCCTCTCGCGCCTCATCGCTGTCCGTATAGGCCACCCCGATCGTCGCGATCACACCGCGCGCGGTCCATGCGCGCGGAACGACCGCGACCGGGCAGGGTGCGCCGCGGAGGAGGCGCGCCGCCGTCGAGCCGGGCACCACTCGTCCCAGCGGCCCTCGGCGACTGGAGCCGACCACGAGCAGGCCGGCGTCCTCCGCCTCGGCCTCGTCGTGCAGCGCGCGGGCCGCGCTCGTGCTCTGCAGCTTGCGGCACTCCGCGCTGACGCCGGCTGCCGACAGCTCCCCCTCCAGCGCCGCGAGTGCCTGCGTGCAGTCGGCGACGAGGTCGGTATCGGGCTGCCCGAGCACGGCCGCGACACTGCCGGTGCCGGTACCGACCGGGAGCACGGGCGCGCCCGCCTGCACGGAGAGCACGATCAGGGGCGCGCCGGTGAACCCGGCGGCGGCGACGGCGAACTCGACCGGCGCGTGGTCGTACGTCGC
Organism: Solirubrobacteraceae bacterium; assembly: GCA_034665245.1. GTDB lineage: Bacteria > Actinomycetota > Thermoleophilia > Solirubrobacterales > Solirubrobacteraceae > DASQFQ01. Next base: position 5,214 of record JAXDGC010000521.1, on the reverse strand, counting down.
CGGGTCGTAGCCGACGAGGATCGGTCTGGTCATACCCCAGCCAATAGGGCACGTCGAGCTGCGATCAAGCGAGGGCCGCTTGACCTCGTCCGGCGGCGCCCTACTGACACGACCGCATGCGCACGATCGAGCTCCGGTCCGGGGAGCCGATTCCCGCGATCGGCCAGACAACATGGGGCTACGGCGAGGATCCTGCGCGCCGCGCCGAGGAGGTCGCGGCGCTCCGCGAGGGTCTCGAGCTCGGCATGACGCTCGTCGACACCGCCGAGCTGTACGCGGACGGCACCGCCGAGGAACTCGTCGGCGAGGCGATCGCCGGCCGGCGCGACGCCGTCTTCCTGGTCGGCAAGGTGCTCCCGGCCCACGCCACGGTCGAGGGCACGGTGACCGCCTGCCGCCGGAGCCTCCGGCGGCTGCGCACCGACCGCATCGACCTCTATCTCCTGCACTGGCGCGGGCCGGTCGCGCTGTCGCAGACGCTGGAGGCATTCGCGCAGCTCGGCGCGGCGGGCGCGATCCGCTACTGGGGCGTCGGCAACTTCGACGTGCCGGACCTGGCCGAGCTCGTCGGGCTGCCGGGCGGCCGGGGCCTGGCCGTCGACCAGGTGCCCTACAGCCCGGTGCGCCGGGGGATCGACTACGACGTCCTTCCGTGGTGCCTCGAAGAGAGCATCACGCCGATGGCGTACGCGCCGTTCGAGGGCGGCTCGGTCCTCGGGCACCCCGCGCTCCGCACGGTCGCCGAGCGCCACGACGCGACGCCCGCCCAGGTCGTGCTCGCGTGGATAGTGCGCCACGAGCGGCTGGCCGTCCTCCCGATGATGCGGACGCCCGCGGAGGTACGCGAGAATCGCGCCGCGCTCGATCTCCGCCTCGCACCGGACGACCTCTTCGCGCTGGAGGAGGCCTTCCCCGCGCCCAAGTGGCCGCAGCCGATCGTCGTGGCGTGACCGGCTAGCGGATCTCGACCAGCTGGTAGCGCAGTGCGAACACGAGCGCCTGCAGCTGGGAGTGCACATCGAGCTTGGCGAGGATGTTGGCGACGTGGTTGCGCTCGGTACGGATCGTGATGTGGAGCCGGTCGGCGATCGCCTGGCTGTCGAGCCCGTCGGCGAGCGCCTGCAGGACCTCGCGCTCGCGCGCGGTCAGCTGCTCGATCGCCAGGCGGTCCTCGCGCTCCCGCTCGCGCCGGCGTCCCGCGAAGCGGAGGAGGTCGACGACCTCGTCCATCGACTGGAGCGTCTCGCCGGCCCACAACCGCCGGACGGCGCCCACGACCTCATCGAGCCGGGCGGTCTTGTCGAGCATGCCGCCCGCGCCGCTCTCCACCGCGCGTGCCATGTCCGCCCGGTCGACGCTGGCGGTCAAGACCAGGGCCTGAGCGCTGGGATTGACGGCGCGGAGCTCTCTGATCAGGTCGGCCCCGTAGCCGTCCGGGAGTCCCAGGTCGACCACGGCGACGTCCACGTCGGAGAGCAGCGTCCGCGCCTCAGCCATCGTCGCCGCCTGCGCGACGACGGCGAAGTCGGGCTCGCGCGCGAACATCGCGGCGATCGCCTGGCGGACGGCCGCGTGGTCCTCGACGAGCAGGACGCGCACCGCCGGCGCCGCAGGGGCCTCACCGCCGAGATCGATCGCCAGCCGGACCCGTGTGCCACGCCCCAGCGTGCTCCGGATCAGGAGCTCGCCGCCGATGACCGCGGCGCGCTCGCGCATTCCGATCATCCCGGTTCCCTCCGTGACGACGTCGAAGCCGCGGCCGTCGTCGGACACCTCGACCGACAGCCGCGCCTTCGAGGCGCGCACGTCGACGTTGATCTTGTGCGCGCCGGAATGCCGGCGCGCGTTGATGAGGGCCTCCCGCACCACGCGCAGCATCTCCGTCCCGTCCCGGCCGAGCGGGCCCTGGGGAACCGTCTCGCCGACCGTCACGACGATCTCGCCCTCGAGCCAGAGCGCGCGCTGCAGCTGGACGAGATCCTCGAGCAGCGCGCGCAAGGGCCGGTCACCCTGTCCCAGGCGCAGGTCGTAGACCGCGCCGCGGACCTGCTCGCCGGCGCGCTTGAGCGCGCGCGCCACCTCTCTCAGCGTCTCCTTGCCCGGGCTCGGCGTGCCGCCGGCGACCAGCAGGGCGAGCGCGTCCGTCAGGTTCTGGAGCGCCTCGTCGTGCAGGTCGCGCGCGATCCGCCGGCGCTCCATGTCGCGCACCTCGAGCATCCGCTCCTCCGACCTCACCCGGACGACGGCGCTCGAGATCACGTTCGCGACAGCCTGTAGGAAGTTGACGTCGTCGGCCGAGAACACACGACGCTCCTGCGAGAACGCGCACAGGACGCCGAACGGCGCCTCGTGGCCCGCGATGACAACGGTCGCGGCGCTCGTCACGGTGTGCTCGGCCACGAACGCCGAGATGTCGAAGCGCTCGTCCGTGGCGAGATCCTCGGAGATCACGGGCTCGCCCGCCAGGGCGGTGTAGCCCACCAGTGACGCGCGGCCTGACCGCCCGATCGCGTGCCCGACGGACCCGGGGCTCCACCCGACTCCCGCGCGCAGCAGGAGAAGCCCCCGGCGCGGGAGGATCTCCGCGATTCCCACCGGCGTGGCGCCGAGCGTCCGCGCCGTGATCGCGACCGCCTCCTCCAGCACCGCCTGCACCGGCAGGCCGGCGAGCGCCCGCCGGCCGAGCTCGGCGACGAGGGCCTGCCGGCGCGCCCACTGTTCGAGCTCCGCCTCCGTCTGCTTGCGCTCGCTGATCTCGCGGAAATAGACGATGAGGATCTCGTCCGCCGGATAGGCGTGGACGTCGAACCAGCGCGCGTTCGGCTCGTAGAAGGCCTCGAAGGCGATCGTCCGCCGCTCGCGCGCGGCCGTGCGCAACTGGACCTCGACCTCCGTGTCCAGGAGCGCCGGGAAGACCTCCCACAGCGTCCGGCCGAGGTAGGCCTCGCGGGGGAGCGGTTCGTCCAGGTTGTCTCCGAGCGAGCTGACGGCGTGCTCGTTGACGTACGTGAAGCGCCAGCCCGCGTCGAGCGCGTAGAACGCGTCGGTGATGCCGTCGAGGAGCGTCTCGCTCCGCCAGGCCGCCTCGTCGGAGCGCTTGCGCGCACTGATGTCGCGGTAGTAGATCGAGAGGCCCGCCTCCGACGGATAGGCGTGGGCCTCGATCCACTCGCCGCTCGGCTCGAAGTACGTCTCGAACTCGACGGCGCTCTGCCCCCGCATGGCCTCCTGGCAGCGCCGGTGGATCTCCGTGCCGACGGCCTCCGGAAAAACGTCCCAGACGTTCCGGCCGAGCATCTCGTCGCGCGACACCGGCCGGCCGGATCTGACCTGCATGCGCTTCAGCGCGCGATCGTTGATGTAGGTGTACCGCCAGTCCCGGTCGACCGCGACGAACGCGTCGGTGATGCTCTCGAGGATCGTCTCGCTCCGCCGGTGCGCCTCGGCCAGCGCCCGCTCGGCCCGCTTGCGCTCGGTCACGTCGCGATGGATGCCGAGGAACGCCGTCACGCCGCCCGTGGCATCGCGCAGGGCGACGGTAACCAGCTCGACCGTGACCGCGCTGCCGTCCTTGCCGTGGGCGACAACCTCGCCGCGCCAGCGCCCGTGCTCCGCCACGGCGCGCCGCGAATCCGCGCGAGCCTCGTCGCTCATCTCCAGGTCGGCGACCTCCGTCGTGTGCCGCCCGATGACCTCGTCCTCCGACCAGCCGTACATCCGCTCGGCGCCCTTGCTCCACATCGTCACGTACCAGTGGCTGTCGAGCGCGACGATCGCGTCGTCGGCGTGGTCGATCAGCCCGGCGAGGTAGGCCAGGCGTTCGTCGCGGTGCTGCTCCGCGGTCGCGTCGCGGGTGATGGCCACCGCGGCCGCGATGTTGCCGTCGGCGTCGAGGATCGGCCAGGAGCTGCACCGGAACCGTGTCGGCGCGCCGTTCGGGGCGACACGGAGGAACTCCTCCTCGACGATCTCCTCGCCGGTCGCGAGCGAGCGCGCGAGCTGCCACTCGGAGGGCGCATACGGCCGTCCGTCGGGGTGGAAGATCTCGAACTCGCCGGCGAGCTCGGACAGTCGCCGATTCTCGACGCGCAGCGCAGCTCGATTACTGAAGACGATCCGACCGGACGGTGCCACTGCGACCACGACGCCGTCGCCGCCGCCGGCCGTCATGACAGAAGCAAGCCCGAAAGATGAGTCGAATTCCCCATGCCCGGCGCGCGGCGCAGAGACAACATGCCGTCCCCGTTGACGAGCCAGGAGGGGGCAAAGGTGGAAGAGCGCGAGCTCATACTGGCCGCACAGAGAAACGACGGCGGCGCACGCGACGCCTTGGTGGAGATGTTCATGCCGCTCGTGGCGAGCGTAGCGCGCCGGTATCGCGGCACCCCGGCGCTGACCCGCGACGAGCTCCTCCAGGAAGGCGTGGTCGGGCTTCTGCGCGCGTTGGAGCGCTATGACCCGGCGCTCGGCACGCCGTTCTGGGGCTACGCGTCCTGGTGGGTCCGCCAGGCGATGCAGCAACTCGTCTCCGAGGTCGCCCGGCCCGTGGTGCTCTCCGACCGGGCCTCACGTCAGCTTGCCCGCCTGAAGCAGGTCCACTCCGATCACGTGCGGGCACACCGGCGCGAGCCGACATCCGCGCAACTCGCCGCCGGGTCCGGACTGGGGGCGACCCAGGTCCAGTCCCTCCTGGCCGCCTCCCTGCGGCCGCGCGGGCTCGACGAGCCCACGGCCACCGAGGCCCGCGGCGGAAGCTCGACCGGCGACCTGCTGGCCGACCCGCGCGCCGAGGACGCCTTCGACCGCGTGGCGACGCGCGTCGCGGCCGGTGAGCTCACGCGCATGCTGGCCGTCCTGAGCGACCGCGAGCGCACCGTCGTCCGTTCGCACTACGGCCTCGACCCTCCACCACGAACCCTCCGTGAGCTCGGCGTGGACCTCGGCGTGACGGCCGAACGCGTACGTCAGATCGAATGTGAGGCGCTGGACAAGCTGCGCACCGTGGCTTGACGAGCGGCGCGCGTGGCCTACGGCCGAATGTGGCCCCGGACATCGAGAGGAGCAGCGCATGGCAAAGGCCGTCGGCATCGATCTCGGAACGACCAACTCCGTCGTCGCGGCGACGATGGAGGGAGGCCAGGCTGAGGTCATCCCCAACGCCGAGGGCGGCCGGACGACGCCGTCCGTGGTGGCGTTCACGGAGGACGGGCAGCG
>JAXDGC010000520.1:0-3121 GCA_034665245.1 Solirubrobacteraceae bacterium | reverse complement strand
GCGGCGCGGAGGCACGGCTCTACGCCGGGGTCGGCGTCGTGCGCGACTCCGACCCTGCCGCGGAGCTCGCCGAGACCGAGGTCAAGCTCGGCGCGCTCCTGCCGGTCCTCTCGGGCTGAGCGTCACGAGCCGCCGGCGCGCCAGCGACAGCGCGAAGCGCTCCTCAGGGTCGGTCATCCAGCCCGCGAGCTCGAGGCCGGCGGCGGCGAAGTCGGCCGCGACGCGGTCGGGCGTGAACTTGGCCGAGATCTCCGTCCGCAGCTCCTCGCCGCGCGCGAACTCGACGTCGAGGTCGACGGCCGCGATCCGGACGCGGTGGGCGCGGCGCGCGCGCAGCCGCATCTCGATCCACTCGTGCGCGGGGTCGTAGAACGCGACGTGGTCGAACAGCCCGGGGTCGAAGTCGGCGTCGAGCTCGCGGTTGATGACGAGCAGGACGTTGCGATTGAACTCGGCCGTCACCCCAGCGCTGTCGTCGTAGGCCGCCTCGAGCACGCGCGGGTCCTTGACGAGGTCGGTGCCGAGCAGCAGGAAGCCGTCGCCGTCCAGGCGCTCGGCGATCGAGCGCAGGAAGCGGCGCCGGCTGCCGGGCGGGAAGTTGCCGATCGTGCCACCCAGGAACGCGACGACGCGGGGGCAGCCGGGCTGCGGCGGCGGGATCTCGTCGAGGTGGCGGTCGAAGTCGCCGGCCACGCCGTGGACCTCGATGCCCGGGTACTCGGCGGCCACCGCCGCCGCGACGTCGTGGACCATTAGCTCGTCGACGTCGAACGGGACGTAGCGACGCAGCGTGCCGGCGCGCGCCATCGCGTCGAGCAGCACGCGCGTCTTGGTCGCGGTGCCCGAGCCGAGCTCGACGAGCTCGCCGGCGCCGGTGGCGGCGACGATGTCCTCGGCGTGCGCCTCGAGGATCGCCCGCTCGGCGCGCGTCGGGTAGTACTCGGGCAGCTCGGTGATGCGGTCGAAGAGCTCCGAGCCGCGGGCGTCGTAGAAGTACTTCGGCGACAGCTCCTTGGCCGGCCGCGTGAGGCCGTCGAGCACGTCCTCCGCGAGCGAGCGCGGCGCGTCGGCGTCGAGGTGGCTGTCGACGCGGACGCGGGGGGAGTCGACGCGCGCCATCCTCAGCCGTCCCATGCCAGTCGCACGCCGGAGAAGATCTGGCGTCGCTGCGGCAGGTCCCAGTTGCGGAACGTCGGGGTCGCCACATGCGCGCGGGTCGCCCACGAGCCGCCGCGAAGGACGCGGTAGCCCTCGCCGAAGAACACCTCGGAGTACTCGCGGTACGGGTGGGCCGCGAACGCGGGGTAGCCGAGGAACTCGGTCGCCGTCCACTCCCAGGTGTCACCGAGCATCCCGAGCACGCCGCTGGGCGTGGCGCCGGCGGGGAGTGAGCCGGCCGGCTGCGGGCCGAGGCCCGTCTGATCGAGGTTCGCGCGGCCGTCGCGGGGCGCGGGGGGCTGATCGCCCCAGGGGAAGCGCCGCGCGGTCCGCGTCTCCTGGTCCCAGGTCGCCGCCTTCTCCCATTCGGCCTCGGAGGGGAGCCGAGCGCCGAATGCTCTGGCGAGGGCGTCGGCCTCGAACCAGGAAACGTGGACCACCGGCTCCTCGGGGTGCAGCGGCGCCGAACCGTCGATGCGCCGCTGCCGCCACCCGTCAGGGCCGCCGGCCCACTGTCCAGGGTGTGTGATGTCGTAGTCCTCCTTCCACGACCAGCCCTCGTCCGACCACCACTCGCGGCGCTGGTAGCCGCCGCCCTCGGCGAAGGTCAGGAAGGTCGCGTTCGTGACCGGCGTGCGGCCGATCAGGAAGGTCGGCACGTCGACCGGCTGGCGCGGGCGCTCGTTGTCGAAGGAGAAGCGCTCCGGCGGCGCGCCCATCAGGAACGGACCGCCGGGCACCTCGACCGCCTCGAGCCCCGTGTGGCGGGTGGGCGCCTCGGCGCGGGGCGCGGGGATGAGCCCGGGCGCGGTGGTGAGGCCGGCCAGCTCGATCGCCTGCAGCATCGTCTCGTTGTGCTGGTGCTCGTGCTGGAGGACCATCTCGTGCACCTCGCCGGGGCCTCTGCGGGCGAGCACCTCGAGCGCGCGCTCGCGCACCTCCTCGAGGTAGGCGAGCGCCTCGCCGCGGTTGAGCAGCGCGAGGTCGCCGCGCGCGGCGCGCGGTGTCTCGAACGCGTCGTACATGGCGGCGTACTCGGGATGGAGCAGCGGCTCGCCGCCGTGGCGGTGGACGAGCCAGTGGTCCTCGTAGGCCGCGATGTGGGCGAGGTCCCAGACCAGCGGGCTCATCAGCGCCGAGTGCGCGGTCTCGACGTCCTCGTCGGAGAGCGGGGCGACGAGATCCAGCGTGCGCTGGCGGGCCTCTTCAAGGGCCCCGGTGAGGAGCGTGGCGACGGGCACGGGGAGCGAGTCCCGCACCCTAGTGGGCCTTCCCGCGACGTTCCACCCGAGATCGGCGACCGCCGATCACCGCCAGGCTGTGTCCTCGACCGCTTGAAATCCCCAGGGGGATTCCTGCGGGTCTGCGTCCTTGCCTGGCGGCGCCGGCGGCCGGTCTCTCGAGTGGAACGTCACGAGAAGACCCACTGCCGCCCGTTACGCCCGGCGCGCCTTCCGCCACACGCCGATGACTTCCCGCACGGTTGCGGTGCGGTAGGAGATCCGCGAGTCCAGCGGCCGCACCGCCAGCTCGAAGCGCCCGCTGTCGGACTGCTCGAGCTCCGTGACCAGGGCGTGGAACCGGCGGCCCTTCTTGTCGACGAGCACGATGTCCCCGGCGCCGATGGCCTTGGACGTCGCACGCGGCTCCGGCGCGGGCTCGGCGGGTTCGGCGGCGACGTCGATCAGGCTCTCCTGCATGTCCGGGAACGCTATGCGGCGCCGCGGACGGACCCCGCCACCGCCTCCCACACCCGCCGGTGCAGCCGGACGTTCTCGGCGCGATCGGACCGCACCTCGAGGATCGTGGCCGTCTCGGCCGCGAGCGCGCGGTCGAGTGCGGCGCGGAACGCCTCGGGGTCCTCGGCGCGCTCGTAGCCGAGGCCGTAGAGCGCGGCGGCGTGCGCGAAGTCGAGGCCGTGCGGCGTCGCGACGTGCTCCTCGAAGTCGGCGCCCTCCCGCTC
>JAXDGC010000519.1:0-10065 GCA_034665245.1 Solirubrobacteraceae bacterium | reverse complement strand
TCCCGATCTGCCGCCGTCCGCGCTCCAGCAGGGCGCCGACGCCGTCTTGACCTCGACGCACAAGATCATCGGCTCGCTCACCCAGTCGGCGATGCTGCACGTGGCCCCGACCGGCCGCATCGACCCCGACGCGGTGGCGCGCGCGGTGCGGCTCGTGCGCAGCACGTCGCCGTCGTCGCTGCTGATGGCCTCGCTCGACGCCGCGCGGCGGCAGCTCGTGATCCACGGGCAGTCGCTGCTGTCGCGGACGATCGCGGCGTCGGCGCGCGCCCGCGCGGCGATCGACATGGACACGAGCTGCCGCGTCGTCGGTCAGGAGATGGTCGGGCATCCCGGCATCGCGGGCTGGGACCCGCTGCGGATCGTCATCGACGTGCGCGCGACCGGCTGCAGCGGCTACGAGGTCGCGGCCGCGCTGCGCTCCGCCTACGACGTCCACGTCGAGCTCGCGACGCACGCGACGATGGTGCTCGTGCTCGGCCTGCACCAGCCGGAGGAGGCGCTCGACTCCTTCGCGCTCGACTTCGCCACGACCGTGCGCCGGATCGAGCGCCCTGGCGACGCCGAGGCGCTCGTGCGGGCCTCCGGAGCGCTCGTCAACGAGGTCGTGGTGCCGCCGCGCGAGGCATTCCTGGGCGCCTCGGAGGTGGTGGCGGTCGACGCCGCGGTCGGGCGCGTGTCGGCCGAGTCGATCGCGGGCTACCCGCCGGGGATCCCGGCGCTGCTGCCGGGCGAGCGCATCACCGCCGAGGCCGTCGCCTACCTGCGCGAGCTGCAGGGCTCCGGCGCGCGGCTGCACGGCGCGAGCGACCCTGCGTTCCGCACGATCGTGGTTCTCTGCGACACCTCCTGACCTTTGCTCCGCTCGTGCGTTGTGACGTGCGAGATCGCATCCACGACAGGAGGGGCACATGCGACGACGGGTGCTGGCGGCCGGGGCCACGGCGACGATCCTGACCATGGCGATGGCGAGCGCGGGGCACGCTGCTGTCGACCGGCGCACGCCGGCCAGCGGCGCGAGCCCGTTCCCGCCGGCCTGCAACACGCAGCCTCAGAACGGCGCGAGCTACGTCGGCTCTGAGGTCGAGCCGTGGATCGACGTCGACCCGAGCAGCGCGGGCGACGCCGACGGCCCGAACCTGATCGGCGTGTACCAGCAGGACCGCTACGAGACCGGCGGCGCGCGCGGGCTCGGCACCTCGGTATCGACGAACGGCGGTCAGAGCTACACGCCGCTCAGCCCGGCGCAGCTGCCCCGGTTCACGCAGTGCACCGGTAACCCGCTCTACGAGCGCGCGTCCGACCCGTGGGTGAGCTTCTCGCCGGCCGGCACCGCCCATCAGATCTCCCTGTCGTTCAACGACACGGCCAACCTCGACAACGCGGTGCTGGTCAGCCGGTCCGCCAAGACGCAGGGCGGGACGACCTGGAGCGCCCCGATCACGCTCAAGCGCGACACCAGCCCGACGGTCTTCAACGACAAGGAGTCGATCACCGCGGACCAGAACCTGGGCGCCAACGGCCGACGCTACGTCTATGCGATCTGGGACCGCCTCGTGTATCCGAGCGCGCGCAGCCGCGGCCAGTCGTACCTGACCACGGCGGCGTTCCGGGGCCCGGCGTGGTTCGCGCGCTCGACCGACGACGGCGCGAGCTGGGAGCCGGCGCACCAGATCTACGACCCGGGCCAGAACGATCAGACGATCGGCAACCAGATCGTCGCGCTCGGCAACACCAACCTCGTCGACGTGATGACGGTGTTCAAGAACGACAACGGCGGGGGCAGCCGCGGCGGCCGCGTCGCCGTGCTGCGCTCGACCGACCGGGGTTCGAGCTGGACCGGCCCGATCACGGTCAGCCGGCTCGGCACCGTCGGCGTCACCGACCCCCAGACGGGGCATGACGTTCGGACCGGCGACATCATCCCGGAGATCGCCTCGGACGAGCGTGCGGGCAACGACGACGTCTACGCCGTCTGGCAGGACGCGCGCTTCAACGGGTTCCAGCGGGACCAGGTCGCCTTCTCGCGCTCGACCGACGGCGGCCGCACATGGTCGACGCCGGTGCGGATCAGCCGTCACAACGAGACCCAGGCGTTCACGCCGGCCGTCCGGGTGGACGGCAACGGCAACATCGGGGTCACGTACTACGACTTCCGCAACAACAACCCCGCCACTCCCGCCCTCGAGACCGACACGTGGTTCACGCGGTCGACCGACGGCGGGCGGACGTGGAGCGAGGAGCGGGTCACCCCCACGTCGTTCGACATGCGAACGGCGCCGGACGCGGGCGGCTACTTCACCGGCGACTACGAGGGCCTGACCGCCCTCGGCGGCGATTTCTGGTCGCTCGTCTCGGAATCGCGCGGGTCGACCGATACGTGGTCAGGGCGCATGACCTCGCCGTTCGCGGGGCCGAGCTACACGCCGTCGGGCAACGAGAACAACTCGCCCCCGGCGAAGGCGTTCCCGGTCGCCAAGGGCCGGCCGGCACCGGCCTGAACCGCCGGTTGCTGACGGCGCGGGGCCGGCCGGCCGGCCCCGCGCTCTAACCTGCCCGGCCGATGGACGCCGACCTCGAGGAGCTGATCGGCCGCGCGCTGGCCGAGGACGTCGGCGAGGGTGACGCGACGACGGCCGCGACGGTCGACGAGGGCGCGCGGGCGCGTGCGACGATCACGCAGAAGGCGCCGGGGGTCATCTCGGGGCTCGCGGTCGCCGAGGCGGTGTTCAGCCGCCTCGATCCGGCTGCGCGGATGGAGCGGCTCGGGCCGGAGGGCGAGTGGCGCGAGGCGGGCGCCGGCGTGCTCGCGGTCGAGGGCAGCGCGCGCGCCCTGCTCACGGGCGAGCGGACGGCGCTGAACTTCCTCGGGCGTCTGTCGGGCATCGCGACGCTGACCGCGCAGGTGGTCTCGCGGGTGCGCGCGGCGGGCGGGACGGCGCAGATCCTCGACACGCGCAAGACGACGCCGGGCCTCCGGCGCCTCGAGAAGGCGGCGGTGGCCGCCGGCGGCGGCGTCAACCATCGCGCCGGGCTCTACGACGCGATCCTGATCAAGGAGAACCACTCCGCGCTCGCGGGCGGCGTCGGGGTCGCGGTGCGGCGCGCGCTCGCCGCGCGGCCGGACCTGCCGCTGTCCGTCGAGGTGCGCGACGGCGCCGAGATCGACGAGGCACTCGCGGCGGGCGCGCCGCGGCTGCTGCTCGACAACATGAGCCCGCGGCAGGTGGCCGACGCCGTCGCCCGGGTGGCGGGCCGGGCGGAGATCGAGGTCTCGGGCGGGGTGACGCCCGACTCAATATTGGTCTATGCGACCATAGATGGGCTAGACTACGTCTCTATGGGCGCGCTCACCCACTCGGCGCCCGGGCTCGACCTCTCCCTGGCCCTGGAGGCCATCTCCCCATGACTCTCCTCTCCCTGGACAACATCCCCACGATGCAGGACGAGGTGCGCGCGCTCGCCGCGGAGCGCGGCGCCGTGATCCTCGCGCACAACTACCAGGTGCCCGAGGTGCAGCAGGTGGCCGACTACGTCGGCGACTCGCTCGGCCTCTCGCAGCGTGCCGCCGCCTCCGACGCCGAGGTGATCGCCTTCTGCGGCGTGCACTTCATGGCCGAGACGGCCTCGATCCTGTGTCCCGAGAAGACCGTCCTGCTGCCCGACCCCGACGCCGGCTGCTCGCTGGCCGACTCGATCACCGCCGATCAGTTGCGGGCCTGGAAGGGCGAGCATCCCGGCGCCGTGGTCGTGATGTACGTCAACACCTCCGCCGCGGTCAAGGCGGAGACGGACTACTGCGTCACGTCCTCCAACGCCGTCGCCGTGGTGGAGCACATCTACCGCGAGCACGGAGAGGACACGGAGATCCTCTTCGGGCCGGACATGTTCCTCGGCGCCTTCGTCGAGAAGCGCACCGGCCGGCCGATGTGGGTGTGGGACGGCGAGTGCCACGTCCACGCCGGCATCCGGCCGAGCGACATCAGCGACATGCGCGCCGCCCACCCGGGCGCCGACTTCCTCATCCACCCCGAGTGCGGCTGCTCGACCTCGGTCATGGAGTACGTGGCGGCGGGCGACGTCGACCCGCAGGGCGTCCACATGCTCTCGACCGGCGGGATGCTCGACTACGCGCGGAGCGCGACGCCCGGCGGGACGGCGATCGTCGCGACCGAGGTCGGCATGCTCCACGGGCTGCAGATGGCGGCACCGGACGTCGACTTCATCGCCGCCAACGAGGCCGCGAGCTGCCGCTACATGAAGATGATCACGCTGCCGAAGCTGCGCGACGCGCTGCGCGAGGGCAAGCCGGTGGTGAAGGTCCCGCGCGAGATCGCCGAGCGGGCCCGCACGCCGATCGAGCGCATGGTCGCGATCGGCTAGCGCGCAGGAGAGCGGGCCCAGCCCGCGGGGGCGGGTGGGCCGGCTCTCACCTGTGGGTCCCGACCAGCTTGATCGAGACCAGCACCGGGCCTGAACCGGTGCGCTGGACGGATGCCTTGTGGACGATGGCGCCGACCTTCAGCTTGGTCGCCGCGCACGTGGCGCCGCCGCCCGTGTCGTCCTGGAACTCCTGGTCGAAGGCCGCGTCGTCGGACGCGTCGTCGCTGGCGCGGGCCGTCACGGAGCCCTGGTCGGGGGTGTCGCCCGTGTCGGCGTCGGCGGCGGGATCGGCGGTGGGATCCGCGTCCTCGCCGGGGTCCGGCGCGTCCTCGGCGGGGTCCGGGAGATCGGCGCCGGCCGGGTCGGTGCCGTCGACCGCGCCGGAGCCGCCGCAGTCGCCGGGCAGTCCGTCGCCGAGCCGCGCGGTGAGCGAGCCGCCGACGGCGAGCTTGATCGTCACGGAGGTGTCGCTCAGCTTGACGATCCTGCCCGCGTTCTCGCGGCCGTCCTTCGTCCCGTCGTTGTCGGAGTCGGCGTCGCCGGGGTCGAAGCCCGTGCGGATCTCGGCGCTGTTGGTGAGGTGGTCGCGGTCGAAGTCCTCGCGGCCGTCCGGGCGCCGGTCGCGGTCCGAGTCCTTCGTGTGCGGGTTCGTGTGGGCGCGGTACTCGCCGTAGTTGGAGAGGCCGTCGCGGTCGCTGTCGCGTCGCGAGTCGTCCTTCTTGACGTTCAGATGGTTGTGCTTCTCCCACCGGTCGGGCATGCGGTCGTGGTCGTGCTTGCGCGCCAGAGCGGGGCTGGCGGTGAGCGCGGCGGCGGAGACGAACAGCGCGAGGGTGGTGAGCGTGCGGCTGAGACGGGACATGACCCAATGATCGGCAGCCCCCGGATCCCCTCGACCCCGGCGCCCGTAGGCGGACGAAAAGAGGGGCGGCCGCGCGGCCGCCCCTCTCTGTCCTTCCCCCGGGGTGGTGCTGGTCGTCAGGCGGTGAGCAGCTCCAGCTCCTCCCAGTGCTTGCCACTCGAGGTGGCCTTGAGCTCGGCCTCGTGCACCTTGGTGCCGGCCTTCAGCGCGTCCGCGGCGCAGGCGTCGCTGCCATCGGCGCCGTGCTCGTTGACGTCGTCGCCGTCCTCCGCGTCGCCGGTCTCGTGGCCGGGCCCGTCGTCGCCGTTGTCGTCACCGGCGTCGTGGTTCGGCCCGTCGTCGCCATTGTCGTCGCCGGCGTCGTGGTTCGGCCCGTCGTCACCCCCGCCGTCGCTGGAGGCAGAGGCGTGGAGGTCGCCCGGGCCGTGGCACTCGATCTCGGTGTCGCCGTCAACCGTGCCGGACAGCTCGCCGCCGCCGGCCAGCGAGATCGTGAGCACGCCGGCCTCGAAGGACTTGATCGTGCCGGCGTTCTCGGCGCCGTCGTCGATCCCGTCGTTGTCCGTGTCCTCGTCGCGCGGGTTCGTCCCGGCGCGGAACTCGCCGCGGTTGTTGAGGCCGTCACGATCCTGGTCGCGCTTGGCCTGCTTGACCTTCAGCGAGAGGTGATGGGCGCGCTCCCAGCGGTCGGGCAGGCGGTCGCGGTTGCGGTCACGGCTGCTGGCCGAGGCGGATGAAACGACGCCCAGGGCGGCCACGAGGGCCAGGGCGAGGATGAGCAGCTTTCTCACGGACGTCTCCTTTGGGAGAGTGGATGGCTTCCGTATGGGAGACACGGCCGGCGGGCCTGACGTGACGGTCCGGTCGCCCGGACGTTCGTCTACTCGCCGGTGAGGTCGTCCGAGCCGTGCCCGGACTCGTGCGACTCGGGCGTCGCGCCCGGCGTCGCGGTCGGCAGCGGGGCGGCCAGTGCCTCGCCCTCGCCGCTGGAACCGTCGCCGCTCACGCCGCCGTCGACGGAGTCGCCGGAGCCGCTCACGCCGGAGCCGGAGCCCGACCCGGAGGAGCTGCCGTCGTCAGATCCCGAGCCGGAGCCGCTGGACTCCGAGTCCGAGGACGGCAGGTTGTCGTCGCCGCCGTCGTGGCCGCCCGAGACCTCTCCGCCCGAGCCGGAGTGGGACCCGCCGGTGTCCTCGCCCGAGCGGTCGCCGGAGCCGGAGCCCGAGCGGACGTCGTGGCGGTCGCGGGTCTTGGGCTCGGTTGCCCGGCCGGGACGGGCCGTCGAACCATGCGACGGTGCACGCAGCGCCACCGGCCGGGTCCGGACCGCGGCCGGCGCCGGTGCCGCGCTCGCGCCGTGCGCTGCCGTCGCAGGCCGCCGGGCGCGCGACGATGAGGCCGCCGTGGTGGTGGCGGCGGCTGCGGTGGCATCGCGCTGCGGCCGGTCTACGATGCGATCGACGAGCGAGGGCCCGGAGAGCGCGGTGCTCGCCAGGACGGCGACCGTGCCGGCCTTGGCGAGCGTCACCGTCGCGCCGGCCGGAGCGGCGCCCGCCGCCAGCTCGGCGATCCGGTCCACGAGTGGGCCGCTGCGCGCGCCCGACGCGACCGAGGCGACGAGCGGGAACGGGGTGAGGGCCGTGACGGCCGCGCGCATGCTGACGCGCGCGCGGTGGATGAGCTGACGCATCGCGTTGTCGGAGATCCCGAGGTCGCGCGCCACCTCCTCCTGGCTGAAGCCGCTGACCGCGGTGCGCAGGAGCGCCTCGCGCTGGCGATCGGGGAGCGCGGCGAGGCTCGCGAGCGTCTGGCGCACGACCGCGCGGCGCTCGAGCTCGTCGTCGCCCGCGTCCGCGATCCGCAGCGTGTCCTCGAGCTCGTCGTAGTCGTAGCCGTTGCCACGCAGCGCGTTCAGTGCCGTGTTGTGAACGATGCGGTAGAGCCAGGCGCGCAGGTCGCGCACCTCGTCGCCGCGCTGCAGGGCGCTCCAGGACGCGATCAGGGCCTGCTGCAGGGCGTCCTCGGCCCGCGCTTCGGGCAGCACGCGGCGCGCCGCCCGCAGCAGCGCGCGGCGGTAGCGCTCGACGATCGCCTCGAAGGCGCGCTCGTGGCCGGCGCTCGCCAGCGCGACCAGCCGGTCGTCCGACTGGGTCCGGAGCAACGTGAGGGAAGGAGAGGGCATACCTGAAACGGGGACACGCGGGCCCCCGCTGGTGTTACGGACAGCGTGCTACGCCGGTTCGGGAAGCAGCTCCAGTCCGTGATCGGCGGTTTCGCGCACGACCCTGAGCTGCTCGAGCTTGCGCTCGAACTCCTGCGGGGTGTAGCAGTGCACGTCGGCGGCCGCGCCCATCTCCAGCGCGTCCCACAGGCTGCCGGCCTGGTAGACGCGCTCGAGCCACGGCACGCCGTCGAAGTACTCCGAGACCAGCACGAGCACGTACTCGGGGCCGCGCTCGCGCTGGGCGGGCGCGCCCTGGGAGTCGTCCACGCGTGCGCCGCCGAGCAGCGCGCGCTGGACCGGCCAGCGGTCCGTCACCCGCTCCAAATAGCGCTCGAGCTCGCGGCGGTTGAGCTCAGCCGGGGTCACTCACCCTCGATTGTCGCCCACCGGGCGGCGGTGGCGCAAGGCCACTGCCGCCCGGAGGGGCGATTTCTACGGGGTCGTGCCGATCCGATCGAGCGCCGGCGGCCCGATCGGCGTGCCCTGCAGCGACGGCTGCAGATAGCGCACGAGCGAGTCGATGTCGAAGTCCGACAGCGTCGTGCGCCCGGTCCCCTGCTTGAGCGAGGGGAAGTCGTCCCCACCGTCGGCGAGGAAGTTGTTGGTCGTGATCCGGTACGTCGCGGCCGGGTCGAGCGGCGCACCGCCGATCGTCACGCCGCTCACCGGGTTCGCCGCGCCCGCGCACGGCTTGCCGAGGATCCCCGCGGCGATCGACAGGTCGGTCGTGTAGTGGATGGTGCTCGACGGCAGCAGCACCGTCGGCGCCGAGTTCGTCCCGCACCACTGGTCCTTGAACACGTCCAGCAGCTGCGCTCCCGTGAACGTCTGGGTGGCGACGATGTTGTTGAACGGCTGGACCGTGAACGCCTCCTCGTAGGTGATGGTCTCCGGGCCGCCGTTCGGAGCCTCGAAGTCCGCCCGCACGCCGCCCGGGTTCATCAGCGCGCCGACGGCGTTCCCGCGGCCGGCATCGTCGGTGTCCGCGAGCTGTGCGTCGGCGATCAGGTTGCCGGCCGCGTTCTCGCGCGACCCGTCCGGGTCGGGGTCGCGCGTGATGCTGCTCGAGATCCGCCCCACGGGTGTCTGGCGCAGCGGCGCCGACAGCTTGTCGTAGCGGTCGACCAGCGCCTGCACGTCCGCCACCGGCGTCCTGCCGGCCGTGTAGATCGGGATGTTGTTGCGGCTCACCGACTTGACGTCGCCGTTGCGGCCGAGCGTCAGGTCGAGGTCAGTCAGCAGGCGGCCGAAGGAGCTCGCGCTCGTGACCGGGCGCCCGTCGATCAGGCAGTTGTAGGCCTGGTGCGTGTGCCCCGTGATGAACAGGTCGACGGCCTTGGTGGTGTGCTTGACGATGTCGACGACGGGACCGGAGATGCCGGTGCACGTGTTGATCGTCTCGGTGTTGAACGGGACGCTCTGAAAGCCACCCTCGTGGAGCAGGACGACGATCGCCTTCACGCCGTGTCGGCGCTTGAGCTCGCGCGCGTAGCGATTGGCGGTCGCGGCCTCGTCGAGGAACTCGAGGCTCTGGATGCCCGCGGGCGAGACGATGCTCGGCGTGCCCTTGAGCGTCATGCCGATGAACCCGATCTTCTTGCCCTCGAAGCGGCGGATCACGTAGGGCCGGAAGAACGGCTTGCCGTTGTCCCTGCTGATCACGTTCGCGGCCAGGAACTTGAAGTCCGCGCCCTTGAAGCCGTCGCCGTCCTTGCAGCCCTCCGTCGGATGGCAGCCGCCCTGCTGCATGCGCCTGAGCTCGGCGGCGCCCTCGTCGAACTCGTGGTTGCCGACGGCGTTGAGGTCGAGTCCGAGGAGGTTCATGGCCTCGATCGTGGGCTCGTCGTGATAGAGCGCCGACAGCAGCGGACTGGCGCCGATCAGGTCGCCGGCCGACACCAGCATCGAGTTGCGGTTGGTCCGCTCGAGCTCGCGCACGTAGCTGCCGAGGAAGGCCGCGCCGCCCGCGGGGATGGCCGGCGGCGGTGCCTGGCCGGCGGGGGTCGGCGGCCGGATGCCGCCCGTGGTCGTGCTCTGCAGGTTGCCGTGGAAGTCGTTGATCGACAGCAGCTGGACCTTGACGTCCTTCGGCTGGTGGTGGGGATGGTGGTCGCGCTGATGCGCGGCGGCGGGGCTGGCGAGGACGAGCAGAAGCGCGCCGGCCGCCCCCAGCAGGCGAAGAGATGACATGCGCGACAGGCTGTCACGCGAGATCCGTCTCGCGTGTCCGTCCGGTTACCGGTTACGCAAACTCGGCGACTTCGTGGGGGCCCACGCAGGCCACGGATGCCTCGACCGAGATGCCGCGGGCGACCTCGGTGACGCGCTCGAGCGTCGTGTCGTCGAGCGCCGCGATCGCCTGGTCGGGGTCGATGTCCTCGCCGAACACGACGGTCTGGTTGGCCGCGTAGCGCGCGACGGCGTTGGTGTTCTCGAACGCCAGCACCCGCCGGCCCGCGGAATAGGCCCTTGCGCGCTCGAACTCGTCGGCGCGCGGGCCGTTCTCCCGCAGGTCGTCGACGATCCCGCGCATGCAGTGATAGGCGTCGACGCACTTGGTCGAGTCGAGGCCGGCCGAGAGCTGGAGGATCGGCAC
>JAXDGC010000518.1:0-4823 GCA_034665245.1 Solirubrobacteraceae bacterium | reverse complement strand
GAGGTGCCGCTGGCGATGGCGAGCGACGAGGAGCTGCTGGCCGGCAAGCGCTTCGACGCGCTTCAGCCGCACGAGCTCGCGCAGCTGTACCGGCTGATGTCACGCCTCGAGGTCGCCACGCCGCTGCGACGCACGCGCCGCCACGAGCACGCGCGCCGCGGGCGCCGGATCGACATGCGCCGCACCCTGCGGGCGAGCCTGCGCACTGGCGGCGAGCCGATCCGGCTCGCCCACCGGCGCCGGCGGATCGCCCCGCGCCGGCTCGTGATGCTGTGCGACATCTCGGGCTCGATGGAGCCCTACGCGCGCGCCTACCTGCAGTTCCTGACCTCGGCCGCCGGCAGCGGCCCGCACGCCGAGGCGTTCGTGTTCGCCACCCGCCTCACCCGCCTGACGCGCTCGCTCGCCGGCCGCCATCCCGAGCGCGCGATCCAGCGCGCCGCTGCCGCGGCGCCGGACTGGTCGAGCGGCACCCGCATCGGCACTGCCCTCAAAATGTTCAACGACCGCCATGGCCGTCGCGGCATGGCGCGCGGCGCGGTCGTCGTGATCCTCTCCGACGGCTGGGAGCGCGGCGACCCGGCGCTCGTGGGCCGCGAGATGGAGCGCCTCGCGCGCCTCGCCCACCGGATCGTGTGGGTCAACCCGCGCGTCGGCGCGAACGAGTTCTCCGTGCAGGCCGGTGGCATGGTCGCCGCGCTGCCGCACTGCACTGCACTGGTGAGCGGCCACAGCTACGAGGCGCTCGCCGAGGTGGTCCGGGCGATCGGCGGCGAGGCGCCCGTGGCGAGCTTCGACACGCCGGCCGCGGCGCTCGAGCCGGAGCCGTGGGCGAGCGCCACGCCGGTGCCGGGCAGCTCGGTCGCGATGCCGAGCGGGCACGGCCCGAGCAAGGGCAACACCACGCCGGGATGGCTGACCGATGACGACTGACGAGACCTGCATCTATCCCGGCTGCGAGCGGCCGCGGGTGCCCCCGCACCCTCAGGGCGGGCCCCGACCCGCCTTCTGCGACCTGGAGGCGCACAACGCGCTGACGGCCCACCAGGAGCGCCGGCGGCTCGCGTCCGAGACCAAGCCCGACCAAGAGGAGACCAGGAGTGGCTGACGAGGCCTACCGAGCAGTGTTCCTGCGCGTGCACCCGACGGGCAAGATGGTGCTCAGCCTGACCACCGACGCCGACGGGAACGAGCCGTCCTACGCGCAGCTCGTCGCGGGCGAGCTCGGCGTTCCGGCCCTCGACGTCAAGGTCGTGCCCGCCGACACCGATCGCTTCGGCGTCGGCCACGGCTACAACACGAGCCCGTCCGGCGGCGCGCCGACGGCGATCTCCAGCGCGACCGCCAAGATCCGCGACAAGGCGCGGCTGCTCGCGGGCATGGCGCTCGACCAGTCGCCGGAGAGCCTGCAGTGGTCCAACGGCGCGTGGGTCGGCGGCGACGGCGCGGACCCTGCGCAGGTCAAGACGATCGAGGACCTCGCGCTCTATGCGCACGGCACGGGCGCGCTGCCGCCGGGCGTCGAGGGCGGGCTCGACGCGCAGACGGTCTACCGGGACTGAGGCAGGACCCCCTCGAGCACGACCTCGACGTCGTCGAGGACCTTGAGCGCCCCCCACAACGCGGAGTAGGGCTTCATGCCCCAGCGGCTCTGCGTGACGACGGCGGTGGCGCCGAGCGTCCCGTCGTCGCCGACGCCGACGTCGAACGCGACCGGCTGGGTCGCGCCGGCGAGCGTCAGGTCGCCCTCCACGCTCAGGCCGGCCGCCGTGCTCTCCACCCGCGTCGAGCGGAACACGATGTCCTGGCGCTTGAGGACCTCGTCGTCGATCGTCTGGTGGATGTTGTCCTTGTCCTCGTCGCCGAGCGCCTGCATCCCGCCGGTGCCCTTCTGCACGCGCAGCGAGGATGCGTCGGCGGTGAGCTCGACGCTCGTCACGCCGCCGTCCTCGCCGACTGCGAGCGTCGCCTCCCACGCGGTGACGTGCAGGTCGAGGTCGTGGCCGGCCTTCGCGGCCGCCCCGCCCCGTCGCGTCTGCACCGACAGGGTGGCGTGGCCGGGTCCGAGCCGGTGCGTGCCGGGCGGGAGCAAGACGCGGCGAGCATATATTGGGCAACCCCGCGAAACAGGAGCCGACCGCATGGCCATCGAGCTGGATCATCCGTTCACGACGGCGAAGCCGATCGACGAGAGCTTCGCGGCGATCACAGACCTCGAGCGCGTCGTGCCGGCGGTCGAGGGCGGCAGCGTGACGGAGGTGCTCGAGCCGCGCAGCAAGGTGAAGGCCGAGATCCTGATGCGGATGGGCGCGATGTCGATGAAGCTGCTGGGCACGGTCGAGGTCGTCGAGCAGGACGCCGCGGCCCATACCGCGCTCGTCCGCGTGCGGTCCAAGGAGTCGGGCGGCACGGGCCACGCGAACGCCGACGTCACGTTCCGGCTCGACGACGGCGGCGGCACGATCCACACCCACGCGCAGATCACGGGCAAGGCCGCGTCGATGGGCGAGGGCGTGGTGATCGGCGTGCTCGACGCGCTGATCACGGACTTCACGTCGAAGCTCGGCCAGATCTAGATCGATGGCGAGGGTCGCGATGCGGGCCGTCCGCGAGGGCGAGGTGCCCTACGACGGCGGGACCGCCGTCCAGGAGGATCCGGCCCGCCCGGCGTTCCGCGGCAACGGCGCGAACGACTACGTCTGCGTGCAGTGCGGCAACGTCCTCGCCGAGGCGATGAACGACGAGCAGATGACCTACAAGGTGCGGGTGCGCTGCGGGGTGTGCCGGACGGTCAACGTCTCGGCCACCGACGTGCACGACCCGACCCTCCGGCGACGGAAGTCCTAGAGGCTGCGCAACCGGGCGCGGTGGCGCTCGTACGCGGCGGCGCCGTCGCCGTCGACGGCCGCGATCCGCACCACCGGCGGGTGGCCCATCGCCGGGACGGCGAGGTCGTACAGCGCGTCGTGGTAGGCGCGCTCGCGCGGCACGCCGCCGAAGCCGAAGCCCTTGGCGGCCAGGCCGCGTGAGAGCCGGTCGGTCTCGGCGCACTGCTCCCGGCACACGCGCTTGTGCTCGCCGAGGTCGAAGCCGATCCCCGCGTCCGCGGGGTAGAGCTCGAGCGCGGCCAGGCGGAACGAGGTGAAGTGCTCGCGCTCGTCGACCTCGATCACCGTGCCCGTCGGCGGGTGCACGAGGTCGACCGGGAGCAGCAGGTTCGCGCGCGCCGCGTGGAGCACCGAGACGTCGCCCTTGAGTCGCGCGTAGATCGCGCCGAGCACGTCGAGCGCCGCGATCACCGGGGCGACGATGGCCGGGTCCCGGCGCGCCTTCGCCACCCGTTCGAGCCCGACGTGCCCCTGCTCGCACAGCCAGTCGAACGATCGGGGCTCGAGCGCGATGCCGTCCCGCGCCGCCGCGTGCGCGAACGCGACCCGCGCGGCGTCGGGCAACGTCAGTCGGGCCGGCGGGAGGCGGCGCCGATGTCCTTGACGTCGGGCTCCGCATCGTCCGGTGGCTCGGAGCCGCCGTCGGTCACCGCGTCGGCGCCGTCGCCCGCGCTCAGGTCGATGCCCGACTCGGTGGCCGGCTCGTCCGATCCGGTGGTGCGGCCGAGGACCGAGCTGTCGAGCTCCGGGTCCTCGTCGAGCATCTCGGGCGGCGCGTCGGAGCCTCCGAGCTCGGCGGGGACGACACCCTCGGCCGCCTGGCCCGCCCACTCGCCCTTCTCGCGCGCCTCCGCCTCGTCCGGCGTCGTTCCGCCCCGCTGCTCGCTCGGGCTCTGCTCCTCGGCCATCGGATCCTCCTCGTCGCTTTCGCGGTCTCGTAGCATCCCGCATATGAAGTTCGAGAACACCTTCGAGGTGGACGCGCCCATCGAGCAGGTCTACGAGGCGCTGATGGACGTGGAGCGCGTCGCGCCGTGCGTGCCGGGCGCGCAGGTGCTCGACCGCAAGAGCGACGATGCCTTCGAGGTCGCGATCAAGGTCAAGGTCGGCCCGATGTCGATGCTCTACAAGGGCACGGTCGAGATCGTCGACCGCCGGCCCGAGGAGCACCGCGCCCAGATGCGGGCGCGGGCACGCGAGTCGCGCGGCCAGGGCAACGCCGACGCCCAGGTGCAGATGGTGCTGTCGAGCGAGAACGGCACGACCCACGGGACGATCGACACCGACGTCAAGCTCAGCGGCAAGGCGGCGGCGATGGGCGGCGGTGTGATCAAGGAGGTGTCGGGCAAGCTCGTCGACCAGTTCGCGAAGAACCTCGCGGCGATGCTGGGCGAGGGCGCCGAGCCCGGCACGCAGCCGACGCCCGAGGCGGCGGCCGCCGCCGCTCCCGCGACGCCGACCGAGCCCGCTCCCTCCGATCCGGGTCCTGCCACGCGGACCGAGCCGGCGCGGAGCTCGTTCGAGGCCACTCCGGCCGCCGCGGGCCCCGCGACGCCGACCGTGCCCGACCCGCCGCCGGCCGCCGGGCCGCCCGCGGAGACCGAGGCGCTCGACGTCGGCAACCTCGTCGGCACGATGCTCGTCAGCCGCCTGCGCGACCCGCAGGTCCTGGGCGGCCTCGGCCTGCTGATCGCGCTGCTGCTCCTGCTCAGGCGCCGGCGCTGAGCAGCGGCTCGAGCGCGGCGAGCGCGTCGGCGAGCACCTGCTCGGGCGGCCGGTCGGCCTCGATCACCGCGAAGCGCTCCGGCTCCGCCGCGGCGAGCGCGTCATAGGCGCGCGCGACCTCGGCGAAGAACGCCTCGCCCGCCAGCTCGAGCCGGTCGGCCTCCCGGCCGGCGATGCGCGCGCGCCCGACCGCGGGGTCGATCCGCAGCA
>JAXDGC010000517.1:0-14011 GCA_034665245.1 Solirubrobacteraceae bacterium | reverse complement strand
CGCATCGTCGTGCTGTCGCCCTCGCCGACCGAGGTGCGCGAGATCCTCGACGTGCCGCTGCCCGCGCCGCGCGACCAGGTGGAGACGAAGGAGCTGCCGGAGTTCGCTCGCCTGCGCGCGCACGTCTACCGGCTGATCAAGCGCCGCGAGGCGGCCGAGCGCGTATGAGCGACCTGACCTTCCGCGAGCGACCGGCCGACGGTGATCCCGCCGGGCTGCTCGTCCTGCACCACGGCCGCGGCGCCGACGAGCACGACCTGCTCGGGCTCGGCGACGTGCTCGACCCGCAGCGGCGGCTGCACGTCGCCACGCCGCGCGCGCCGCTGACGCTGCCGGGCTGGCCGGGGTACCACTGGTACGTGGTGCCGCGGGTCGGCTATCCGGACCACGACACCTTCCACGCCGCCTACGCGCAGCTCGCCGCCTTTCACGACGAGCTGTTCGAGCGCACCGGCCTCGGGCCGGAGCAGACCGTGCTCGGCGGCTTCTCGATGGGCTCGGTCATGAGCTACGCGCTCGGCCTCGGGCCCGACCGTCCCGCGCCCGCCGGGATCCTCGCCTTCTCAGGCTTCGTCCCGATCGTCGAGGGGTGGGAGCCCGACCTCGCGGGCCGGCAGGCCGTGCGCGTGTTCGTCGCGCACGGGCGCCGCGACCCGGTCATGGAGGTCGGCTTCGCGCGCCGGGCGCGCGAGCTCCTCGAGGCCGGCGGCCTGCCCGTCGAGTACCACGAGTCCGACGCCGCGCACCACATCGATCCGGCCCATGTCGAGCCGGCCACCGGTTGGGTCGCCGCGACGCTCGGGCTCGAGTGATAGGACTCGGCGCTCCGCACAGTCCCACTGAAGGAGGAGCCCGCATGGCCGACAGCGTCTACCGCGTGACCGAGGTGATCGGCGTCAGCTCGGAGTCATGGGAGGCGGCGGCCCGCAGCGCCGTCGAAACGGCGGCCAAGTCGGTGCGCGACCTCCGGATCGCCGAGGTGAGGCGCCAGGACGTCACGATCGGCGAAGGCGGCGTCGTCAACTTCCGCGTCCGCCTCGCCATCTCGTTCAAGTTCGAGTCGGGCGAATAGACCGACCGGCGGTTCCCCTCAGGGCGATCCGAAGGTCGAGCCGAGCGAGCGCGCCAGGCGGCGCGCTCGGTCGGTGCCGCGGCGGCCGGCCCACGGGTGCGGGCCCATCGCCCAGGGGTGGCGCCCGATCGTGCCGTACTCCTCGCGCAGCATCGCCTTGAGATCGCCTCGGTGTGCCTCGCAGGCGTAGCGGGTGCGTCCGTAGATGCCGCGCCCGTGCCAGGTCAGCCAGCGCCCCGGCTCCGCGTCGACGTACTCGCCGAAGCGCAGGTCGAGCATCTGGCGCCGCAGCGAGGCGTAAGTCGCCTCGTCGGGCCGCGCCCCACAGATCTCGCACGTGAAAACGGCCTTGACCGGCACCTCGTAGACGGTACCGCCTCAAGATCCGCCGAAGAGGGGATCATGCTCGTGCCGGGGCGCGCCGATGCTCAGGCATGGGGAACAGCTCCTGATGCTGCTTTCTGCGCTGAATGGGCTCGGCGGGCTCGGCGACGCCCCGCAGGTGGCCGACGCGATTCTCGCCCTCATGCCCGAGAGCGGGATCATGGTCGTCGACACGGAGATGCAGGTCGTCCTCGTGCGCGGTTCCGTCTACGAGCGCCACGGCTTCGACGTGAACATGGTGGAGGGCCGCGACCTCCCCGACGTGATCCCGGCGATCTCCTGGGCGCGGGTCGCCGAGCACTGGCGCGCGGCGCTGGGGGGCGAGCGCCACACCTTCGACAGCGAGTCGGCCGACGGCGAGGGCGACTACTGGCTGCACTTCGCCCCGCTGCGCACGAAGGGCGAGATCGTCGGGGCGATGATGATCGCCCAGGACATCACCGAGCGCGTTCGCGTCCGCGAGGACGCCGATCAGCGCCTCGTCCAGCAGGCTGCCGTCAGCGCCCTCGGCTCGCTCGCTCTCCGGACGAAGACGCTCGCGGAGCTGTTCGACGCGGCCGCGCAGGTGCTCCACGAAGCGCTCGGGAGCGACGTCGCGATGGTGCTCGAGACCTCGGAGGACGGCGCCATCACGATCCGTTCGAGCGCCGGCGAGGATCCACCCCAGCCGCCCGAGCCGTCGCCGCACCTGCGTCGCTCGATCGGAGACATGCGCGAGGCCGGGCGGACGCTCCTCACCGCCGACCTCGCCTCCGAGACGAGCTTCCGCGCGCCCGGGCTCGCGGCGGAGGGCATGGTCAGCCTGGTGGCGGCGCCGGTCGGGGCCGGGCCGACGGCGTTCGGGGAGCTCGTCGCCTGCAGCCGCCACCGGGCGGCCTTCTCCGAGGACGACCTCGCCTTCGTCGAGTCGATCGCGAACGTGCTGATGGCGACCGTCGAGCGTGACCGTGCCATCGTCGCGACCCAGAAGGAGCAGGCGCTTGCCACTCGGCGCGAGCTGCAGCTCAACGACGCGCAGCGGCTGGCGCGGATGGGCAGCTGGGACACCGACTTCGCGGCCCGGACGCACCTGCTCTCGGAGAACATGCGCGAGCTGCTCGGCGTGGACTCCTGCACGATCAGCGACGAGGTCTTCATCGGGCGCGTGCACGAGGACGATCGCGAGCGGATGCGGGCGGTCATGAGCACGCATCCCGACGACGACACGACAGCGGAGTTCCGCGTGCGGCTGCCGGACGGCCGCGTGCGCGAGTTCTTCTCCGTCTTCCACGTGATCCGCGATGAGGCCGGGGTCGCGACCGGTGTCCGCGGAACGTCCAAGGACGAGACGGAGGCGCGGGCCGCGGAGGTGGCCCTCCGCCGCTCGGAGGAGCGCTTCCGCCAGGGCTTCGACAACGCGCCGATCGCGATGTCGCTCGTCGACCCCGCGAGCATGCGGTACCTGCGCGTCAACGACGCCTTCTGCACGATGGTCGGGCGGTCGCGGGCGGCGGTCTCCGAGCTGACGTCCGCCGACATCAGCCACCACGAGGATCGACCGGCCACCTCGGAGAACATGGCGCGGCTGGTGAGCGGCGAGCTCGACCGGTTCGTCACCGAGAAGCGCTATCTGCGACCTGACGGGACCGAGGTCTGGGCGTCGGTCAACATCACGCCCGTCCGCGAGCCGGACGGCACGGTCGACGTGCTGTTCGGGCAGATGGTGGACATCACGGAGCGCAAGGCGCGCGAGGCGTCGTTGCAGGCGCAGCTCGCCGAGGTCGCCGGCCTCGGCGAGATCCGGCGCGCGTTCGAGGAGGATCGCTTCGAGCTGCACGCGCAGCCGATCGTCGACCTCGCCACCGGCGAGACGGTCCAGCGCGAGCTGCTCATCCGCATGCGCTCGCGGGACGGCAAGCTGATCCCGCCGGGCGACTTCCTGCCTGCCGCCGAGAAGCACGGCGCGATCCGCGACATCGACCGCTGGGTGATCGCCGCGGGCGCCGACATCGCCGCGCGCGGCATCGACGTGGAGATCAACATCTCGGCCGCCTCGATCGGCGATCCCGGGCTGATCGCCGACATCGAGGACGAGCTCGCGCGCACGGGCGCGGACCCGTCGCGGCTCGTCTTCGAGATCACCGAGACCGCACTCGTGGAGAAGACCGAGGTGGCGGTCGCGCTCGCCGAGCACCTGCGCAAGCTCGGCTGCCGCTTCGCGCTCGACGACTTCGGCAGCGGCTATGGCGGCTTCCACTACCTCAAGCACCTGCCGATGGACTTCCTCAAGATCGATCGTGAGTTCATCCGCGACGCGCGCACGAGCGAGGGCGACCAGCACGTCATCCGCGCGATCGTCGGACTGGCCAAGGGCTTCGGGCTGCAGACGATCGCGGAAGGGGTCGAGGACCAGGAGACGCTCGAGCTCCTGAGGGAGTTCGGCGTCGACCACGTCCAGGGCTTCCACATCGGGCGCCCGGCGCCGATGGAGGACCCCGCCGCGCCATAGGACGGTGGCCTGCCACCATTGTCGGCATGACCGGATGCAGCCATCTCGACAGCGTCGAAATCCTGGAGCTCCCCGATCCGGTGGCCGGGTGCGAGGAGTGCCTGGCGAGCGGGATGCAGTGGGTGCACCTGCGCATGTGCCAGAGCTGCGGCCACATCGGCTGCTGCGACAACTCGATCGGCAGGCACGCGACCGCGCACAACGCGCGGAGCGGGCACCCGATCATCCGCTCGGCCGAGCCGGGCGAGGAATGGAGCTGGTGCTACGAGGACGAGCTGATGTTCCGGCTCACGCCGTCGTAGTGGGCACCGGGCGCGCGACGCGCCCGCGGCCGAGCACCTCCACCGACTCGCCGGGGGCGCAGGCGGCGATGTCGTGCTCCTCGTCGCGCAGGCGGCGCCGCAGGACGGCCAGCGCGGGCAGCCCCAGCAGGGCCGGGATCGCCAGCAGCAGCCCGCGGTAGGCGATCACCGCGACGGCGGCGTCGCCCGCGTCGATGCCGTAGAGCACGAGCGTGCCGATCAGCCCGCCGTCGACGCCGCCGAGCCCGCCCGGGATCGGGATCAGGCTGCCGAGCTGCCCGATCAGGTAGGCGACGAGCAGCACGCCGGCGGGCGGGACGTCGTTGCCGAAGGCGGCGAAGCAGACGCCGAGCATCGCCACGTCGAAGAGCATGTAGCCGGCGGCGCCGAGGATGATCATCGGGTCGCCGGTGCGCAGCAGCCGCAGCGCCTCGTCGACGCCGTCCCCGACCGCCTCGGCGGCCGCGACGAGCTTCTCGCGCATCCAGCGCCGCGCCAGCACCGCGGCCACCGGGCGCGCGCCGAGCGCGAGCGCGATCGCGGCCACCCCGGCGATCGCTGGGATGAGCCCGAGCAGCAGCCCGGGCGAGCCGTGCAGCACGCCGGTCAGGAGGCCCAGGCCGCCGAGCGCGAGGAAGCCGACGTTGGCGAGGCTCGTCAGCAGGAAGAACGCGACCGTGCGGCGGGCGATGTAGGCGGCCGGGAGGCCGCCGCGGCGCAGGATCCAGGCGCCGAGCGCGAGCCCGCCCGCGCCGCCGACCGAGAACAACGAGTTGGCGGCCAGCTCGGAGAGCCCGATCTCGCTGCTCGTGCGCCAGCTCATGTGGCGGCAGAACACGCCCCGGAACACGAGCACGTAGGAGACGCAGGAGCCGAGCTGGAGCACGGCGGCGAACGCGAGCCAGCCCGGCATGGCGCCGTCGAAGCGGTCGCGCAGCGAGCCCAGGCCCGGGACCAGCGCGATCACCGCGACGACCGCCGCGACGATCGCGCCGACGATCAGCAGCGAGCGCTTCAGCCGCGAGCCGGAGAACTCCTCCGGGAGCGGCTCGGCCTCCAGGACGACCGGCTCCAGGTACTCGACGGTGAAGCTCGGTCGTCCGCTCATCGGGGGACAGGTCTAGCAGCGCCTACATTCCCTCGCCGATGCGCGTCCTCGCCCTGGCCGACAAGCGACCGCCGATGGACCCCGCGCTGATGGCCGAGCAGATGGGCGTGGAGGCGGTCGTCTGCCTCGGCGACCTCGACCGCGCCTGGATCGAATCGCTCACCGGCCTCGCGATCCCGAAGCTCGGCGTGCACGGCAACCACGACCCGCCCGACCTGCTGCGCGAGATCGAGGTCGAGGACCTGCACGGGCGCCGCACGTCGCTGGCCGGGATGACCGTCGCCGGCTTCGAGGGCTGCGTGCGCTACGGCGGCGGCGGCCCGCACCACTACACGCAGAAGCAGGCGTCCAAGCTCGCGCGGCGGCTGCCGGCCGCCGACATCCTGATCTGCCACTGCCCACCGCTGGGCATCAACGACGACCCCGACGATCCGGCCCACATCGGCTTCGAGGGGCTGCGCGCGTGGGTCGACCGCCACCACCCGCGCCACATCCTGCACGGCCACACGCACCCGGTCGCCGGCCTCGCCGCCACCCGCTACGGCGACACCCGCGTGCACTGGGTCTCGGGCGCGCGCGTGCTTCAGCTCGACTGATCGAGCCGTGCGAGCACGAGGCGGAGGTCGTCCGCGAACGCCTCGCGCTCCCGCTCGCGCGCCTCGGCGTCGCGCTGGCGAACGATCGCCGCCGGATGGATCGTGGCCGTCGCGACCGGCGCGAGGCCGGACTCGATCAGCTCCCCGCGGTGCTGGGTGAGGCGGAACTGCGAGCCGAACAGCGCCTTCGCCGCCGTCGCGCCGAGCGCCACGACGGCGGCCGGCCGGACGAGCTTGATCTCGGTGTCGAGCCACGGGACGCAGGCGTCGATCTCGCCCTTGCGAGGCGTCTGGTGGATGCGGCGCTTGCCGCGCTCCTCGAACTTGAAGTGCTTGACGACGTTGGTGACGTAGAGGTCGCCGCGCTCGATCCCCGTCGCCTCGAGGGCGCGCTCGAGCTCGCGCCCGGCCGGCCCCACGAACGGGCGCCCCTCGCGGTCCTCGCGATCCCCCGGCATCTCGCCGACGAGCATGATCCGCGCGCGCTTCAGCCCTTCTCCGAACACCGTCTGCGTCGCGCCCTGCCAGAGATGGCAGCCGCGGCAGCCGGCCGCGGCCTCGCGCAGTCGCGGCAGGGTCGGCCGCTCCGGGATGTACTCGCTGGCGCTCTCGGCCATCTGCGAGCAGCGGCGTACCCGCTGCCGCCGCCTGGGACACTGTGGCGGTGACCGACGTGGTCGACCGGCTCCTGGCGCTCGAGGTCTCCGCGGTCTGCGACGCGGACAAGGGCCTGCCTGTCCTCGACCCCGCGATCCGCGCGATGGTGCCGGACGTGCGGATGGCCGGCCCGGCGTTCACGTTGCTCGCCCCTGACGACCACCTGCCCACCTTCAGCGCGCTCGCCGAGGCGAAGTACGGCGACGTGCTCGTGATCGTCACCGGCGAGGGCAGCGTCGCCGTGCTCGGCGAGCTGTTTGCCACCGAGGCGAAGCGTCGCGGGCTCGCCGGCGTCGTCATCGACGGCCTGTGCCGCGACGTCGCGGGCCTGCGTCGCGTCGGCCTGCCGGTGTTCGCCCGCGGCACGATCCCGCGCTCCGGCGGGACCGTCGCGCGGACTCCGCTCAACGAGCCGGTCACCTGCGGCGGCGTCGACGTCGTGCCCGGCGACATCGTGTTCGGCGACGACGACGGGATTGCGATCGCGCCCGCCGAGCGCTTCGAGGCCGCGCTCGAGGTGGCCGAGCACATCGGCCGCGCCGAGGGTGCGATGCTCGAGGCGATGCGACACGAGGACGTTGCGCTGCACGACCTCACGAACTGGCGCGAGCACGTCGCGGCGCTGGACCGCTACGAGGAGAGCAGCTTGAGGTTCGAGGTCGATGTCGACGGTTGACACGAGCCGCTGGACGCGCGCGTTCTCGCAGCGGGCGCTCAACCAGGGCGACGCCGAGCTCGCCACGATCCTCGCCGGCAGCCCGCCGGGGGTGCTGTCGGTCAGCGGCGGGTTCCCGAACCCGGCGACCTTTCCCACCGAGGCGCTCGACGAGATCGTGGCGGGGCTGCTCCGCGACGACCCCGGCGTGGTGTTGCAGTACGCGCCGAGCGAGGGCATCGCGAGCGTCCGCGAGTACCTGCTCGAGCGCCAGGAGCAGCTGCAGGGCCGGCGGCCCGAGACGGCCGAGCTGATCGTCACGAGCGGCGGCATGGAGTGCATCAACCTCGTCGGGCTGGCCCTGCTCGACCCCGGCGACGCCGTCGTCGTCGAGGCGCCCACCTACCTCGGCGCGCTGATGGCCTTCGCCGGCTTCGGCACGGAGGTCACGGGCATCCCGATGGACGAGTCGGGGCTGCAGGTCGACGCGCTCGAGACGCTTCTCGCCGACGGCCTGCGACCGAAGCTCGTCTACGTCATCCCCGAGTTCCAGAACCCGAGCGGCCGCACGCTCGCGCTCGAGCGGCGCCACGCGCTGATCGAGGTGTGCCGCCGCCACGGCGTGCTGATCCTCGAGGACGTCGCCTACCGCGAGATGTCCTTCGACGGCGGCGCGCTGCCGTCGCTGTGGTCGCTCGCGCCCGACCTCGTCGTGCAGGCCGGCACGTTCTCGAAGATCTTCTGCCCCGGCGTGCGGCTCGGCTGGGCGGTCGGGCCGCGCGACGTGATCGCGCAGGTGGCGGCGGCCAAGCACACCGGCGACCCGTGTGCGAGCGCGCTCGCACAGCGCATGGTCGAGGCCTACGGCCGCGCCGGGCACTTCGAGCGCCGGATCCCGGAGTCGCGAGCGCTCTACGCGGCCGGCTGGCGCGCGGTCGAGCGTGCGCTGCGCGAGTGCATGCCGCCCGGGGTGCGCTGGAGCGAGCCGAGCGGCGGCTTCTTCACCTGGCTGACGCTGCCCGAAGGGCTGGACGCCAGCACGCTGCGCCCGGCCGCGCTCGAGGCCGGGGTCAACTACGTCCCGGGCCGGCCGTTCTATCCCGGCGACGACGGCGGCAGCGAGCTGCGCGTGTCGTTCAGCTACCTCTCCGAGGCCGATCTCGGCGTCGCCGTCGAGCGCCTCGCGGGCGTCATCGCCCAGGCTCAGCGGTAGCGGATCGCCTCGCGCGCGCCGGACTCGGAGGAGCGCACGATCGCGTCGCACACCTCGGCGGCGCGGTAGCCGTCCTCGAACGTCGCGCCGTGCGGCGCCACACTGCCGTCGTCACGGATCGCCGCCAGCAGGTGGTGGAGCTCGTGGACGAACGTGTCCCCCCAGCCGATGATGTGGCCCGGGGGCCACCAGTGCTCCCAGAAGGGATGGTCGGCCTCGGAGACCAGGACCGTCCGGAAGCCCTGGGCACGGGCGCCGGGGCGCGAGCCGGCGAAGTGGACCTGCAGCTCGTTGAGGCGCTCCATGTCGAACGCGATCGAGCCCTTGGAGCCGTTGACCTCCCAGCGGAACGCGTTGCGGTGGCCGGTGGCGAAGCGCGTGGCCTCGATCGTGCCGACCGCGCCGCCCGCGAACGAGACCGCCGCCTCGACCGCGTCGTCGACCTCGCGCCCGGGCCAGAACGTGGCGACGCGTCCCGACACGTCGGCGATCTCCCCGACGAGGTAGCGGGCGAGGTCGACGACGTGCGCCCCGAGGTCACCGAGGGCGCCCGATCCGGCGACGGCCTTGTCGAAGCGCCACGCCTCGGACTCCGCGGCGCCCCAGTCCTGCAGGTAGGCGCCGCGGAAGTGGAAGATCTCGCCGAGCTCCCCGGACTCGATGATCTCGCGTGCCAGGCGGACCGCCGGCACGAAGCGGTAGTTGAAGGCGCACATGTGCTTGACGCCCGCCGCCTCGACGCGCTGCCAGATCTCGTGGGCCTCGGCCGCGTCGCGCCCCAGCGGCTTCTCGCACACGACGTGCTTGCCGGCCTCGGCGGCGGCGATCGTCGGCTCGCCGTGGAGGTTGTTCGGGCCGGAGTTGTCGAACAGCCCGATCCGGTCGTCGGCGACCAGCTCCCGCCAGTCGCCGACGTGCCGCTCGAAGCCGTAGCGGCGCGCCGCCTCGGCCACCGCCTCCTCGTCGCGCCCGGCGATCGCGACCAGCTGCGGCATCAGCGGCGGCGGCCAGGTCATGTAGGCGATCGTCTTGTAGGCGTTGGCGTGTGCCTTGCCCATGAACGCGTAGCCGAGCATGCCGACCCCGATCTCCATATTGCGCGAGTATGGCCGAACCCATGACAGAACCTCGCTTCACCTTCGGACTCTGGACGGTCGGCAATCCCGGCCGCGATCCCTTCGGCGAGCCGACGCGCGCGCCCCTCGATCCCGTCGACTCGGTCCACAAGCTCGCCGAGCTCGGCGCCTGGGGCGTCAGCCTCCACGACAACGACCTCGTGCCGTGGGGCACGCCCGCGGACGAGGAGGAGCGCATCGTCGCCCGCTTCCAGGCCGCGCTCGAGGAGACCGGCCTGGGCGTCGGGATGGGCACGACCAACCTGTTCGGGCATCCCGCCTTCAAGGACGGGGCGTTCACGTCCAACGATCGCGGCGTGCGCCGGGCGGCGATCGGCAAGGCCATGCGCGCGATCGACCTGTCAGCGCGGCTCGGCGCCGAGGTGTTCATCTTCTGGGGCGGCCGCGAGGGCACCGAGGTCGGCAGCGCCAAGGACCCGCGCGACGCGCTCGAGCGCTACCGCGAGGCGATCAATGTGCTCTCCGACTACGTCGCCGAGCAGGGCTACGACCTGCCGTTCGCGATCGAGCCGAAGCCCAACGAGCCGCGCGGCGACATCTTCCTGCCGACGGTCGGGCACGCGCTGCACTTCATCACCACGCTGGACCGGCCGGAGCGCGTGGGCGTCAACCCCGAGGTGGCCCACGAGACGATGGCGGGCCTGTCGTTCCTGCACGGGGTCGGGCAGGCGCTGTGGACGGGCAAGCTCTTCCACATCGACCTCAACGGGCAGCGGATCGGCCGCTACGACCAGGACTTCCGCTTCGGCGCCGAGGACCTCAAAGAGGCCTTCCACCTCGTCCGCCTGCTCGAGCGCGCGGGCTACGACGGGCCGCGGCACTTCGACGCGCACGCCTACCGCAGCGACGACGCCGCCGGGGTCTGGGACTTCGCCGCCGGCTGCATGCGCACCTACCGCGCGCTCGCCGAGCGCGCCGCGCACTTCGACTCGCTCCCGCAGGTCCAGGAGGCGATGGCGGCGGCGTCGGTGGATGAGCTGGGCCAGGCGTCGACGAGCGGCGTGGGGGAGGCCGACGCGCTCAAGGCCGAGGCGGAGGGGCTCGACGCGCTCGCGGTGCGCGGCTATGGCAACGAGCGGCTCGACCAGCTCGTGGTCGAGGTCCTCCTAGGCCTTCACTGAGCCCGGCGCGGGCGGCCCTTGGCCGCGTAGAGCGCGGCGTCACCGCGGGTGATGAGGTGGTCGAGCGTCTCACCGTCCTGCAGCTCGACCACGCCGACGCTGATCCCGGCCTCGTGCTCGCGGGCGAGCGTCGCCTTGATGTCGCTGAAGCGCGCGGTCGCCTCGGTCGGGTCTGTGCCCGCGAGTGCGCACACGAACTCGTCCCCGCCATAGCGGACCACCGGATCGAAGGACCGCAGCTTGGCCCGCATCGTCGTGACGACGGCCTTGAGGAGCGCATCGCCGGCGCGATGGCCGGCCTGGTCGTTGACCGCCTTGAGCTCGTCGACGTCGATGAACGCGAGCACGAGCCGGCCGTCGTTGCGGCGGGCGCGGTCGACCTCGTGCTGGAGCGCGAGCTCGCCCATGTCGCGGCGCAGCGCACCGGTGAGATCGTCGTGGTAGGCCTGGCGCAGTTCCGTCGCCGTCTGGGCGCGATCTTCCGCCGCCGCCTCGCGGTCGGCGGCCGCGGCCGCGCGGTCGGCGGCCGCCCGCGCGCGGTCGTGCGTCGCCCGCGCGCGCAGCACCGCGAGGCGCCGCGCCGCGTCGTTGCTCGCGGGCCCGATGGCCGCGAGCGCCTCGGCCGCACGGTCGCGCTCGACCGCCGCGAGGTCGCGCGCCTGCGCCGTGAGGTCGCGGGCCTGGGCCGCGCCGAGTCGCTCGACCGCCGTCCGCGCCCGCTCCGCGGCGGTCACGGCTCGCTGGTCGCTGGCCCGCTTGCGATGGGCTGTCGCGACGTCGTAGTCGCCGTTCCCGCCGGCCGGCGAGTCGTGCCCGCGGTCCGCCGCGGCCTGGTCGAGGTCCGACGCGGCCTGATCTCGATCGGCGCTGTCCTGGTCACGGTCGGCGCCGGTCTGATCCGCGTCCGACAGCGTCTGATCCGTGTCGGCCAGCGTCTGATCCGCGTCCGACAGCGTCTGGTCTTGCGCTCTGTCCTCGCCAGGCGCCCCTCCGTTGGCGGAGGAACCGGCACCTTCCGTGGGAATCATGTACAGCCCATTTCTGGTCGCGCCGGCCGCGCAAGCCCGGCGACGCTCCCATCGGGTCCTGTGAAGCCTACTCCGCTGACGGACGGGCTGCACCAATCAAGGAAAGCGCACTGATCACACTAGCCCGCGTCGAAGCGCGGGCTGGTGCAACGAGCGTCGTAGCAGGGGTACGGCCGTCCGGTGTGGGCGTGGAAGTGCACGTCATCCTGCGTCCACTCGTGCTTCAGCGCGTTCACGATGGTGCTGACGATGCGGCGTGTCATGACTGCCTTTCGGTAGAGAACGATACGTTGCGTATCGCAAGGTAGCAGACCCGCGCTACGCTACGTTTCGTTGCATGGATGACAAGCGCACAGCCATCCTGGACGCCACCCGCGAGCTGCTCGCGGAGGCCGGCGTGCGGGTGCTGACGGTCGAGGGCGTGGCCGCGCGCGCCGGGGTCGCGAAGACCACGATCTACCGCCGTTGGCGGTCCAAGGACGAGCTGGCCCTCGCGGTGCTGATCGACATGGTCGAGCAGTTCGTCGCGACCCCCGACCTCGACGACACGCGCGACGAGCTCGTCGCCTTCGTCGGCGCCGCCGTGCGGATCCTCGGCACGACCCTGATGGGCCGCGTGATGCAGGGCGTCGTCTCCGACCTCGCCGCCGATCCCGCGCTCGCGCGCGCGTTCCGCGAGCGCGTCGTCGCGACGCGCGTCGCCGAGGTGCATCGCCTCGTCGAGCGCGGCATCGCCCGCGGCGACCTGCGGCCCGACACCGACCGCGAGCTCTTCCACGAGCTGCTGTTCGGCCCGGTCTACTACCGCCTGATGCTGAGCGGCGCGCCGCTCGACGACGGCCTCGCCGCGCGCATCGTCGACGCCGCGCTGCCCGCGTTCGCGAGCCGTTAGCTCAGCGCGAGCTTCGCGTAGACCCGCGTCCCGCGCCCGGGAGGGCTGCAGACCTGCAACGTCCCCCGCAGCGCGCTGACGCGGTCGGCCAGCCCGCGCAGGCCCGACCCGGCGGCGGCGTCGGCGCCGCCGACGCCGTCGTCGCGGACCTCGACCTCGAGCCGGTCCCCGTCGAGGCGGACGGCCACGACCGCATGCGACGCGCGCGCGTACTTGCCGACGTTGGTGAGGGCCTCGGCGACCACGAAGTACGCGGTGGTCTCGACGGGCATCGGGAGCCGCTCGTCGAGCTCGGCATCGAGCTCGACCGGCACGGGCGAGCGATTGGCCAGCGTCTCCAGCGCGGCCACGAGGCCGCGGTCGGTCAGCACGGCGGGGTGGATGCCGGCCGCGAGGTCGCGCAGATCGTCGATCGCCGCCTGCGCGTGCTCCAGCGCGTCGTCGACCAGCCCGCGGGCGCGCTCGGGATGCTCGTGCCAGCGCTTCTGGGCGAGCTGGAGGTCGATGACCACGTTGACGAGCTCCTGCTGGGCGCCGTCGTGCAGGTCGCGGCCGAGCCGGCGCCGCTCCTCGTAGCCGGCCTGCAGGATGCGGGCGCGCGAGGCTGCGAGCTGCTGGCGCGCGTCGGCGTTTGCGAGGGCGTCCGTGATCAGCTGCGCGAAGCCCGAGATGCGCTCCTCCGCGTCGGCCGGCAGGCCGAACGGGCGCCCGTCGGCGGCGATCACCGCGCCCCACAGGCGGCCCGCGACGACGATCGGCGCGCCGACCGCCGAGCGGATCCCGACCGCGCGCAGGCGCCGCGCCAGCTCGCCGCCCAGCCCGTCGTACTCGTCCACGCGGACGGGGCGGCCGGTGCGCAGCACCAGCGGGGCGACGGTGTCGCTGTCCATCGGGATGTCGGCGGCGACCGGGAAGGACGGCGCGCCCTCCGCGGCCCAGGCGGCGACGATCGTCGCCGAGCCGGAGCTCTCGTAGCGCACGAGGTTCGTCGTGGTCACGCCGAGGATGCGGCCGACCTCCTCGCAGACGCTCGCGAAGATGCGCGCCGGCTCGGCGTCGCGGGCCACGAGTGTCGCGACGCGCCGCAGCGCCGCCTGCTCGCGCACGAGCGCCTCGAGCCGGGCCGGCGAGGCGGCCGTGTCCGTCATCGCGCCCGCAGGAACGTCAGCACGGCCAGGATGCGGCGGTGGTCGCCGCCGCTGCGGTCGAGCCCGAGCGTGTCGAAGATCGACGTCACGTGCTTCTCGACCGCGCTCTCGGTGATCACGAGCTGCTCGGCGATCCCGCTGTTGGAGCGGCCCTGGGCCATCAGCTCGATCACCTCGCGCTCGCGCGGCGAGAGCTCGTCGAGCGGGTCGC
>JAXDGC010000516.1:0-3818 GCA_034665245.1 Solirubrobacteraceae bacterium | reverse complement strand
GCATAGTCAGCCTCAACTCCACACACCCCCGCCACAAACCCCCGAACCCACCCCTCACCAGCCGCCGTTGACGTTCGCCGGCGGTGCCACGAACGAACGCGCTACAGAGGCGCGCCCGGATCCAGCTCGAACACGACCCCGCCCATCTCGACGTCGTCGCCGGGCGTGAAGCCGGCGTCCTCGAGCGCGCGGATCACGCCGAGCCGGTGCAGACGCTGCTCGACGTGCGCCAGCGCCTCCTCGTTCTCGATGTCGTGGCGGGCGATCAGGCGGTCGACGGGCTCGCCCCGGACCCGGAAGGCGCCCGAGGGGAGGCGCTCGACCTCGAACTCCCGCCCCGCGGTGGGCCGAAACACCTTGTACTCGGCCAGCTCGTCCTCGCCGGCGGCGGCGGTCACCGGCTCGGTGACCGGGACGCGGCGCAGCAGCTCGCGCTCGAGCTCGTCGAGGCCCTGCCTCGTGGCGCTGGAGGTCACGATGACGGGCGGGGCGAAGCCCTCCTCGTACTCCGTGGCGCCCGCGGCGGACGCGGCGGCGCGGAAGCGCTCGCGCCACTCCTCGGCCGCGGCCTCGGCGACCTCGGGCTCGACGAGGTCGGCCTTCGAGAGCGCGAGGACGCGCGGCAGCTCGGCCAGCCGCGCGTCGTGCTCGGCGAGCTCGCGCTCGATCACCGCGTGGTTGGCGACCGGGTCCGAGCCGTCGAGCGGCGCGAGGTCGAGGACGTGGACGAGCAGGCGCGTGCGCTCGACGTGCGCGAGGAAGTCGTGGCCGAGCCCGGCGCCGCCGCTCGCGCCCTCGATCAGGCCGGGGATGTCGGCGATCACGAGCTGGCGGTCGGCGGCCTCGATCGTCCCGAGATTCGGCTCGAGCGTGGTGAACGGGTAGCCGGCGATCTTCGGCTGCGCGCGCGTGAGGCGCGCGATCAGCGACGACTTGCCCGCGTTGGGCAGCCCGACGAGCCCGACGTCGGCGAGCAGCTTGAGATGCAGCTCGACCGCCCCCTCCTCCCCCTCGAGCCCGCGCTCGGCCAGCCGCGGCGCCTGGCGGACGGCGCTCGTGAAGCGCTTGTTGCCGCGCCCGCCGATGCCCCCGCGGGCGAGCGTGATCTCCTGGCCGGGTGCGACGAGGTCGTAGCGCGTGCCGTCCCAGCGCTCGACCTGCGTGCCCGGCGGCACGCCGATGATCAACGGGTCGCCGTCGGCGCCGTGGCGCTGGGCGCCCTCGCCGTGGCCGCCGCGCTCGGCGCGGAAGTGCACGCGGCGGCGGAACGCCTGGAGGTCGCGCAGTGAGTCGTCGACGCGCAGCACCACGTCGCCGCCGCGGCCCCCGTCACCGCCGTCGGGCCCGCCCTTGGGCACGTGGGCCTCGCGGCGGAACGACACGGTGCCGTCGCCGCCGCGGCCGGCGCGGACCTCGATCTTGGCGCGGTCATGAAGCAAAGCCGGGTAACCGTAGCCGCATGCCCTCAGCCTCAGACCCTGTCTTCCTAATCACCGGCGCCTCCACCGGCATCGGGGCCGCGACGGCGCGCCACGCCGCCGAGGCCGGCTACCGGCTCGTCCTGAGCGCCCGCTCGGAGGACAAGCTCGCCGCCCTCGCCGAGGAGCTGGGCGGTGATGAGCGCGCGCTGGCCGTGGCCTGTGACGTCACGGAGTGGGCCGACCAGCAGGCGATGGTGGAGCGCGCGCTCGACGCCTATGGCCGCATCGACGTCGCGTTCGCCAACGCCGGCTTCGGCGCCGCCCGCGGCTTCGACCAGGGCGACGTCGAGCAGTGGAAGGCGATGGTGCTCACCAACGTCTACGGCGCGGCGCTCACGATCCGCGCGACGATGAGCCCGCTCAAGGAGTCCAGAGGCCACCTGCTGCTCACCGGCTCCGTCGCGGGCCGCCGGGCGCTCAAGGGCTCGCTCTACTCGGCGACGAAGTGGGCGGTCACCGC
Source organism: Solirubrobacteraceae bacterium (assembly GCA_034665245.1). GTDB lineage: Bacteria > Actinomycetota > Thermoleophilia > Solirubrobacterales > Solirubrobacteraceae > DASQFQ01. The sequence continues at coordinate 1,877 of JAXDGC010000516.1, read as the reverse complement.
GATGGGCGAGGCGGCACGCCAGGACTTCAACGACACCGGCGTGCGCGTGTCGCTGATCGAGCCGGGGATGACCGACACGCCGTTCTTCGACTCACCGCCGGAGATCGAGGCGCTCAAGCCCGACGACATCGCCCGCGCCGTCATGTTCGCCGTGCAGCAACCGCCGCACGTCGACGTCAACGAGGTCCTGATCCGGCCTACTGCTCAGCCGAACTAGCGGCTGCCTCGACCGAGATCACGCGACCCCGGCGACCTTGGTTGAACTGCACGATCCCCGGCCCCTTGGCGAAGATCGTGTCGTCCTTGCCGATGCCCACGCCGGCGCCCGGGTGGAACTTGGTGCCGCGCTGGCGCACGATGATCTCGCCGCCGGTGACCGTCTGGCCCGCGAAGACCTTGACCCCGAGCCGCTTGGAGTTGGAGTCGCGGCCGTTGCGGCTGGATCCGAGTCCCTTCTTATGAGCCATTCTCGGCCTCCTCTTCCTGCTTCTTCTTCGCGCCCGACGAGGCCTTGCCGACGGAGATGCCGGTGACCTCCAGCCGGGTCAGCTCCTGGCGGTGGCCCGCGGTGCGCTTGTAGCCGCGCTTGGGCTTGAACTTGAACACGCGCAGCTTCACGCCGCGCTCGTGGCCGACGATCTTGGCCTTGACCTTGACGCGGCCGAGGTCGGCACTCGCGAACAACGTGTCCTTGCCGCCGCTGTAGAGCAGCGGCTCGAGGTCGATCGACGCACCCTCGTCATCGGGCAGGCGCTCGACGAGCAGGGTCATGCCCTCCTCGACGCGGTACTGCTTCCCGCCGGTGCGGATGACGGCGTAGGTGGTGGCTTCGGGCATGGTCTGTGTGCTCACTCGCTGGCTTCGGCCTTGGCACGCGAACGGCGCCGTCCGCCTCTGCGGCCTCGGCGCCGAGGCTTCGATTCTAGCGTCTCCTCGCCGCCCTCCCCGGCCTCGCCGTCGGCGTCCGGCTCGGACGGCTCCTCGGGCCCGGGCGCGTCCTTCGCGGCCGGCTTGGGCGCGGCCTTCGGCTTGGCGGCGGGCTTCGCCGCCGGCTTGGCCGGGGTCCGCGACCGCCGGCGGGCGCGCGCCTGGGTGGCCTTGGCGCGCTCGATGGCCGCCTCGGCGGCCTCCTCGGCCTCCGCGCCGACGAGCACGGCGCGCGCGCCGGTGCGCCCGGCCTCCTCGATCAGGACGAGCTTCTTCTCGCCGACGTAGGGGATCGCGTTGACGACCTCGATCATGTAGCCGTCGACCTTGGCCACGGCGTCGTCGTCGTTGTACATGTGCGGCTCGACGATGTGGACGTGGACCTCGTCGCCCTCGGAGAAGGGGATGGCCTGGGTCTCGATCTCCTCGCGCGTGCCCTCCTGGGTGACCGCGAAGTGCTCGAGCGGCAGGCCCTCGGAGCCCTCGAAGAAGAAGCGCCGGCCGGTCTCCTCCTCCAGCGCGTGCAGGTTGCGGGCGCCGTCGCCGGTGAAGTAGCCCGTGACCTTCGGGTTGAGCCGCACGAGGTAGGCCTCGGGGGCGCTCTCCCCCGCGTCCTTGACCAGCAGGCGCAGCTTGCGCTCGACCTCGATCGCGACCGTCTCCTCGGACTTCACGACGCCCTCGCCGCCGCAGTGGGGGCAGGGCTTGGTCATGATCTCGCGCACGCCGTCGGTGACGTTCTGGCGCGTCATCTCGACCAGCCCGAGCGGCGAGATCTCGACCACGAAGGTCTTCGTTCGGTCCTCGTCGAGCGCCTTGCGCAGGACCTTGAGCACGGCGTCGCGGTTGCGCGCGCGGGCCATGTCGATGAAGTCGATGACGATGATGCCGCCGATGTCGCGCAGCCGCAGCTGCTCGACCACCGCCTCGGCCGCCTCGAGGTTCGTCTT
>JAXDGC010000515.1:0-2568 GCA_034665245.1 Solirubrobacteraceae bacterium | reverse complement strand
ACGGGCCGACCGGCGCCGCGCTCCTGCACGACGCGCTGCTGCGCCTGCGCCGCCGGCTCGGCGCCTCGCCGCCGCTGAACCTGTGGATCCGCACGGCGCCGCGCGGGGCCGACTCGTTCTGCTGGCGCGTCGACATCCTCCCGCGGCTCACCCATCTCGCCGGGCTCGAGCTGGGGACCGGCGTGAACCTCTGCGTGGTGGCACCCGAGGTCGCCGCGCAGGAGCTTCGCGACGCCTAACGGACAACCGTTGTATCAGCGCGGCCTCGCGAAGCGCCGATGAGGGGGTGTGGACGAACGGACTCGTCTGGACCCGTCGGGCTGGGCAGGACTCGAGAGAATCGCACTCAGCACGGCTGGGGTGCTGACGGCCGCCTTCGGGCTCGCGGTGCTGATCGGCGGGGCGTCGTCGGTGCCGGTGTTGCGCGACGTCCACGAGGCCTGGCCGACGGTCACCCCCGCGCTCGCCTTCTGGCTGCTGGTGGCCGGCAGCGCGCTCGTCGTGCTCGGCGCGAGCCCGCGAGCGCTCAGCGCGTGGACGCGCGACCTTCGCTTCAGCGCACCGCGCCAGACGCTCGTGCTCGCCGCGGCGGCGCTCGCCACCGTCCTCACCACCTGCGTCGCGCTCGCGCACGGCGAGAGCGAGCGCGACCAGCGTCACGAGCGATTGATCGCGATCGCCCAGGGAGACCTGCGCCACGCGACGGTCGGCGCGGTCGACCGCCTGACCGACGTCGCCTCGACGGTCCAGGGCCCGCTCTCGGTCCGCCGGCCTCAGTTCGACGCGCTCGCCACGCGACTGCTCAACGAGCCGGCGCTCACCTCGGTCTCGCTGGCGCGCGGCGCCGGCGAGCGCGCCCCCGCCCGCTCCGCCGCCGACGACGCGCCCGGGCGCCCGGGGCGCTACAAGATCGTCTACTCCGCCGCGCGGGGAACGGCCACGCCGAGCCTCGAGGCGGTCCAGCTGTCCGCCGGGCGCGCCGCCCTGCAGGGCGCGATCCGCTCGGGTGAGACGCGCGCCACCCCGGTCCTGCCCTCGGTCGACGGCTCACCCCCGAGCATCGCCGTCGCGGTGCCCGTCCGGCCCTCCGCGGCGGGAGCGTCCGGCGCGTTCCTCGCGACGTTCTCCGCGCCCGCGGTGCGCGCTGCCGTCGCCGCGCACCTTCCGCAGGGGATGCGCTTCTCGCTCACGCAGGGTGACGAGCCCGTCGAGCGGCTGCACGGCGCGAAGCAGCGCCACCTCAAGCTCGGCGATCGCCGCTGGACGCTGGCGCTCGAGCAGCCGTCCGCGAGCCAGGGCCTCGCGCTCGCGACGCTGCTCGTCGGCGGGCTGCTGACCGTGCTGATCGCCGTCGTCGGCTCGCAGTCACGTCGTCGCGAGCGCGACGCGCTCGGGCTGATCGCGATGCGGCGCGCCGAGCGCGACCGCGCCGAGGACGCCCGCCGCGCCGCCGAGGAGCGGTCGCAGGTGCTCGCGGAGACCTCCACCGACCTGATCTGCGTGCTCGCGCCCTCGGGCGCGCTGCGCTACGCCTCGCCCGCCTGCCGGGAGCTGCTGGGCGCCGAGCCCGACGACCTGCTGGGGCGCTCGTTCACGGACCTCGTCCACCCCGCGGACGCCGCCGGCGTCGCCGCGGTGCTGGGCGCCTCGGGCGACGGCGAGGCCCCGGTCTCGGTGACCCACCGGATGCGCCGGGCGGCCGGCACGCCGGTGTGGGTCGAGACGCGCGTGCGCGTCGTGCGCGACCCGGTCACGCGCGCCGTGATCGAGAGCCACGCGACGGTGCGCGACGTCGCCGAGCGGATGCGGTCGCAGGCCGCGCTCGCCGAAGCGGAGGAGCGCTTCCGCTCCGCCTTCGAGGAGGCGCCGATCGGGATGGCGCTGACCTCGACCGACTTCCGCTTCCTGCGCGTCAACCGAGCGCTCTGCCAGATCACGGGCTACACCCCCTCCCAGCTCGAGGGCCTGCCGGTCGCCTCGATCACCCATCCGGACGAGCTCCGGGCCGACTGGGAGGCGCGCGGCGCGATGCTCGAGGGCGAGCTGTCGAGCCACCGCGCCGAGCGCCGCTACCTGCACGCGTCGGGGAGCGCCGTGTGGGTGATGATCAACTCGACGCTCGTGCGCGACGCCGACGGCGCGCCGCTGCACTTCCTCTCACAGATGCAGGACATCACGGACCGCCGCCGTCATGAGGCGGAGCTGCGCCACATGGCCGACCACGATCCGCTCACAGGGCTGCTCAACCGCCGCTCGTTCGAGCGCGAGCTCGAGCGCCACGTCGCCTACGTCGATCGCTACGGCCCCAAGGGCGCGGCGATCGTGCTCGACCTCGACCACTTCAAGACGATCAACGACACGCTGGGCCACTCCGCCGGCGACGAGCTGATCGTGCGCGTCGCCCAGCTGCTGCGCAGCCGCCTGCGCGAGTCCGACGTGCTCGCCCGGCTCGGCGGCGACGAGTTCGCGATCCTGCTCCCCGAGGCGTCGTCCGAGGAGGCCGACGGCGTCGCCGCCGCGGTGCTCGAGGCCGTGCGGACGCTGGCTGTGCCGACCGCGACCGGGCGC
>JAXDGC010000514.1:0-14006 GCA_034665245.1 Solirubrobacteraceae bacterium | reverse complement strand
CGACGCTTCACCTTCCGCATCCGCGGCCACGCGGGCCTGCTCCGGCACCACGTCTCGGGCGCCCTGGTCTACCTGCTCACGCTCGGGCTCACGAGCGGCGCGCTCGGCGTGCTGCACGGGCTCGACGGCGCGCCGTCGCGGCCGCTGGAGCTGAGCGTCCTGATCGCCGCGGGCGCCGCCGCCACCGTCACGCGCTACGTCGCCCTGCGCAGCTGGGTCTTCGCCCGCACGCGGCGCCGCCCTCTGACCTCACCCGGCGCTAGCGGCGCCGCGTAGCGCCGCGACGCAGGTCCTCGAGCGCGACGTCCGGGTCCGCCAGGCGCGCCGCGTCGACCCGGAGGCCGCTCGCGATCAGCGCCTGGATCGGCTCGGTGACATCCCACACGTTGACGTTCATCCCCGCCAGCACGCGACCGTCCGCGAGCCAGAAGGCGATGAACTCGCGGCTCGCCGGGTCGCCTCGGAAGACCACTCGATCCCAGGCCGGCGCGTGCCCGGCGTACTCCATGCCGACGTCGTACTGATCGGAGAAGAAGTACGGGGTGCGCGCGTAGGGCTCCTCCGAGCCGAGCATGCTCCGAGCCGCCGCGGGTCCTTGGTGGAGCGCGTTGTCCCAGTGCTCGACCCGCAGCCGCCCCAGCCCGGGGTGGAGATGGTTGGCGAGGTCGCCGGCCGCGAAGATCCCCGGGACGCTCGTCTCGAGGCGCCCGTCGACGAGCACGCCGTTCTCGACCGCCAGTCCGGCCGACGCGGCGAGCTCGGTGCGCGGGACCGCGCCGGCACCCACGACGACGGCGTCGCAGTCGATGGTCGCGCCGTCCGCCGTGCGGACGCGCTCGACCCGGCCGTCGCCCTCGAACGACGCGACGCCGGCCTCCATCCGCATGTCGACGCCGTGCTCGCGATGGAGGTCGAGGTAGACGGCGCCGACCTGCGGTCCGAGCACCCGCTCGAGCGGCACCGCCTCCGGCGCGATGACCGTCACGTCCATGCCGCGCTCGCGGGCGGAGGCGGCGACCTCGGACCCGATCCAGCCGGCGCCGACGACGACGAGCCGGCCGCCGGCGTCCAGGCGGGCGCGGATCGCGTCGCTGTCGGCGAACGTGCGCAGGAGGTGGACGCCGGCGAGCTCCGCGCCGGGGATGCCCAGCCGGCGCGGCTCGGCGCCGGTGCTCAGCAGCAACCGGTCATACGCGAGCCGCTCATCGCCGTCGAGCGTGAGCTCGCCGCGCCCGGCATCGAGACCGGCGACACGCGCGCCGAGGCGCAGCTCGATGTCGCGGTCGGCGTAGAAGCCCTCCTCGTGGACGTACGCTCCGGCCCGCTCGGACTCGCCGCGCAGGTAGTCCTTGGAGAGCGGCGGGCGCTCGTAGGGCCGCTCGGCCTCGGCGCCCAGGAGCACCAGGCGACCGTCGAAGCCCTCCTCGCGCAGGGTCTCGGCCGCCTTCGCGCCGGCGAGCCCGGCGCCCACGATGGCGAACGTCTGGTGGTCAGCGGGCATGGTCGCTCCTCGTCGTCAGGGCCAGGAACTCCTGGCGGGTGCGCGGGTCGTCGCGGACGACCCCGTGCAGGGCGGAGGTCACCGTCCGGGTGCCGAGCTTCTGCACGCCGCGCAGCGACATGCACATGTGCTCGGCCTCGAGCACGATCCCGACGCCCTTCGGAGCGAGGTGCTCCTGCAGCCAGCCGGCGATCTGCACCGTCAGGCGCTCCTGGATCTGCAGGTCGCGGGCGAACAGCTCCACGACGCGGGCGAGCTTCGACAGCCCGAGGATCCGCTCCCCGGGCAGATAGCCGACGTGCGCCACGCCGTGGAACGGAAGCAGATGGTGCATGCACAGCGAGTGGAAGGGGATCGAGCGGGCGACGATCAGCTCGTCGTAGCCCTCGTCGTTGGGGAACGTGGTCGGCCGGAACGGCCGTGGCGTGAGCAGCTCGGCGTATGCGGCCGCCATCCGCCGCGGCGTCTCCCGCACGCCTTCGGCGGTCAGGTCGGCGCCGAGCGCGACGAGCAGCTCGGCCGCCGCCCGCTCGGCGGCCTGGGTGTCGACGGGGCGGACGGCGTCGTGGGTGTCCTGAAGGGCGATCAGCGTCATGACGAGCTTCGTGTCGGCCGGTGCGAGGTTCTTACCAGCGGGGTAAGAAGGCGCGCCCGCGCGCCACCAACAGACCATGTTCGTCGAGTCGTCCATTAGCTTCCTCGGCAACCCCATGGCGTCCCTCGACCTCCCCGCCACCCTCGACGCGGAATCGCAGGCCTGGCTCGACCGCCTCGCCCCGGACAGCCCCGACCGCGAGGCGGCGGCCGCGGCGCTGCACGCGCTGCTGCTCAAGGCCGCGCGCTACGAGGTCGACCGCCGCCGCGCTTCCTACCCCCACCTGCGCCCCGGCGACTGCGACGACCTCGCGCACCAGAGCGCCGGCGACGCGCTCATCGCCGTGCTCGGCAAGCTCGACGACTTCCGCGGCGACAGCCGCTTCACCACGTGGGCCTACAAGTTCGCGCTGTTCGAGGCGGGCGTGAAGGTCCGCCGGCGCGCGTGGCAGGGCCGAGAGGTCCAGCTCGAGCCCGAGGGCTGGGCGCTGATCGCGCGCACCGGCTCGACCCCGCAGGAGGACGTCGAGACGGCTGAGCTGCTCGCCGCGCTGGAGGCCGCGATCGCGCGCGACCTGAGCCCACACCAGCGCCGGGTGCTCGTCGCCGTCGCCATCGACGACGTCCCGATCGACGTGCTCGCCGAGCGGCTCGACACGACCCGCGGCGCGCTCTACAAGACCATCCACGACGCCCGCCGCAAGCTGCGCGCGGCGCTGACGGCACGGGAGATGCCATGACCGCACCCGACCGCGACCCGCTCGTCGCCCGACTGCTCGGACCCGGGGGCCCGGAGCTCACCTGCGAGGAGTGCTTCGACGAGCTCGACCGCTACGTCGAGCTCGAGCTGGCCGGCGGCCGGGCCGACGAGCAGGTCCCGGGCATGCGCGCGCATCTCGAGGGCTGCCCGGCGTGCGGCGAGGACCACCAGAGTCTGCTCACGTTCGTCCTGCGCGGTTAGGGCGCGTTTCCGATTCGCCGCCAGGGCTTTGCGAGCAGCGGTACCGGCGAGGACTTGCCCTCGACGGGCCGGAGCATCAGCTGGTCGCGGTAGCGGCTCCAGCGATAGTCGAACTGCTCGCCCGGCCTGTTGCCGCCACCCCCCGTGACCGTCAAGGTCATCGTGCTGCCGACAACGGTGCAGGTTCCCTCCGCAACGGGGTCCTCGGGCGGCCCGATCCTGAAGTGCCCACGATCGAGGACGACGTCGTAGCTGCCGTAGTTCGCCGGGTTGATCTCGTTCTCCTGCGCCCCGGCCGCGCGGAGATCCGCGGCCGTCGTGTGCAGGTGGTAACGCCCGTCGATCGGCGTGCGCTTGCCGGTGGTTCTCGCCGCCGAGCTTGCGCCCGAGCACGTGGGCGCATCAGCACTCGCGGCCCTACCTGTCCGCATCACGCGGATCTGCTCGATTGCAGTCCTGGTCAGGGTGTCTCGCTCGAGCCGGTCATAGACGGGCTGGACCGCACGTCGCAGCGCAGCGAGGTCGGCGTCAGACGCCGTCACGAACTTCACCCCTCGGCGACAGAGGTTCGCCGCGGCATCCATGTTGTCCGCCTGCGTCGCGGCGAGCGTGGCGGGAAGCGCGTCGCGGGCAGCGTCGCGCAGCGCCGATTGCTGCCGTCCGCTGAGCCCGTCGAACGCTTCCGGGTTCATGAAGAGGACGACCGGGCGAGGCCAGAGGGTCACGTTGGCGGTGAGGTATGGGGCGATCTTGTCGTACTCGTTGCCGTCGATCGCGATGGCGTGACTCTCGACGCCGTCGAACCCGTCGATCGGTCCGCCGGCCGGGATCGGCGCGCCGCGGGCGCCGAGCGCGCGCAGCGTCTGCTGGGCGACCTCAGAGCGCGTAGACGCGAGCCTCTTGCCCGCGTAGTCCTCGGGTCGCACGAGGCGCGACGCGCCGAGCGGCTTGCGCATGGGGCCCGGGAGGATGCCGAGACCGATGAGGCCGAGCGGCTTGAGTCCGTCGAGCATCTCGCCGACCAGCGAGCTCTCGAGCACCTTTCCCTCCAGGGCATAGTTGTCGATGAGCAGCGGCGCGTGCAGCGCGTCGAACGACGGCTCGTCGACGCTGTCGAATGCGCGGGAGCCCGCCCAGCCGAGATCGGCCTTCCCCTCCTTGACGTCGCCGATCACCCCGGCCTCGTAATCGGCCGTGCCGTCGCGCCAGCGGTTCTTGAACTCGATGCGCAGCGTTCCACCTGAGAGGCGTGAGGCGGCAGCGGCGAACTGATCCAGATCCAGCGAATCGCCGTTGGCATTGGCCATCGTCACGACGGTCGGCTCGGCGTGCTTCGTGGCGCCCGTCTTGTCGGTGGTGCTTGCGCCGCATCCCGCGAGAGCGAGCGCGAACAGCGCCGCCGGCAGCGACAAGCGTGTCGCCCGGTTGCCGTTGGTGGTGCGCATCACAGGCCCTCCTCGTTCGGTGGTGTCCCGAACCTACGCCGGGGACGCGCGGCGCACATCGGGGTCCTCCATTGCAGCGGGTCAGGGTCACCCCTGATGTGGACAGGACTCGATCCGCCTAGCTTCGCCGGCATGCCTACATCCCCATCACCCACTGTCCGTTGCTGGATCGTCGCGATCGTCGCGGCCTGCGTTCTGTCGCTCGGCGGGACACCCGCCGTGGCGAGCACCTTGAGTTGTGGTGACACGATCACCAGGGATACGACCCTGCACCACGACCTCACCAACTGTGTCGGCAACGGGCTGGTGATCGGGGCCGACAACATCAAGCTCAACCTCAACGGCCACACCCTCGACGGCAACGACGTGGACGACGACTGCCCCGGTGACACGAGCTGCGACGACGGCGTCAACAACCAGGCCGGCCACCGCGGCGTGACCGTCGCGGGTGGCGTGATCCGGGAATTCGATCTCGGCGTGCTCATCGTGGACGGGAGCGACAACGTCCTGCGCGGGCTCGCGACCGCACAGAACTCCGTCGGCATCCTGCTCGACCACTCGACGGCCAATCGGATCGTGGACGGCTCGGCCACCGACAACCGCTTCATGGGGGTGTTCCTCGTCTCCTCTTCCGACCGCAACGAGATCCGCAACAACACGATCTCGGGCAGCGTGTTGACCCCGGGCGTGCTGCTCGACGGCTCCGATCACAATCGCGTCGAGAAGAACGTGATCGACGGCAGCGACCAGGGCCTCGCGAGCTCCGGCGGCAGCGACCACAACGACTTCGCCAGGAACCGGGTGTCACATAATCTCGGAAGCGCGATCAGCGCCGACGAGGGCACCGGCAACCGGGTGAGGGAGAACGTCATCACCGACAACGGCGACGGAATCACGGTCGGCTTCGCGCGCCAGACCGAGATCCGCGGCAACATCGTCAGGCGCAGCGGCCTCTTCGGAGCCCCTGACGCCGGTGGCTTCGGCATCCTGCTGGACGGCTCCGACGACGACACGGTGGACGGAAACGTCGTGGTCGGCGGCCGCGGCCCCGCCATCTTCGTGACGTCGCTGGACAACCCTGAGACATCCGACCGCAACGTCATCTCGCGCAACGTCGCGAACAGCACGCTCTATGACGGCATCCTCGTCAATGCCGACGCGACCGACACGCTCCTCCGGCGCAACACCGCGAACGGAAGTGCCCACGACGGGATCAAGGTAGAGGCCAAGGGCACCACGCTGATCCGCAACACCGCGAACCACAACCACGACCTCGGGATCGAAGCGGTCCTCGGAGCCACCGACGGCGGCGGCAACCGCGCGTTCGGGAACGGAAACCCGCTGCAGTGCACGAACGTCGCCTGCAGCGGGCGCTGACGACTCAGGCTGCGGGCAGCGGTGCATCCAGCACCGCGGCCCGCAGCGCCTCGAGCACCTCGTCGCTGAAGGCGCGAATGGCGCCGGCCATCAGGTGCTCGGCCTCCGCCCCGTCGCCGGCCGCGAGCGCGTCGAGCAGTGCGTGGTGCTCGGCGCGCGCCCGCGACCCGCGCCCGGCGGCGCCGCCGCGCAGCGCGACCAGGCGGGCGCGCTCGGAGTCGTCGAGCAGGCGCGCGACGATCGCAGCCGCGCGGCCGTTGCCCGCGGCCGTTGCGACGGTGACGTGCACCGCGCGGTTGGCGGCCATGAAGCGATCGACCGACGCCGGATCCTCGAGGTCGAGCACAGGATCGGAGAGCGCGCGCAGGCGCGCCAGCTCGGCGGAGGGGATCCGGCCTGCCGCGGCTGCCGCGGCCGGCGGCTCGAGCCGCAGGCGCAGCTCGTAGATCTCGCGCACGTCGCGCAGCGTCAGCGGGGCGATGACGTGGCCGCGGCGCGGCTCGGCCAGCACCAGGCCCTCGACGCGGAGGCGGGCGAGCGCGCCACGGATCGCGGCCTTGGAGTAGCCGAAGCGGGCGACGAGCTGCGCCTCCGAGACAGGCGTGCCCGGCGCCAGCTCCAGCCGCACGATCGCGTGGCGCAGCCGCTCGTGCGCGGCGGCGCTCGATCCGGCGGAGGTCGGGTCCATGGCGGGCATCCTATTGACATGTCAGACGGCCCGTGCTGACATGTCAGGTAATGAGCGCCCACGCCTCCTCCACCTCTCCTGCCGCGGACACCTTGCGCGCCGGCCGCGATCACCTGATCCGCTATGCCGGCGAGTTCCCCGACTTCCTCGTCGAGCGCGCCGAGGGCAGCTGGCTCACGACCGAGGACGGGCGCAAGGTGCTCGACTTCACCTCCGGCCAGATGTGCGCCACGCTCGGCCACGGCCACCCGGCGATCCTCGACGCGATGCGGGACGCCGGGGGCCGCGCGGTGCACCTGTTCAGCGGCTTCCTCTCGCGCGACGTCACCGAGCTCGCGCGCGAGCTGATGGCGTTGCTGCCCGAGCCGCTCGCCCGCGCGATGTTCCTCTCCACCGGCGGTGAGGCGAACGAGGCCGCGCTGCGGCTCGCGAAGCTCAATACCGGCGGCCACGAGGTGCTCGCCTTCGCCGGCTCGTGGCACGGCATGACCGCGGGCGCCGCGTCCAGCACCTACAGCGCCGGCCGGCGCGGCTACGGCCCGTCGCTCCCCGGCACGATGGCGCTGCCGACGCCGAACCCCTACCGCTGCCCGATCGCCCATTGCCGCGACCGCTGCGACCTCACCTGCCTCGACACGGGCCTCGCCATCTGCGACGCCCAGTCCGTCGGCGCGCCGGCCGCCGCGATCGTCGAGCCGATCCTGAGCGCGGGCGGCATCGTGCCGCTGCCCGACGGCTACCTCGCGGGGCTCAAGCAGCGCTGCGAGGCACGCGGGATGCTGCTGGTCGTCGACGAGGCGCAGACCGCACTCGGCCGTGTGGGGACGATGTTCGCGTTCGAGCAGCACGACGTGGTGCCGGACTTCGTCGCGCTGTCGAAGACGCTCGGCGGCGGCCTGCCGCTGTCGGCGACGATCACCACCGACGCGATCGAGGCCGACGCGTTCGAGAAGGGGTTCCTGCACGTCACCTCGCACGTCTCGGACCCGCTGCCGGCCGCCGTCGGCCGCGCCGTGGTGCGGACGGTGCTGGCGGAGGACCTGGGCGCCCGCGCGGTGGCCATGGGCGCCCACCTGCGCGCGGGCCTCGAGGAGCTCCAGCGCCGCCATGAGCCGATCGGAGACGTCCGCGGCGTCGGGCTCATGCTCGGCGTCGACCTCGTCTCGGACCGCGAGACGCGCGAGCCCGATGCGGCCTACGGGGGCGCGGTCACGGAGCGCTGCATCGAGCTGGGCCTGAACGTGAACATCGTCAAGTTCGCGGGCCTGGGGAGTGTGCTTCGCATCGCCCCGCCGCTCACGATCGCGCCCGAGGACATCGATCTCGGGCTCGAGATCCTCGATCGAGCGCTGGGCGACTGCCGCTGAGTCACGGGCGTACGATCGGTGGACACACCGATCCGGGGAGCGCCGCATGCCCGATACCGCCGAAGTCGCCACCACGATCACCGACCACGAGGCCGAGCAGGTCAGCCGCGCGAACGAGTCCGGGCTTGCTCCGGTCGTGTTCATCCACGGCCTGTGGCTGCTGCCGAGCAGCTGGGACCGCTGGGCCACGGTGTTCGAGGAGGCCGGCTTCACGGCGCTGACGCCGGGCTGGCCCGACGATCCCGAGACCGTCGCGGAGGCCAACGCGCACCCCGAGGTCTTCGCGGGCAAGACGGTCGGCCAGGTCGCCGACCACTACGACGAGGTCATCCGCGGGCTCGACCGCAAGCCGGCCGTGGTCGGCCACTCCTTCGGCGGGCTGCTCGCGCAGATCATCGCCGGCCGCGGCCTCGCCTCCGTGTCGGTCGCCATCGACCCGGCGCCCTTCCGCGGCGTGCTCCCGCTGCCGATCTCGGCGCTGAAGTCCGCGCAGCCGGTGCTTGGCAATCCCGCCAACCGCAACCGCGCGGTGCCGCTCACCCTGAAGCAGTTCCGCTTCGGCTGGGCCAACGCCGTCAGCGAGGATGAGGCCAAGGAGCTCTACGAGACCTACTCGGTGCCCGCGCCCGGCGCGCCGCTCTTCCAGGCCGCGAGCGCCAACTTCAACCCGTGGACGGAGGCCAAGGTCGACAGCAAGAACCCCGAGCGCGGGCCGCTGCTGATCATCTCCGGCGAGAAGGACCACACCGTCCCGTGGGCGATCGCCAATGCGTCGTTCAAGAAGCAGAAGCAGAACGAGGGCGTGACCGAGATCGTCGAGATCCCCAACCGCGGGCACGCGCTCACGATCGACAGCGGCTGGCGCGAGGTCGCCGACAAGGCCCTCGAGTTCGTCCAGCGGTTCTCCTAGCCATGGCCGATCCCGACCAGCCCGTCGAGGACAACATCGAGCAGCTGATCGAGCGCGAGCACGAGCTGCGGCGCCACGCGGAGGGCCGCGGGCTGAACGAGGAGGAGCAGGCCGAGCAGCACGCTCTCGAGGTGCGCCTCGACCAGCTCTGGGACCTGCTGCGGCGGCGGCGCGCTCTGCGCGCTGCCGGCGAGGACCCGTCGCAGGCGGACGTCCGGCCCGAGGACGTCGTCGAGCACTACGAGCAGTGAACGGCTGAGCTCAGGCGGGCGCCGCGACCGGCACGCGCTCGCGCGCCGCGTCGAGCGGGGCGCCCGCGAGCTGGCCGCCGGCGCAGCCGGCGCAGGTGACGCGGCGCCGGGGCGTCCGGACCAGCGCGAGGCCGAGGATCCCGCCGAGGCCGACGAGCGTGGCGCTGATCGCCATGCCGGTGTGGAACGCGCTGACCGCGGCCGCCTCGGTCGCGCGCGCGACGGTCGCGGCCTCCTTCGGCGCCAGGCCCGACACGTCGGCGCGCGCCAGCGTGCGGTCCTGGGCCACCCGGACGACGGCGCGCCCCGCCGGTGAGAGCGTGGAGGTGTCGATCCGATCGCGCAGCGCGGCCGCGAACTGCGCCGCGATCACCGCGCCGATCGCGGCCACCCCGAGCAGGCCGGCGGCGCGCGCGATCGCGTTGTTGATGCCCGAGGCGATCCCGGCGTGCTCCTCGTCGGCGTCGGCGAGCACCGTCGCCGTCAGCGGCGCGACGGTCGCGGACAGCCCGAGCGAGAACACGAGCAGCGCCGGCAACAGGTCGGTGGCGTAGTCGACGCCGGCGCCGACGCGCAGCATCAGCAGCAGGCCGGCGGCGGCGACGAGCGGGCCGCCGCCCATGAACAGCCGCGGGCCGTAGCGATCGGCGAGCGCGCCCGCGCGCTTGGAGAGCAGGAACATCACGGCCGTGGTCGGGAGCGTCGCCAGCCCGGCCTCAAGCGCGTTGTATCCGGCCACCTGCTGGAGGAACAGGATCAGGTAGAAGAACAGCACCGACAACCCGGCGTACATCGCGAACGTCTCGATGTTCCCCGCGGCGAAGTTGCGCCGCTTGAACAACTCGAGTGGCAGCATCGGATGCGGCGTCGTCGCCTCGCGCGCGAGGAAGAGGCCCAGGAACAGGACGCCGGCGAGGCCCGGCCCGAGCACGTCGGGCGCGCCCCAACCGGACAGCGGCTGGCGGATCAGCGCGAGCGTCGGGCCCGCAAGGCCGAGGAACGAGAGCACGGCGCCGGGCCAGTCGATCGGCGGCCGCGCGGTCAGCCGCGGGCGCTGCGGCACCGCCATGAACACGAGCACGAGCGTCGCGACGACGAACGGCGCGTTGATCGCGAAGATCCAGCGCCACGAGGCCGAGTCGATCAACTGCCCGCCGACGAGCGGGCCGACCACCGTCGAGATGCCCGACCACGCCGTCCACGAGCCGACCGCCGGGCCGCGCTGCGCGGGCGGGAAGGCGGCGACGATGACCGCCAGTGCGCTGGGCGCCAGTAGCGCGCCGAACACGCCCTGCGCCACGCGGCCGGCGACGACGACCTCGATGCTCGGCGCCAGCGCGCACACCATCGACGTCGCCCCGAAGCCCACGAGGCCGACCGTGAAGACCCGCCGCTCGCCGAGGACGTCGCCCAGCGAGCCGCCGACCAGGATCAGCGATGCGAGCGCCAGCAGGTAGCCGTTGGAGATCCACTGCTGGCCCGCGAGCCCGCCGCCGAGGTCCTTCTCGATCGCCGGCAGCGCGACGTTGACCACCGTCGAGTCGAGGCCGACGACGAACGACCCCATGATCGCGGCCAGCAGGCTCAGGCGCTGGGTGCGACTCACGGAAGGGAGCTTAGGCGGGCTAGACTCGCGGCCAATGGGCGTGAGACTGTCAGGTGAAATCGACATCACCTCCGCGCCGCAGCTCGCCGCGCAGCTCGAGGCGGGGATCGCGGACGAGGATCTCGTCGTCGAGACGGCGGAGCTGTCGTTCATCGACGTGGCGGCCTGCCGAGCGCTGATCGAGGCCGCCGAGCGGCTGAGCAACGGGTGGCGCCTTCGGTTCCCCGATCCCGGCGATGCGCTGGTGCGGGTGCTGCAAGGGTGCGGCTGGACGGAGCACCCCCGGCTGGAGCTGTCATGACGAGCACGTGCGAGAGCGACAGCTACCGGCACGAGGCGCTGTTCTACGCCGACGCCGACGAGTTCATGGCCGGCACGCTGCCGTTCCTCCGCGACGCCGTCGCGGACGGCGCGCCCACGCTCGTCGTCCTCGCCGCCCACAAGATCGAAGCGCTGCGCGAGGCGCTCGACGGCGACGCCGAGCGGATCCACTTCGCCGACATGGCCGAGATCGGCACCAATCCGGCGCGCATCATCCCGGCCTGGCAGCGGTTCGTCGCCGAGCACTCACGCCCGGGGCGGACGCTGCGCGGCATCGGCGAGCCGATCTGGGCCGAGCGGAGCCCGGCGGAGCTGGCCGAGTGCCAGCGCCACGAGGCGCTGCTGAACGCATGCTTCGACGACCCCGACTTCTGGCTGCTCTGCCCCTATGACACGACCGCGCTGGGCGCCGCCGTGATCGAGGAGGCGCGGCGCAACCATCCCTTCCTGGCGGCTCGCGGGCGGTCCGCACCCAGCGGCAGCTTCCCCGGCGTCGAGGCCCTGGCGGCCCCGTTCGCCGAGCCGCTCCCGGATCCGCCCCGCGACGCGGAGGTGCGGCCTGTCAGCCGGGAGGAGCTGCGCGAGATCCGCGCGATCGTCGCCGCCCACGCCATTCGCGCCGCGCTCGCGGACAACCGCGTCGACGAGCTCGTGCTCACCGTCCACGAGCTCGCCACCAACACGGTGCGCCACGGCGGCGGCGAAGGGACGCTCAGCCTCTGGCGCGAGGGCGACTCGCTCGTGTGCGAGGTCCGCGACCGCGGGCGGATCGAAGATCCGCTGGCCGGTCGCGTCGAGCCGCCCACCGGCGTGGTGGGCGGCCGCGGCCTGTGGATGGCCAATCAGCTCTGCGAGCTGGTCCAGATCCGCTCGTTCCCGGACGGCGGCGCCGTCCGGGTCCACAAGCGGCTGCGGTAGCTAGGAGCGGTCCCCGGCCCCCACGAGCTCGCGCTCCTCGGTCGCGGGCGCCGGCTGCGCCTCGGCCACCGGCGTGGCAGGGATCGTGCCGGCCCGCTTGGCCTCGACCTGCTCCGGCTTGGGCTCCTTGACGTTCGAGGCCCAGCCGAGGCGCGCGAACAGCTTGATCAGCGCGTAGGAGGGGTCGAACTGGAGGCGCTGGAGGCCGTGGCGCGCCGACGTCGGGAAGGCGTGGTGGGAGTGATGCCAGCCCTCGCCCAGCGACACGAACGCGACGGCCCAGTTGTTGCGGCTCTCGTCGTCGGTCTCGAACGGGCGCTTGCCGTACATGTGGCAGATCGAGTTGACGCTCCAGGTCGCGTGATGCAGCAGGAACACGCGCACGAGGCCCGCCCACACGAACGCGGTCAGCGCCGCTACGGGCTCGCCGCCCGAGAGGATGAAGCCCGCGAGCGCGGGGATGAGAAGGCCGAGCAGCGCCCACAGCGGGAACAGCGAGTCGATCCTGCGCATCATCGGGTCCTTGCGCAGGTCCGGCGCGAAGCGGCGCGCGGAGGAGTGCTCGCCGTCGAACAGCCAGCCCATGTGCGAGTGCCAGAGGCCGGCCAGCACCCCGCGCCAACCGGTCGCGGCGTTGAGGTGCGGGCTGTGCGGATCGCCCTCCTCGTCGGTGAAGGTGTGGTGCTTGCGGTGGTCGGCGACCCAGTGGATGACCGCGCCCTGGACCGCCATCGAGCCGAGGATCGCGAGCGTGGCTCGCAGCCATGGCTTGGCCTCGAAGGAGCGATGGGTGAACAGGCGGTGGTAGCCGATCGTGACGCCGAAGCCGACCGCCGCGTACATGACGGCGAGGATCGCCAGGTCGAGGCCGGTCACCGCTCCGCCCCACAGGAGCCAGAGGGCAACGAGGAAGCCGAGGAAGGGCAGCACGACGGCCACCACGGTGATCTGGCGCTCGAGTCGCGCCATGCGAAGAGTTGTCATGGGAACACCATGGCATGGCACCCGTGGTGTCCTTTCGACATCTCGCGACGATCGGCCAGAGGCAGAATTATCACGAAGCTACAGTTTCTTCGCGTGGGCACGGACCGCCGGTCCCTGCGGCTAGCCACACTGTGGACCGGCGGTCGGCTTGTCAGCATTCGGGCATGGTCAAAACCGTCCTCGTCGTCGATGACCACGCCGGGTTCCGCGAGCTGGCCCGGACGCTGCTCGAGGAGAGCGGCTACAGCGTCGTCGGAGAGGCGAGCGATGGCCTGACGGCGCTCTCCGCCGTGCGCCGGCTGCGACCCGACGCCGTGCTGCTGGACGTGCACCTGCCGGACATGGACGGCTTCGCGGTCGCCGCGGCGCTCGGGCTCGAGCGACCGGCGCCGCGCGTGGTCCTGACCTCGGCGGACGAGGACGAGCGCGTGGGCTCCCTGCTGCGCCGTTGCGGCGCGCAGGGCTTCGTGGCCAAGGCGGCGCTCGCGAACGCCCGCATCGGCTCGTTGTGGGAGCGCAACTGATGCGGGTGGTCATCGCGGAGGACCAGCTGCTCTTCCGCAAGGGCCTGCAGCGGCTCCTGGAGGAGGCGGGCTTCGACGTCGTCGGCCAGGCGGGCGACGCGATCGACCTCCGCCGCAAGGTCTCGGCCCACCGCCCCGACGTCGCGGTCGTGGACATCCAGATGCCGCCGACCAACACCGATGACGGCCTGCGCGCGGCGATGCAGATCCGCGAGGAGCATCCCCACACGAAGGTGCTGGTGCTCTCGCAGTACATCGAGGAGCGCTACGCCGTGGACCTCATCGGCGACTGCGCGGAGGGGGTCGGCTACCTGCTCAAGGACCGCGTCGGCGATCTCGACGCCTTCGCGGACGCGGTCCGCCGCGTCGGCGAGGGCGGGTCGGTGCTCGATCCGGAGGTCGTCGGCCAGATGCTCGGCCGCCGCCGCCGCAGCGACCCGCTCGACGAGCTCTCGCCGCGCGAGCGCGAGGTGATCGAGCTGATGGCCCAGGGCCGCTCCAACAGCGGGATCGCCGAGCAGCTCGTGATCACCGAGAGCGCGGTCGAGAAGCACGTGAC
>JAXDGC010000513.1:0-5711 GCA_034665245.1 Solirubrobacteraceae bacterium | reverse complement strand
CGAGCGCCGGCGTTGCGGTCTGGACCATCTCTTCACCCTCGGCCGGACCGGGCGGGTGGGCGGCGTATGGCCTCTGAGGGCTCTCCCGCCGAGGCGGGGTTGCCTGCTGATCGCCCAATCCCCGGAGATTTTCACCGCGATGGGTACTCCGGGGCTCTCAGGGGGTCCCAGCAAATAGCCGCCGACGAACTAGCGATCTCTCGACTAGCGCTCCTTTTAGTTGAAGTCCCTTGCTCTGCCAGTTGAGCTAACGGCCCTGCTCGCGGAGTGTAAGGGGGCTAAGCTGCGCGCGGTGGGCCCTGGGAGGAGCTCAGCGACGGGAAGCCGCCGTCGGCGACGGTCGCCGGAGGTGGCGGAACAGGAGATCATCGCGGCAGCTGAGGAGCTGCTGCGCGAGCGCCCGTTCCGCGATCTGACCGTCGACGAGGTGATGCGCCGGACCGAGCTGTCACGGCCGTCGTTCTACGTCCACTTCCGCGACCGCCACCACCTGGTGCTGCGGGTGGCCGAGCGCTTCGGCGCGGAGATGTGGACGATGTCCGAGCGCTGGTTCGAGGGCACCGGGCCGGGCGGCCTGCGGGTCCGCGACGCGCTCGAGGGCGTCGTCGCGGTGTTCGAGCGCCATGGCCCCGTCCTGCATGCGCTCGCGGACGCCGCCACGGTCGACCCCGACGTCGAGCTCGCCTACAGCTCGCTCGTGCAGGGCTTCATCGACGCCACGGCGACGCACATCGAGGCGGAGATCGAGGCCGGGCGGGCCCTGCCGCTCGACGCCCGGGAGACCGCGGGGGCGCTGATCTGGATGAGCGAGCGCTACCTCCTCTCCTCGCTCGGCCGGACGCAGTGCGTGGCGCCCCCGACCGTGATCGAGACGCTCGCGACGATCTGGACGCGCACGCTCTACGGCGCGAGCTAGTCGAGCCGCGAGCGCAGCCAGAGCCCGACGAGCACCGAGCCGCCGGCGACCAGCCCGACCACACCGACGTTGAGCGACGGCAGCGCGTCGCGGGCGCGGAGGGTGGCGGCGAAGTCCGTCGCGTCGGCCAGGATGCCCGCCCACAGCCACGGCCGGGACCCGTAGCCCTGGCCCGCCGCGTATGCGGTGCCGAGCCCGATCGCGAGGTCGCGCGCGCCGAGCGCGCGGATCGCCACCTGGGTGGCGGGGCGCCTCGAGTCGCGACCCATCCAGCCGGAGCCGGCGAGGCCCGGAGCGAAGGTGAGGCCGGCGCCGACGACGACACGGCCGAGGGCCTGCTGGCGGGCGAGCGTCCGGGCGTCCACTGGTCGCGGACGCTACCAAGCACCCGCTACGGTGCCCGCCCATGCCATTCGCCGACGCCAACGGGATGTCCCTGTACTACGAAGAGCACGGAGCCGGGGAGCCGCTCCTGTGCGTCATGGGCCTCGCGGCCGACCACCTCGCCTGGGCGCTGCAGGTCGAGGCCTTCGGCGCGCGCCACCGCACGATCGTCTTCGACAACCGCGACTGCGGCCAGAGCTCCTACGCCGGCGGTCGGTACGAGATCGCCGACATGGCCGCCGACACGCTCGGCCTCGCCGACGCGCTCGGCCTCGACAGCTTCCACCTGCTCGGCGCCTCGCTCGGCGGCGCGGTGGCGCAGCACGTCGCGCTGGCGGCGCCCGAGCGGGTGCGGACGCTCCAACTCGCCGTCACCTGGGCGGGGAGCGGCGCCTACGCGCGCGAGAAGACCCGGCTGTGGGCGTCGGAGCGGCGGCTGCGCACGCATGACGACTGGATCGACTCGCTGCTGCTCGCCACCGTCTCTGAGGACTTCTACGAGAACCAGCCGATGGTCGACTTCGTCAAGCAGGTCATGCGCTCCAACGAGCACCCTCAGGAGCCCGACGGCTTCGAGCGCCAGTCGCTCGCCTCGAGCACGTTCGATCTGCGCGGCAAGCTCGGCGGGCTCTCGATGCCGGTGCACGTCATCTCCGGCGCCCACGACATCCTGCTCCCGCGCTGGAAGCAGGAGGAGCTCGCGGCGGAGATCCCCGGTGCTCGGCTCACGGTCATCGACCGAGGCTCGCACGCGCTGCAGCTCGAGTTCCCGCAGGAGTTCAACGCCGCGGTGCTCGACTTCATCGCCTCCCATGCGGAGGCGACAGCCGCCTAGTGCTTGAAGTGCCGGCGGTGGGTGAAGACCATCGAGATGCCGGCGACGTCCGCCGCCTCGACGACCTCGGGGTCGCGCCGGGAGCCGCCCGGCTGGATGATGCACGTCGCGCCCGCGTCCACCGCCAGCTGAGGACCGTCGGAGAACGGGAAGAACGCATCCGAGGCGAGGGCTGAGCCCGCGAGGTCGGTCCCGGCCGTGCGGGCCTTCTCGATCGCGAGCCGGACGGAGTCCACGCGGCTCATCTGCCCGGCGCCGATCCCCACGGTGGCGAGGCTCTTCGACAGCACGATCGCGTTCGAGCGAACGTGCTTGCAGACCTTCCAGCCGAACAGCATCTCGCCCCACTCGCGCTCGGACGGCTTGCGCTCGGTGACGACCTCCATCGCGGAGCGGTCCTCGAGGTCCATGTCGCGGTCCTGCACCAGCAGGCCGCCCATCACGCGCTTGAGGTCGCGCTCGGCGACGTTGACGTGGCGGCGCTCGTTGTCCTCGAGGATCCGCATGTTCGGCTTCGTGGAGAGGACCTCGAGCGCCTCGGGCGTGAAGTGCGGGGCGAAGATGACCTCGCAGAACTGCTTGACGAGCGCCTCGGCGAACGGCTTGTCGACCGGGCGGTTGACGGTGACGACGCCGCCGAAGGCCGACAGCGGATCGCACGCGAAGGCGCGCTCGTAGGCCTCGAGCAGCGTGCCGGCGGCGGCGCACCCGCACGGGTTGTTGTGCTTGATGATCGCGCAGAACGGCACCTCGAACTCGTGCACGAGCAGGCGCGCGGAGTTGAGGTCGAGGACGTTGTTGAAGGACAGCTCGCGACCGCCGAGCTGGCGCACCTGCGAGAGCACGTGCATGCGCGCGCCGACCTGCTGGTAGTAGGCCGCGCGCTGGTGCGGGTTCTCGCCGTAGGCGAGGTCGGTCACCTTCTCGTAGGCGCCCATGATCACGGGTGGGAAGTCGTCGGCCTTCTCGGCGAACCAGCGCGCGATCGCCGAGTCGTAGCGCGCCGTGCACGAGAACGCCTCCGCGGCGAGGCTCTCGCGCGTGCCGAGCGAGAGGTGGCCGTCGAGGTCGGCGAGCTCCTGGAGGATCGCGTCGTAGCTCTCCGGCTTGACGATCACCGCGGCGAACTCGAAGTTCTTCGCCGCCGCCCGGATCATCGTCGGGCCGCCGATGTCGATGTTCTCGATCACGTCGGCGTCCGCGGCCCCGCGCCGCGCGGCGGTCTCCTCGAACGGGTACAGGTTCACGCACACGAGGTCGACGAACTCGATCCCCTGCTCCTCGGCGGCGACCATGTGGGCCGGCTCGTCACGGCGGGCGAGCAGCCCGGCGTAGAGCTTCGGGTGCAGCGTCTTGACCCGGCCGTCCATCATCTCGGGGAAGCCGGTGAAGTCGTCGATCGCGCGGACCGTCAAGCCCGCGGCCTCGAGCGCCTGCGCCGTCCCACCCGTCGAGACGAGCTCGATGTCCAGGGCGGCGAGGCCCTGCGCGAACTCGACGATGCCCGTCTTGTCCGACACGGAAAGCAGAGCGCGGCGGATGCGGACCTCGCCTGGCTGCGTCATCGCGGGCGCACGATAGTCACGACGCGATCAGCACGCGCCGCGGGTTGTCCGGGTCGATCTTGACCGCGTCGCGGGCGAGCAGGCGCACCGCTTCGCAGAGCAGTTCGTGCTCCACGGGGCGCAGGGCATCGCGCACCGTCTCGGCCTCGGTCGCCTCCGGCAGGTCGAGCGCGCGCTGCAGGATGATCGCCCCGGTGTCGACGCCCTCGTCGACGAAGTGGACGGTCACCCCGAAGACCTTCACGCCGTAGGCGAGCGCCTGCTCGACCGCCCCGATCCCGGTGAAGGCGGGCAACAGCGCCGGGTGGACGTTGATCACGCGCTGCGGAAAGCGGGCCAGGAAGGCGGGGCTGAGCAGCTGCATGTAGCCGGCCAGCACGACGAGCTCGACCCCCTGCGCCGCGAGCCAGCCCGCCATCGCGTCGTCGCGGGCGGCCCGGTCGAGGAAGGCGGCGGGCGAGGGGCCGCCCCGAGTCGGGTCGCCGCGCCGCTCGACCGGGAAGACCTCCGTGGCGACGGCGGCGGCCCGCGCCCGGCTCAGCGCCTGCGCGCCCGGCTTGTCCGAGCCGACGGCGACGACCTCGACGCCGTCGCGCCCATGCACCCGGTCGAGGATCGCCTGCAGGTTGGTGCCCGCCCCCGAGGCGAGGACGCCGACCTTCAAGCTCACGACACCTCGAGCTTCGGGAACCGCCCGCCGGTCGAGCGCAGGGTGCCGGCGTTCAGCAGCGCGTCCACGCGCTCGAGCACCGCCGGGGCGCTCAGGTGCCCGAACGTGCCGTAGCCGGGCAGCCCGTCGTAGGCGTACTTCTGGATCACCTTCGAGCGCCCGCCGCGCAGCACCTCGACGGCGCGCGTGCGCCCGACCTCGGGCTGCGCGGCCGCGACGACGTCCAGGATCGCGTCGTCGAGCCCCTCGAGTGCGCCCGACGCCGGGCGCTGCGCGAGCTGCGCCGGCCGGTCGCTGCGGGGGCGGGTACTCGCCCGCGGCGGTGCGGGCAGGAGGGAGGGATCGCAGACGTCGCAGCAGGGGCCCTCGGCCTGCGGCTCGGACGGGTCGCCGAAGTGGCGCAGGATGCCGGTGCGGCGGCAGGCGGAGCCCTCGACCCAGGCCCAGACGGAGCGGTACTGGCGCCAGCGCGCCTTCGTCCCCTCGCGCGCCGACGTGCGGGCGGCGGCGAGCGCGCGCCCGTCCCACGGGCCGGCGACGCGGCCGGTCACGAGATCCGGCGGCGACGGCGCCGGCTGGATCACGCCCGCCCGCGCGAGGTGGCCGACGATCGCGCGCACGCCGTCGTCGTCGGCGCCCGCGACCGCGCGCAGCTCGTCGAGGCCGACCGCGAAGCGGCCGTCCACCGCGCGGCCGATCAGGCGCTTGGCGACCGTCGCGATCGCGCCCTCCTCGACCGTCGAGCGCTCGATGAAGAAGACGTGCAGCCCCTTGTCGCGGCTCGAGGCGAACAGGAGGCAGCGCGCCGGGCGGCCGTCGCGCCCCGCGCGCCCGGCCTCCTGGTAGTAGGCCTCGACCGAGCCCGGGACGCTCTCGTGGCAGACCGTCCGCACGTCGGCCTTGTCGACCCCCATGCCGAACGCGTTCGTCGCCACGACCACGCGCGCCTCGCCCGCCATGAAGCGGCGCTGCGCGTCCGCGCGCGCCTCCCGCGGCAGCCCCGCGTGGTAGGCGGCCACTTCGACCCCGAGCTCGCGCGCGAGCCGCGTGGACAGCTTGTCGCACTCCGCGCGCGTGCCCGCGTAGACGATCGCCGGCAGCGCCTCCGGCTCGGCGAGGACCGCGGCGATGCCGCGGTGGCCCGCCTCCTTGGTGGCGCACGGCACGACCGCGAAGGAGAGATTCGGGCGGTCGAAGCCCGTGGCCACGCGGACGGGCTCGCGCAGGCGCAGGCGGGTGACGATGTCGGCCGCCACCTGCGGCGTCGCCGTCGCGGTGGAGGCGACGATCGACTTCGCCCCCAGCCAGCGCGCGGCGTCGGCCAGGCGGAAGTAGTCCGGG
>JAXDGC010000512.1:0-7519 GCA_034665245.1 Solirubrobacteraceae bacterium | reverse complement strand
GAGGTGCTCGACCAGCTCCGGCGGCTCGTGGACGTCGAAGTCGACGCCCAGCATCGTGATCCGCGCGGCCAGCCAGTCGAGGTTGTCGTCGCCGGTGCGGTACTCGCAGGTCGCGTCGTCGATCGGCTCGAACGGCCCCCAGTAACGGGGCACCCGCTTGCGCATCGCCTCGGCCGAGGCGTGCAATGTCAACCGCGCCTCGTAGCGGTTCGGCGCCGCCGACAGGCTCTGGCTCACGTAGGCGGCGCCGTCCTTCGCGGGCAGCTCGCGCGGCGTGAAGCGGCTGCCGGGTGCGGGCTTCGTGAGCCGGTCGAGGCGGAACGTCCGCCAGTCGCGGCGCCCGCAATCCCACGCCACGAGGTACCAGCGGCGCCCGACGTTGACGAGCGAGTGCGGCTCGACCTCGCGGCGGCTGGCGACCCCGTCGCGGCCCCGGTAGCCGAAGCGCAGGCGCTCGGTGTCGCGACAGGCGGCGGCGATCACCGTGAGCATCTGCGGGTCGATGGTCGGCCCGCCGCCGGTGGGCATCGTCATCGTCGCCGACTGCAGCGCCTGCACGCGGCGGCGCAGGTGCGCGGGCAGCACCTGCTCGAGCTTGACCAGCGCCCGCACCGAGGTCTCCTCGATGCCGGTCACCGAGGCGCGCGCTGCCGTCCGCAGGCCGACGGCGATCGCGATCGCCTCGTCGTCGTCGAGCAGCAGCGGCGGCATCGCGGTGCCCGCCGCCAGCCGGTAGCCGCCCGCGGGGCCGGTGAGCGACTCGACCGGGTAGCCGAGCCCGCGCAGGCGCTCGACGTCGCGCCGGACCGTCCGCCCCGACACGTCGAGGCGGCCGGCGAGCTCGCCTCCCGGCCAGTCGCGGCGGCCCTGCAGCAGGGACAGCAGCGTAAGCAGGCGGCTCGAGGTCGAGGCGTCGCTCATGGCTCGATGGTCGCCGACATTGAGGACAGATTCTGGCCTAAATTCCCCGTAGGTTCCAGCGATGCATTCATCCGAAGCAGCCGGTGACGAGCCGGCAATCTCCGTCAGTGGCCTCGTCAAGTCGTTCGGGAAGGTGCGCGCGCTCGACGGCATCGACCTCGCGGTCGCCCGGGGCACCGTCCTCGGCGTGCTCGGGCCCAACGGCGCAGGCAAGACCACGACCGTCCGCATCCTCGCGACGCTGCTCAAGCCGGACGCCGGCAGCGCGCGCGTCGCGGGCCTCGACGTCGTCCGCGACGCCGGCGCGCTGCGCGCCCGCATCGGCCTCGCCGGGCAGTACGCCGCCGTCGACGAGCACCTGACCGGCGAGGAGAACCTCGTGATGGTCGGCCGCCTCTACGGCGAGAACCGCCGCGCCGCCGCGGCGCGCGCCCGCGAGCTGCTCGAGCGCTTCCAGCTCAGCGATTCCGCCGAGCGCGTGGCCAAGACCTACTCGGGCGGCATGCGCCGCCGCCTCGACCTCGCGGCCGCGCTCGTGGCCAAGCCGCCGGTGCTGTTCCTCGACGAGCCGACGACGGGCCTGGACCCGCGCAGCCGCGTCGACCTGTGGGAGACGATCGAGGACCTCGTCGCCGACGGGACGACCGTCCTGCTCACGACCCAGTACCTCGACGAGGCCGAGCGGCTCGCCGACCGCATCGCGGTCATCGACCGCGGCACCGTCATCGCCGACGGCACGGCAGACGAGCTCAAGGACCGCGTCGGCGGCGAGCGCCTGGAGGTGCACCTGTCGGACCGCGCGGACGCGGCGAGCGCGGCCGAGGCGCTCGCGCCGATGTCCAGCGAGCCCCCGCAGATCGAGGAGGGGACCGTCCGCGTGCCGGTCGAGCAGCGCAACGGCGCGATCATGGAGGCGGTGCGCCGGCTCGACGACGCCGGCGTCGGGGTCGAGGACCTCGGCGTCCGCCGGCCCACGCTCGACGAGGTCTTCCTCTCCCTCACGGGCCACGAGGCGGTCAGCGCCGCCGACGAGGACGACCTCGAGGAGGTGGCGGCATGACCCAGCTGATCGCCGACTCGCTCGTGATGGCCGAGCGCAACCTCGTGCGGCTCCCCCGCTCCCCCGACCTGCTGATCGGCTTCACGATCCAGCCCGTCATGTTCGTGCTGCTGTTCGCCTACGTCTTCGGCGGGGCGATCGTGACGCCGGGCTATGACTACGTGGACTTCCTGATCCCCGGGATCATCGTGCAGAACATCGCGTTCGGCGGGTTCGTGACCGCCCTCGGCCTCGCCGAGGACCTCACCAAGGGCCTGATCGACCGCTTCCGCTCGCTGCCGACCGCCCGCGCCTCGGTGCTGGCCGGCCGGACGCTGGCCGACGTCGTGACCAACTCGCTCTCGATCGTCGTGCTGCTCGTGACCGGCCTGATCATCGGCTTCTCGTTCAACGCGAGCGCATTCGAGATCCTGGGCGGCGTCGGCCTGCTGCTGCTGTTCGGCTTCGCGTTCTCGTGGATCTTCGCGCTGCTCGGGATGGTGGTCTCCTCGCCCGAGGCGGCCAACGGGGTCGGTTTCACGCTGATCTTCCCGATCACGTTCATCTCCGCCGCGTTCGTGCCGGTCGAGTCGATGCCCTCGGGGCTCCGCGACTTCGCCGAGGTCAACCCGATCACGGTCGTCGTCGACGCGATGCGCGCGCTCTGGCTCGGCGCGCCCGCGGGCAACAGCATCTGGGGCGCGGTCGCCTGGTCGATCGCCCTGATCGTCATCTTCGCGCCGCTCGCGGTCGCGAAGTACCGCCGGACCGCCTCGCGCTAGTCGGCTGGGGCCGAGGCGCTCGCGGTCGCGGGCGCCTCGGCGTGCCAGCTGCTCGCGAAGCGCGAGCGCACGGCGACGACGCAGAGGTCGTCGGGCAGCGGGCCACCCGAGAAGACCTGTGCGGCGCGAGCGAGCCGATCGACCACCTGCTCGAGCTCCGGCGCGGCGAGCTCGCGGAGCACCGCACGGATGCGGCTCTCACCGAACGGCTGGAACTTCCGGTTGGGCGGCCGGGCGTCGCTGAGCCCGTCGGTGTAGAGAAGGATCCCCTCGGGGGGAAGCGCCGAGCGGGAGACCTCGAGGTCGGTGATCTCAGGAGCGATGCCGAGCGGATGACCGGTGCGGGTGGAGCCGATCTCCTCGCCGTCGGCCAGCGAGACCGGCGGCGGATGGCCTGCCGACGCCCAGCTCATGGTCGCGTCCGGGTGCACGACGACGCAGAGCATCGTGATGAACTGCGCCGACGCCCCGTGCTGGTGGACGAGCTCGGCGTTCACGGTCCTCACGATCGTCGCCGGGTCGTCGGCATAGGGCGCGCAGGCCGCGACGAGCGCCCGCACGAAGATCGACCGCCGCGCCGCCTCCATCCCCTTCCCGACGGCGTCGCCGATCACGACGATCGCCGCGCCGTTGCGCCCCGCGGCCACCTGGTAGAAGTCGCCGGACACGCCGGCCTGCGCGGGGACGTAGCGGCTCGCCACGTCGATAAGCGGCAGCTGCGGCGGCTTGCGCGGGGCGAGCACGTCCTGGAGCGGGCGGATCCGCTGGAGCTCGGCTTCGCCGGCCCGGGCCCGGTCGGCGAGCCCGCTGACCACGTACGCCGCCAGCGCCAGCAGGGCGATGTGCACGCCGGTCATCGACCAGTCCACCATGCCGTCGAGGACCTCGCTGAACGCCGCGGCGACACTCGCGAGCGCGGCGACGACGAACGTCGACCGGCGTCCGAACCAGATGGCCGCGAGCAGCACCGGCACGAGCTCCAGCGGCCCGTGATCCCCGATGCCCGCGAACCGCAGCGCGCCGCACGCGAGCAGCAAGGCGACAATGGCGGCGATCCGCAGATCGCGCTGTTCATCGGGGAGCACGGCGCGACAGGCTAGAAGGCCGCTCCCACTGCCGGTCGACACGTCTGATCGCCCTTTGGAGGGTGTATTGAGGCGAGGCCGGCCGGATAGGGTCGAGGCAGGGGAATGGACTACGACCTGATCATCGTCGGCATGGGCTCGGGCGGCATGGTCGCCGCCGAGTTCGCCGCGACGCTCGATCTCAAGGTGTGCGTCGTCGAGCGCGATCGAGTCGGGGGCGACTGCCTGTGGACCGGCTGTGTGCCCTCGAAGGCGCTGCTCGCCTCGGCCCGGGCCGCCCACCACATGCGGACCGCCGGCGCGTTCGGGATCGAGCCGGTCGAGCCGGTCGTCGACACCGCGAAGGTGTTCGAGCGTGTGCGCGCGGTGCAGCGGTCGATCGCCGCCACCGACGACGACCCGGAACGCTTCCGCGCGATGGGGCTCGAGCTGCGCCTCGGGCAGGCTGCGACGCTCACCGGTCCGCACAGCGTGCGTGTGGGAGATGACGAGCTCGGGTCCAAGCACATCCTGCTCTGCACGGGCTCGCGGCCGGCCGAGCCGGCGATCGACGGCCTCGCGGTCGCGGGCTTCCTGACGAGCGAGAGCCTGTGGGAGATCGAGCGCGCGCCCGCGTCGCTGCTCGTGATCGGCGGGGGCCCGGTCGCGATCGAGCTCTCGCAGGCGTTCCGTCGCCTTGGCACGACCGTGACCGTCCTGCAGCGCGGGGAGCGCCTGCTGCCGCGCGACGAGCCGGAGCTCGTGGACCGCCTCGTCGCCCGCCTGCGCGGCGAGGGCGTCGAGGTCCGCCTGCGCGCCGACGCGCAGCGGGTCGCGCTCGAGGACGGGCTCAAGGTCGTGCACGGGACGCACGACGGCGCGCCTGCGCGCTGGGCCGCCGAGGAGCTGCTCGTCGGCGTGGGCCGGCAGCCCAACGTCGACGGGCTGGGGCTCGAGCTGCTCGGGATCGAGGTGACGCCGCACGGCGTCAAGGTCGACGACCGCTCGCGCACGAGTGTCCCCTCGATCTACGCGGTCGGCGATCTCGCCGGCCGGCACCTGTTCACGCACTCCGCCGCGTCGGAGGGCGTGAAGGCGATCCGCGACATGTTCTTCCCGGGCAAGGGCCGCTTCGACTCGCTCGTCCCCTGGGCGACGTTCACCGATCCCGAGCTCGCCCACGCCGGGCTCACGGTCGCCGAGGCGCGGGAGCGCCACGGCGACGACGTCGAGGTCTGGCGGATGGAGCTCGCGCACTCCGACCGGGCGCGCGCCGACGGCACCGAGGACGGGCTGATCCTCGTCGTCTGCGCGAAGAAGCGGATCGTCGGCGCGCACATCCTCGCCGCCGCGGCGGGCGAGCTGATCCAGGAGCTCGCGGGCGCGATCGAGCGCGGGATCAAGTTCTCCGACCTCGCGAGCCAGATCCACGTCTATCCGACGATGTCGACTTCGATCGCCCAGCTCGCGGGCCAGGCTGCATTCGAGGGCGCGCAGCGATACAAATGGCTGGTTCGCACATGAGCCGCGACTGGGTCAGCTTCGACTGCTACGGGACGCTCGCCGACTGGCTGGGCGGGATGCGCAACGCGCTCACGCCGCACGTCGGGGCCGAAAACGCCGAGCGGCTGCTGCACGCCTACCACGACCTCGAGGCCGAGGTCGAGTCACAGCGGCCGGCCCCTCGGTACCGCGAGGTGCTGACCGAGACGCTGCGCCGCGCCGCCGAGCGCGAGGGCATTGAGCTGCCGGCGGGATCCGAGACCGCGCTCGTCGACCACTGGCACGAGCTGCCGATCTTCGACGACGTCGGTCCCGCCCTCGGCGCCCTGCGCGAGAACGGCTGGAGCCTCGCGATCCTCTCCAACTGCGACGACGACCTGCTCGCCACCACGCTCGATCGCATGCCGGTCCCGTTCGACCTCATCGTCACGGCCGAGCAGGTCGGCTCCTACAAGCCCGACCCCGGCCACTGGCACGCGTTCACCGAGCGCACGGACGGCGAGCGCGGTCGCTGGGTCCACGCGGCGCAGTCGTGGTTCCACGACATCGACACCGCGGCGCGGCTGAACCTCCCCCGCGTGTGGGTCGACCGGCTCGACTCCGGCGAGGACGGCACGCGCGCGACGGTGCGGATCGAGGACCTGCGCGGGCTGCCCGACGCGGTCGAGCGGGCCAGCGCAACCGCTTCCTGACCTCGTAGGATCGGATGCGCCGGAGGCTAACGAGCGCCCATGATGCCGCCGAGGAACAGCTGCGTGGCGAAGCGCGTCGCGCCCTCGACGTCGGGCGGATCGCGCTGCATCAGCCGCTGCCCGAGCTCCAGCGCGACCGCGACCATCGCCCCGGCGCAGTAGTCGACGTCGACCGGAGGCAGGTCGCCGCGGGCGATCGCCGCGCGCAGGTCCTCGGCCAGCTCGCCGATGCCCGCCGGGCCTTCGGAAGGCTCGAACATCGCGCGGATCGTGGCCGTGTTGCGCGACAGGAACGCGGCGCGCGCGGCGTCCTCGACGATGAAGCCGAAGTACGCGCGGTAGGCATCCTCGACGAACTGGCGCGGCGTCCGCGCGGCGCGGCGCGCGGCGCGCACGCGGCGCCGGGCCTCCTCTCCGACCTCCCGCACGAGCGCCGCGAACACGGCCTGCTTGTCCGGGAAGTAGTTGTAGAACGTGCCGGCCGCGAGGTCGGTCCCGCGCACGATGTCGCGCACGCCGGCCGCGCCGTAGCCGAGCTCGGCGAACACCTCCCGCCCCGCGGTCAGGATCGCGGCGCGGTTGGCGGCCTTGGTGCGCTCCCGGCGGCCGGCGCCGGCGAGCGCGGCCCCGGTCACGCCGCGACCATCGCGGCGCGTGGCGGGACGGGGAGACGATTGCCCTCGGCCGTCGCCCGCTGCTCGCCCGCCTTGCGCTCCTTGGCCAGCGCGACGAGATAGTCGTCGAAGTCGATCTGCATCGTGTGGCGCTTGGAGGCCACGTAGCGCTTGAACATCCGCTTGCGCTCCTGCTCGATGTCGGCGCGCAACGCCCCGGAGGAGGGCAGCGCGTAGCGGCCGGCGAGGAAGTCGGCGACCCAGCTGGACTGGTGCTCCGCGATCGGCATGATCGCGCCGAGCGGCTGGAGCAGCCCGATGAAGAACACGTTCGGGACGTCGGGGTGGAAGGTGCGGCGGAACAGCGGCAGGTCGTTGTCGGGGGCGGAGATGAAGCCCTCGTCGAAGAACGGGAACGTGACCTTGTAGCCGGTGCAGTACACGACGATGTCGGCCTTCACCTCCGACCCGTCGGTGAAGCGAACGCCGTCACGGGTGAGCGCCGCGATGTTCGGCTTCGCCGCGATCGCGCCGTGCGCCATCCGCGACAGGATGTCGTCGGAGATCGTCGGGTGCGCGTCGCCGAAGCGGTGGTCGGGCTTGGGGAGGCCGTAGCGCTCCATGTCGCCCAGAGCGACCTTCAACATCCCCTGGAAGAGCTTGCGGCGGACCTCGAACGGGATCCTCGTCGAGCCGCCGAGCTGGTCCGTCGGCTTGCCGAACAGGTACTTGGGGAGGATGTGCGCGCCGCGGCGTGCGGCGAGGTAGGTGCGCTCGGCGACGAAGCTCGCCTCGACCGCGATGTCCATCGCCGAGTTGCCCATCCCGAGGACGACGACCGTCTTGTCACGGAAGAAGTCCGGGTCGTCGCCCTTGTAGTCGTGCGAGTGGATCTGCACGCCCT
>JAXDGC010000511.1:0-2704 GCA_034665245.1 Solirubrobacteraceae bacterium | reverse complement strand
GCCGCCTGCTGATCGCCTCTCCCGTGCTCGTGGATCCCAACTTCCACCGCGCGGTCGTCCTGATCGCGGAGCACACGGACGAGGGCGCGATGGGGCTCGTGCTCAACCGGCCGGCCGAGACGCTCGTGGTCGACGCTGTCCCCGACCTGTGCGACCTCGCCGACAGCGGCGCGCCCGTGTTCGTCGGCGGCCCCGTCGCGTCGGACTCGGTGATCGTGCTCGCCGAGTTCGACGAGCCGTCGCTCGCCGGCGTGCTGATCGACGACGACCTCGGCTTCGTCGGCAGCAGCGGCCCCGACCTCGGCGACGTCGCCGGCGGCGTGCGGCGCGCGCGCGTGTTCGCGGGCCACGCCGGCTGGGGCCCGGGCCAGCTCGAGGACGAGCTCGAGGAGGAGTCGTGGATCGTCGAGCCGCCACGCCGCGAGGAGATCTTCAGCGCGGACCCGGAGCAGCTGTGGACGACGGTGCTGCGCCGCAAGGGCCGCGAGTACGCGCTGCTCTCGACGATGCCACCTGACCCCTCGGTGAACTAGTACGGGTTTCCCCCGAGCGATTGGCGGGTTTACCCGGTCGCCCGGGACCCGCGTCGCGAGGAGTATGTGCCCATGCCCTCCGACGCCCACAACTTCAACTACGTCGAGTCCTCCATCCCCGAGGGCATGACGCTGCGCGAGTACCGCCGCGCCCGCATGAACCGCCAGCCCAAGCCGGTCCGCAAGGCCCCGCGCTGGTTCCCCATGCCGCGCGTCCGCATCGCCTACGCCTGACCGAACGTCAACGGCGGCTGGGTAGGAGTGGTCGCGAAGCGCCCCGGCGGCCACGAGTGTCGTCTCGATCGGCTCCTGGCCCATCGAGACGACACTCGTCGTTTCGCGCCGGCTCGCTCCCGACTGACGTTCGCTCCGGGCGGCACACGTTCAGGGCGCCTGTTGCAGCGACAGCGTGTTCCCGTCGGGATCGGCGAACCACGCGATCCGCGACCCGCCCGGCGCCGTCCACGCTCCGTGCTCGTCCTGCTCGAGCCCGTCGTAGCGCTTGAACTCGACGCCGCGCCCGCTCAGCGCGCCGATCGCGGCCTCCACGTCGGGCACCTTCCACCCGAGCACGGTGTAGGCCGCGCCCGCGACCTCGTCCACGCGCGTCACCCGGAGCGTGGTGCCGCCGGCGTCGAAGACGTTCGCGAACGGGGTCGACTCGACGAGCTCGAACCCGAGCACGTCCCCGTAGAAGCGCGCTGCGACGTCGAGGTCGCGCGTGGCCACGAAGGCGACGAGCTCGGCGCCGGAGAGCATGGGGCGACCCTAACGAGAAAGGCCCGCCGCGCCAGGGTGGACGCGAGCGGGCCTTTGGGGAGCCATCCGTGGCGGTGAGCTCCTAGCCGGCGACGACGGGGCGCCGCGCCGCCGGGATGCCGGCGGGGGAGAGGCGCGGGGCCCGGTAGATCGGCGCGTAGAGGAGCTGGAAGAGCGGGGGAGTCAAGGTATGTGTCCTAGTCCTTTTCGGGTTCGGAGACTGTGGCAGCCGATCGACCCTCCGCAGCGGGTGCTGTCAGGCATGTTGGGGTGCGGGTGTCCGCACCAGCACCGGCATCCGCGGGCGGGGCCCGCGCACGACGACGATGGCCACGCCCGCCAGCGCGATCCCTCCGCCCGCGACGGCCAGCGGCGCGGGCTGCTCGCCCAGCCACGCCCAGCCCATCAGCACACCGGACGGGCCGATCATGAGCAGGGCCGATGACGCGACGCCGGCGGGCAGCCGCGCCAGCACCCACGCCCAGAGCAGGAACGGGACGGTCGAGAGCACGAGCCCGAGCACGAGCAGGGCGCCGACGCCGGGGCCGGACATTCCCGGGAATAACCGCCGCCCGGCGCTCGTCTCAGGTGGCACATGACCGCCATCGCCCCCCAACTCCTGTCCCTCCCCGGCGGCGCCCGGTTCACCGCCCGGGCGATCCACGCCGACGACAAGCCCGCGCTCCTGAGCTTCTTCGACCGCCTCAGCGCCGAGTCGCGCCGCCGCCGCTTCCTCGGCCCCAAGCCCCGGCTCACCTCGCGCGACCTCGCGTTCCTGACCGAGATCGACCACTGCAGCCACGTCGCGGTCGTCGCCGTCGACCGCGAGGCCGCGATCGTCGGCGTCGCCCGCTACAACGCGTGGAGCGACCGCCCCGGCCACGCGGAGCTCGCGGTCGCCGTGATCGACGAGTGGCACGGCCGCGGCCTCGGCTCCGCGCTCACCGAGACCCTGCTCGCGCATGCGCGCCGCACGCACGTCGTCGCGCTCACCGGCTCGACCTTCTCGGAGAACACGCCCGCGCGCGCGCTGCTGCGCCGCTTCGGGTTCAGGCGCGTCGGCGCCTCCGCCGGGGTGTCCGAGTACGAGCTCTCGCTCGGCGGCGCGGCTGCTCTGCCCGCCGCCGCCTAGCCCACCCGCGCCGACTCGGCCATCCGCTCGAGCATCGCGCGCAGGCGCTGAGGTGAGCGGTCGAGCTGCGCGGCGAAGTGGCGCTCGATGCCCTGCTCATAGACCGGCCACATGCGGCGCAGCAGCGCGACCCCTTCGTCGGTCAGGGCGACCTGGAGCGCCCGCCGGTCGGCGGGGTCGGGCTCGCGCCGCACGACGCCGGCCGCCTCGGCGCGATCGACGAAGCGACTCATCGCGGTCGGGCTCAGCACGACCTCGCGCGCGACCTCGTTGACGCGCA
>JAXDGC010000510.1:0-5069 GCA_034665245.1 Solirubrobacteraceae bacterium | reverse complement strand
CTCGGCGCTGTCGCTAGGCCGATCGCGCCGGCCAGGGACGAGGGAACAGCACGCGATACGGGCGCGCCTCCTCGACGACGCGCGCGACCGACGGCCGTGCGAGCAAGCGGTCGGCGTACGCGGCGAGCGCCGGGTGTGCCGTGCGGTCGAGCTCGTGCACGACGTTGGCGTAGTGCAGCGCGGGCGCCGCGGCGCAGTCGGCGAGCGTGAACGTCTTCCGGGCGATCCATTCGTCGGAGCTGCTCCGCAGGTGCGCGTCGAGGAAGGTGTACGCCTCGCCGAGCTTCGCGCGGGCTTGGGCGACGCCGTAGGGGTCCCTCGCGTCTTCGGGCCGGAGCGCATCGGATACGACCGCCTGCATCGGCGTCATCAGGCGCCCGTCGATCACGCGGTCCCAGACCCGTACGACTCGCGCCTCGTCCCGTCCGGTCGGCACGAGCGGCGGCGCATCGCCGTGGCGATCGAGGTGCTCGACCACGGTTGAGGACTCTGGTACGACGGTGTGGTCGTCGACGAGCACCGGCAGCGTCGCCGGCGGCCACAGCGCCGCGACCGCCGATCGATCCGCCTCGACGAGCACCGACGTGAAGGGCAGGTCGCGCTCGTACAACGCGATGAGCGCCTTCCAGCAGTACGCGGCGAACGGGTGCTGATGCAGGGTGAGGCTCATGAGGCGGCGCTCTCGCCGAGGGCCGCGGCGAGCCCGTCCAGCATGAGGCCGGTGCCGTGCTCCCGCTCGGCGGGGTCCTCGAGGTCGTCGAGGAAGGCGCCATGCTCGGTGAAGACCAGATGCGTGCCCTCGCCGTCCGGCCGCATCTCGACGGTCGTGAGCGACACGGAGATGAGCTGCTCATCGAGCAGCAGGTCATAGGCGAACAGGATCCGGTCGCCGTCGACGATGTCGTGGTACCGGCTGCGGAACTCGTGGAGCCGCCCGCCCGTGTCCCGGCCCACGCTCAGCTCGCCACCGCCGACGCGGAAGTCGAGTTCCCAGCTGACGTCCGACCAGCTCGCCGGCGCCCCGAACCAGCGGCGCTTGAGCGCCGGGTCGGCGAACGCCTGGAAGGTCTGCTGTGGCGACTGGCGGAAGCGGCGCTCGATCGTGAAGTCGTGCTCGCGGATGCTCATGCTCTGGGTGCTCCTTGGTCGGTCGGGAAAGCGTCATCGAGGACCTCGGCGAGCAGGTCGAGCCGGCGCTCCCAAGCCCTCCGGTGCTCAGCGATCCACTGCTCGAGGGTCTGCAGCGGCCTCGGTTCGAGCTGGCAGGTTCGGACACGGCCAACCTTCTCGGAGCGCACGAGCCCACTGCGTTGCAGCACGTCCAGGTGCTGCATGACGGACGGCAGCGCCATGTCGAGCGGCTCGGCCAGCTCGCTCACCGAGGCAGGTCCACGCGCGAGCCGCACGACCATCGCCCGACGACTTGTGTCGGCAAGCGCGTGGAACGCGCGATCCAGCTGTTCGGTCTCAGCTGTCTGCATAAAGGCGACGCTAGCAGATCACTTAGGTGATTGCCTAAGTGAGTGAGCACGAGTAGTGATCGACTCTGCCCGGCGGCGGCGCTTGCACGGCAGGCTCCTTGGTGTTCCTGATCCGGCGTGCGCGTGCGTGCGCACGACATCGCCGAGGGGCGGTGGTCTCCGCGAGGGTCGCGGCGCTCGAGCGCCTCGCCGCTGCCGGACCTGCGCGCCGTCTGGGCGCGCTGGCGCCGCTGTTCCCCTAGGACTCGTGCGGCGCCCAGGAGGCGTCGTCGAGCGCGTAGCCGCCGGCGGGCCCGTGCACGCGCTCCTCGGGGGCCGGCCCGCGGGTGCTCACGAGGGTGCCGGTGACGTCGAGATCGCGGCCCGCCAGGTCCGCGGGCCAGCGGCTCAGGCCGCCGATGTAGACCGGCCAGCCTTCGACCAGCACGCTCGCCCCGGCCGCCGCGTTCTGCGCGGTGCCGGTGAGGGTCACGCGCTGCCCGACCTGCGCCTCGAGCGCCGGATCGGTCATGGGCGCCGCGGCTTGGGCTTCGGCTTGGCCGGCGGCGGCTCCTTGTCGACCTCGGTGAGGTTGTCCACCACGCGGTCCGACCAGCCGGGCATCGCGCCGTAGGCCGCCCCCATGATCGCGCTGCGCTCGTCGTGGGTGATCATGCGGCCGAGGCGCTTGATGTCGTCGGTGTTGAAGCCGTTGAGCCGGATCGCGGCGTCGGCCCAGTCGCCCGCGGCGACGCGCGCCTTGAACGCCGCGATCTTCTCGTCGCGCGTGGGCAGGAGGAGCTTCTCCGGCTTGACGTTGGTCGACGCGGCCCCGTAGACGACGCGGTCGAAGTCCGGGTAGGAGACGTGCTCCTCGCCGTTCTCCCAGTACTTGCGGGCGAAGCGGGCATGCGTGCTCTGGTAGATCTCCTCGGGCGTGGTCATGCCCCTGTAGGTGCCGTGGTTGGCGTGCCAGAACGTCTGGGTCGACTCGTCCCAGAACCCGAAGTCGAAGTTCGTGTAGTCGGGCGGGCGCGAGAGTGCGTAGATGTTGCCGATCTTGCTCATGTCCACCTCGCCGCTCGTCGGGTCCGGGCGGAACGCCTTGGGGTCGGGCTTGCCCCGCTTCTTGTCGTCCGGGTCGCGGTTGGACCAGAACAGCATGGCGTAGACGACGTAGCCCTGGATCGGGCTCCCCGGCGCGATCGTCCCGAGCGCCTCGTTCTTGGCCGCGGCGATCGCGCGGGCCTGCGCGAACGTGCCGTAGACCTTGTTGCTGGGCAGGTCCGTGGGCGCGAACCGCGGCCCCAGCCCCAGGTTGAGCGCCGTGATCCCGACGCAGCCGCGCAGGACGTTGTCGGTCTCCGACGAGCTCAGCGCGTGGAACTGGGCCTCCCACATCTTCGTGAACTGGTCGATCGAGTACCGGCGCTGGTCGGCGTCGGCGCCGTGCTTGGGCTTCTCCGCGCCGCTGGGCAGCGGCTTGTCCAGCCGGTAGCCGAGGCGATGCAGCGCGCGGCGCGGCGCCGGACCGCGGGCGCGCAGCGCGGCGCCGACGGCGCGGTTGCCCGCGCTGCGCTGCAGCGCCAGGACGCCGGCCGGCGAGCTGAGCGGGTCGGCGTCGGCGACGCGCACCGGGCCCTCCGGAGCGGCCGTGGGCGTCGCCGCCGCGGGGCCGCGTCCAGCGTCCTGCACGCGGGCGTCGGCGCTGCTCACGGCGCCACCGTACCAAGCGAGCCGGTGCGTCGTGAGGGGCGTGGTGCCGGGTCCTCGCCGCTATCGCGTGGCGAGCTACTGCGTCCGCGCGGAGCGTCTTGGCGCGGCGGTGATGACCGCGTCGCGCAACTGTTGGAGCGCCGTCTCACGAGCCGCGGCCAGCGCCGGCTCGTCGTTGACGGCGGCGGCTTGGACCGGGACGCTGCGTGGCGCGTCCGCGAACTCGTGCGCCACTGTCGCCAGCACGCTCGGCTGCCGACCCCAAGGGCCGCCGACCAGCACGACCGCTGGGTCGGTCAGCGCCACCACGGCCGAGAGAGCGCCGGCCACCGCGCGCGCAAGTGCGCTCCGGACCTCGGCGGCGGATTCCGTCTCTGCCTCTACGGCGCGCAGCAGCGCCGGCACGTCAATCGCGGTGGAACCGGGACGGCGAAGGCCGAGCGTGTCGAAGACGTCGGTCAGTCGCATCGCTTCCCCTCGCGGACCGACGGTCATCATGTGGGCGATCTCGCCTGCCAGCCCGGCGTGACCGCGCCGGACCTCTCCGTCGGCGACGACTGCGCAGCCGAGGCCCTCCCCGAGGAACAGGTAGACGAAGTCCTGTACCCCGGCCGCACGGCTGTGGCTGTGCTCGGCCCGGGCCGCCCAGTTGACGTCGTTGTCCACGGTGACGGGACCGTCGACCAGCTCGGCCAGGACGGCGGGCGCGTCGAGCGCGCCGAGCAGGAACGGCGCATCCGGGAGCTCGACGAGCTGCCCGCTGTCTCGGTCCACGGGATCGGCGGCGCTGACGACGGCGAGCCTGAACGGCCCGTTGGCCGCCTCGCCGGCGACGCGCTTCAGCGTCCGGGCGACCTGACCTGCGCCGGGCGAGCGGGTCACGGGTACCTGCGACCGCGCGACAACCTGGCCGTAGACGTCGATGGCCTCGGCCACGATCCCCTCGGGAGCGAGGCTTGCCACCAGTGCCAGGCCCGTGGTGGCGGGTAACGCGTAGTAGGTGCCGACCCGGCCGCGCCCGGTGGTGCGCTCCCCGGTGTCGACCACGGCACCGTTCGTGCTCAGCCGCCGGACGCTCTCCGACACGGTGGGCTTGGACAGGCCGGTCGCAGCGGCGATCTCCGAGCGCGTGGCCTGTCGCTGGGACATGAGCGCCCGCAGCACGTGCTCGTCGGACAGCGAGCGGAGCAGCTCGAGCGTGGGCTTGGTCGTGGCCATCGAAAAGATTCTAGGAAGGACTCTTGCCTAAAGGCGGACCGGATGGTACCTTGCAGTTCTAGTAACGAGTCCTTCCTAGAGGAGAGCCCATGTCCGCCCCTGCCACTCCGACCACACAAGCGCCGACGCTTCCCAACTGGGAGAGCACCCCAGAGGACCTCGGAGCCGCGATCCGGGAGATCAAGGCCGCGATCCGGGCTCGCATCGAGGCGTCGGGCCGCACGGTCGAGGAGGTCTGGTCCGTTGTCACGGCGCAGTTGACCGAGCGGGTGGAGGAGATCGAGGACGCCAAGCGGCGCGGTGAGACGATCTGGCCGGTCATCGACTACGCGGACATCAAGGCCGGCACGGTCTCTCCTGAGGCGCTCGAGCATCTGCACCGTCGCGGCTGCGTCGTCGTGCGCGGCAACTTCGAGCACGATCAGGCGATCGCCTGGGACCGGGACACCGTCGACTACGTCGATCGCAACAACTTCTTCGAGGACTACCGCGGCCCCGCCGACGACTTCTTCGGCAGCGTCGGCTCGCGCCCCGAGATCTACCCCGTCTACTGGTCGAAGGCGCAGATGGAGGCGCGCCAGAGCGACCGCATGGCGCGGGTCCAGTCCTTCCTCAACCACCAGTGGGCCTACGAGTCCGACGGCACGCAGTGGTTCGACCCCGATCGGGACTCGC
>JAXDGC010000509.1:0-7771 GCA_034665245.1 Solirubrobacteraceae bacterium | reverse complement strand
CGCGCATGTGCCGCAGGCTAACCGGGAACGAGAGGTCCGTGCGCGCGATCGTCGTGACCCGCCACGGCGGCCCCGAGGTGCT
Organism: Solirubrobacteraceae bacterium; assembly: GCA_034665245.1. Taxonomy (GTDB): domain Bacteria; phylum Actinomycetota; class Thermoleophilia; order Solirubrobacterales; family Solirubrobacteraceae; genus DASQFQ01. Next base: position 7,689 of record JAXDGC010000509.1, on the reverse strand, counting down.
CGAGCTCCGCGACCAGCCGGCGCCCGAGCCCGGGCCCGGACAGCTGCTCGTCGACGTCGAGGCGGCAGGCGTGAACTACCGCGACATCTACGAGCGCGAGGGCGGCGGCGCCCATGCCGCCGAGACGCCGCACCCGGCCGGCGTGGAGGGTGCCGGGACCGTCGCGGCGGTCGGCGCCGGGGTCGACCGCTTCGCGCCGGGCGACCGTGTCGCGTGGAGCAACGCCCCGGGCTCCTACGCCGAGCAGGTTCTCGTCGGCGCCGATGCCGCCGTGCCGCTCCCCGACGCGATCGACACCGACGTCGCCGCCGCCGTGATGCTGCAGGGCTCGACGGCGCACTACCTCGCGACGAGCACGTACCCGGTGCAGTCCGGCGACAGCGTGCTCGTCCACGCCGCCGCCGGCGGTGTCGGGCTGCTGCTGACCCAGATCGCCACGCAGCGCGGCGGGCGGGTCATCGCGACCACCTCGACGGATGAGAAGGCCGAGCTCGCGCGCGCGGCGGGCGCCGAGGAGACGATCGGCTACGAGGGCTTTGCCGAGCGCGCGCGCGAGCTGACCGGCGGCGAGGGCGTGGCCGCCGTCTATGACGGCATCGGCGCCGCCACGTTCGACGAGTCGCTCGCCGCCCTGCGGCCGCGCGGCTACATGGTCCTCTACGGCGCGGCGAGCGGCCAGCCGCCGCCGGTCGAGATCGCCAAGCTCAACGCCGGCTCGCTCTTCCTCACGCGCCCAACGCTCGTCCACTACGGCCGCGACGGCGACGAGCTGCGCATGCGCGCGGCCGACCTTTTCGGCTGGATCGCGGACGGCAGGCTCGACGTGCGCATCGGCGGCCGCTACGCGCTCGAGGACGCTGCGCGCGCCCAGGCCGACCTCGCCTCGCGCGGCACGACCGGCAAGCTGATCCTTACGCCGTAGCCGCCTACACTCGCCCTGTGGTGCTGCTGTGGGGGATCTTCGCTGCCGAGCTGGCCGCGCTCGTCGCGGTCGGGGTCCAGCGGAGCCTGGCCGACCGGCGGGGTGGTCAGTCCTGGCTGATCGCGGCGCTCACGCCCGCGATCGCGGCCGCGACCGAGTCGGGCGAGGCGCGCCAGGCCGACCACCCGGAGCTGCCGCTCGACGAGCCCAGCATCCGCCGCCGCATCCACCACCTCGTGACCGCCTGCGGCCTCGTCCTGTCGGTCCCCGGGCTGTGGGCGGTGGCCCTCTCCGAGCTGCCGTCGGAGACGCTGCTGGTCGCGTTCGCGCTCGCGACGCTGGTGGGGATGGACGTCGCCATCCTCGCCGCGGTGATCGTGGCGACCTGGCGCGGCTGGCTGCCGCTGCCCGACGACGACGAGGGCGGCGGCGACGACGAGGACCCGGAGCTCGCCCCGATGCCCGGCGGGCCGTGGACCCGCGCCCATCTCTTCAATCTGATGCGCTGAGCGGCCGCTACAGGTCGCGCAGCCGTGGCGCGAGCTGCTCGGCGAACGCGTCGAGGAAACGCGGCTGGTCGTCGCCGGGCGCGTGGAAGACGAGGTGCGTGAAGCCGACGTCCACGTAGGGCTTGATCTTCTCGACGGCCTCGTCGGGATCCGACGCGACGATCCAGCGGCTCGCGACCTGCTCGATCGGCAGCGCATCGCCCGCCCTCCCGATCTCGATCGGGTCCTCCAGCCCGCCCTTCTGCTCGGCGGTGAGCGCGAGCGGTGCCCAGAAGCGAGTGTTCTCGAGCGCGCGGTCGGGCTCTGGGTCGTAGGACAGCTTGATCTCGATCATGCGGTCGATCGAGCCCGGCTCGCGCTCGGCCTTCTCGAGCCCCTCCGAGACGGCCGGCAGCAGCTTCTCCGCGTAGAGCTCCATGCCCTTGCCGCTGGTGCAGATGAAGCCGTCGCCGGCACGGCCGGCGTAGCGCGCCACCTGCGGGCCGCCCGCCGCGATGTAGATCGGCACCGGCTGCTCGGGACGGTCGTAGACGGTGGCGTCGACGGTGCGGTAGTAGTCGCCCTCGAAGGTGACGCGCTCGTGCTCCCACAGCGCGCGCATCAGCCGCACCGCCTCGCGCAGGCGGCCGAAGCGCTCCTTGAACTCCGGCCATTCGATGCCCGTGACCGCCACCTCGTTCATCGCCTCGCCGGTGCCGACACCGAGCATCACGCGGTTCGGGAACAGGCAGCCCATCGTCGCGAACGCCTGCGCGATCACCGCGGGGTGGTAGCGGAAGGTCGGCGTGAGCACGCTCGTGCCGAGCAGGACCCGCGAGGTGCGCTCACCGACGGCGCTCATCCAGGCGAGCGAGAACGGCGCGTGGCCACCGTCGTGGCGCCACGGCTGGTAATGGTCGGACACGACGACGCTGTCGAAGCCGCGCTGCTCGGCGAGCACGCCGAGCTCGACGAGATGGCGCGGGCCGAACTGCTCGGCGGAGGCCTTGTAGCCGATTTGAATGGGCACGGCGCCCACACTAGGGTGCCCGCCGCATGGACGTCCCGGCCGGTTTCACCACGTTCGAGCCGCAAGGCCCGTTCCTCGAGCACATCGGGCCGGTGCAGGTGCGCGAGGACGACGACGGGCTCGTGTTCGGGTTGCGCGCGGAGGAGCGCCACACCAACCACCGGGGCACGATCCAGGGCGGGCTGCTCTCGACGTTCGCCGACTTCGCGCTCGGCCGCGCTATCGGCGCCGATGCGGACGACGACAAGGCCCGCGCGACCGTCTCGCTCACGGTCGACTTCCTCCGCCCCGCGAACCCCGGCGACTGGATCGAGTCGCGCGCGCGGGTCGAGCGCGTGGGCGGCACGCTCTCGTTCGCCGACGTCTCGCTCAGCGTCGACGGGCGGGAGATCGTACGGGCGCGCGCGGTCTTCGTCGTGGCGGGCTGAAGTCGGCCCTCAGCGGGTACTGAGCTCGTAACGAACGTCACGAACCGGGGGCAGGTCACGGATGACGAAACGGGTGGGGCACCGCGGGGCAGATGCGGTGGTCAAGGGCAACACCCTCGGCTCGTTCGAGGCGGCGCTCGACCTCGGCGTCGACATGATCGAGTTCGACGTCTGCGCCGTCCGCGGCCGGCTCGGCATCGCCCACAACCCGCTCGGGGGCCGCCTGCTCGGCTGTCTCGCGCTCGACGCCGGGCTCGCCCATCTCGCCACGCCGAGGTTCCGGGGCATCGAGCTCAACGTCGACCTCAAGCACGCGGGCTGCGAGCGCGGCGCACTCGAGGCGCTGGAGCGCCACGACCTGCTCGGGCGCTCGCTCATCTCCTCGCGCCTGCCGGCCGTGCTCGACCGCGTGCGCGAGCTCGAGCCGGAGGCGCGCACCGGCCTGTCCGTCGGCGGGCCGCTCGCGCGGCGGCTGACCTGCCTGCGCGACTGGCGGCGGATGGTCACCGACGCCCTGGCGGCCGGGCGCTTCCAGGCGCTGATGGCCCACCACCGGCTCGTCGACCGCGACCTCGTGGAGCGGGTCAAGGAGGCGGGCGCGGAGGTCTACGCGTGGACCGTCGACGAGAGCACGCAGATCGACCGCCTCACCGGCCTCGAGGTGACGGGCATCACCACGAACGACCCGCGGCTGTTCGCCGCGCAGGCCGTCAACGCGTAGCTATCCCAGCTCGTCGGCGAGCTCGGCGACCGACTCGAGCGTCCGCGAGGGGCGGAACGGGAAGCGCTCCAGATCCTCCCGCGCCGTGACGCCGGTGAGCACGAGGATCGTCTCGAGGCCCGCCTCGATCCCGGCGACGATGTCGGTGTCCATGCGGTCACCGATCATCGCGGTCGTCTCGGAATGCGCGTCGATCGTGTTCAGCGCCGAGCGCATCATCAGCGGGTTGGGCTTGCCGACGAAGTACGGCTCGACGCCGGTCGCGCGGCTGATGAGGGCCGCGACCGAGCCCGTCGCGGGGAGCGGCCCGGCCGCGCTCGGGCCGGTCGGGTCGGGGTTCGTGGCGATGAAGCGCGCGCCGGCGAGGATCAGCCGGATCGCGCTCGTGATGCGCTCGAACGAGTAGGTGCGGGTCTCGCCCAGCACGACGTAGTCGGGATCGCGCTCGGTCAGCGTGTAGCCCTCCGCGTGCAGGGCCGTCGTCAGCCCGGACTCGCCGATCACGAACGCCGAGCCGCCCGGGCGCTGCTCGGCGAGGAAGCCGGCGGTGGCGAGCGCGGAGGTCCAGATCGACTCCTCGGGGACCTCGAGCCCGCTCGTGCGCAGGCGCGCGGCGAGGTCCCGGCGCGTGTAGATCGAGTTGTTGGTGAGGAGCAGGAACGGCAGCTCGTGCCGGCGCAGCGCGGCGATGAAACGGTCGGCGCCGGGGATCACGCTCTCCTCGCGCACGAGCACGCCGTCCATGTCCATCAGCCAGGAGCTGATCTCGCGACGGGTCACCGGTCGCAGGTTACGGCCTCGCCCGCCGGTCGAATCGCGCCGGGCAAGGCTCCGACCGCCGGTCGGTATCCGCAAAGTGCCTGCAAGCCGATCATGAACCCATGATCAACGTCGGCTCGAATCCCCGCCCCATGCCCTGGCCCGTGGACGGGCGCCTGGGCGACCCGGACCCGCTGAGGCGCGCGGAGCGACTGCGCGCGGCGAGGCTCGCGATTCAGCATCGCGGCGCGTTCCTCTACGAGGTCGTGGACCTCGACCACGGCCCGGTCGGCTGCCGCCGCACATGGGGCGGGGCCGAGGAGCTCGCGCACCAGTACGCGGACCTGCGGATGGCTGCCTAGCGGAACAGCCCGAGCTCGCCGGCGTAGCGTCGCTCGGCGGGCTGGGGCTCCTTTGCGGGCGGTGGCGGCTCGGAGGGCGGCGGGGCGGGCGGTGCCAGCCGGCCCAGCCACCAGCGCTGCGCGAGCAGCACGACGACCGCGGCGATCGTGATCGCGAGCACCACCTGGAGCCACAGGCTCACGGCGTCCGAGCCGGAGCCGATCACGTGCACCGCGGCGAGCGCCCATGCGATCGGGATCAGGCGGTGCGCGTTGCGCCAGCGCCGCGCGCCCAGCCGGCGCCGCGCGTAGTAGGTGACCGACAGGCCCGCGGCCAGGTAGGCCGCGCAGATCCCGAGACCCGTCCAGACCGGCCGGTAGCTCGCCGAGAACGGGATCACCAGCTCGTGGAGGCCGGGGCGCAGCCAGCTGTCGGGGAGCAGCAGCAGCCCGTGCGCGCCGACCGCGCCGAGCGCGAGCAGCGCGATCCGCTCGTGGAGGAGGCGCAGGTCCGATCGTGCCTTCACCGGCGCGAGCCTCGCGGCCATCACGAGCCCGAGCAGCACCGAGCCGCTCAGGAGCAGGTAGGCGACGACCCCGGCCGACCGGCTGGCGAGCCAGAAGGGGTAGTCGAGCGGGTCGTGGCTCACGCCGCGGCGCGGGCGGGGAGCGGGAGCCGCACGACCGCGGGCGGCGGGATCACCTCGATGCGGCCGTCGTCGTGCTGGAGCACGCCGCCGCGGCGACGCAGCAGCCGCCGCGCGCCGAGCGGGCCCGACAGCAGCGCGGTCTTCGCGAGCACCTCGGCCTCGAGCGCACTCGCCGCCACCGCGGTGGCGGCGACGAGGCCCGTCCACGCGGGCTGCCCGGTCGCGGGGTCGAGGACGTGGTGGGCGAAGCTCCCGTCCGGCCGCTGCCAGATCCGCGCCGCGATGCCCGAGGTCGCGACGCCGCCTGCGCGCACGCGCAGGCGGTGGACCTCGGCGTCGCTGCGGGCGCTACGGACGGCGACCTCCCAGGGCTCGCCGCCGCCGACGGCGACGTCGCCGCCGCAGGAGATCGCGTAGCGGACGCCCGCGGGCAGCGCGGCGGCGGCGAGGTCGGCCGCCATTCCCTTCGCGAGGCCGCCGGGGTCGAGCCGCACGCCGGGCGCGCGGGCGATGCGGCCGGCCTCGTCGATCGCCAGGCGGTGCTCACCGTGCCAGCGAGCCGGGCCCGCGGGCCGCCGTCGCGGCGCGACCGCGAGCGCCTCCTCGATGTCCGCGCGGCGGTCCGCTTCCCACGAGTCCTCATAGCCCTGGCGCTCGAGCTCGCCGAGCAGCGTCGCGTCGACGAGGCCGCCGCTGCGCTCGGCCGCCCAGGCTGCCGCGGCGACCGTGCGGCGCAGCAGGGGGGAGGAGGGCACGGCGGGGCGCGGGTCGCCGTTGAGCGCGTTCAGCTCGCTGCCGGGGCGGAAGCGCGAGAGCGCGGCCTCGATCGTCTCGACGCGCGCGTGGACGTCGTCCGCGAGGCGCTCGAGCGCCGCGCGGTCGAGCGCGGCGGACTCCAGCCGCACCATCGCCTCGCCACCCATCGAGGGGAAGCTCAGGTCGACGCGGGTCATGACTGGTGCGTCGCCGGAGGGGCGAGGCCGTCGGAGGAGCCGTTCGGCGCGGCGGACGGGTCGGTCCCGTACGGGGCCGACGGGCCGGCGCCGAAGCCGTCCTGAGGCGCCGGCTGCGAGGTCGCGGCCGCTGCGTTCGAGCGCAGCCCCGGATCGCCGCCGCTCTTGAGCTGGCCGGCGAGGAAGGCGAGGACGATCAGGAAGACGCCGACGGTGCCGGCGACGAGCGGGCGCCACGAGGACATGGGCGCAGGATCGGCTCAGACGCTGAGAGTGAACTAAGAAACAACCGAACTCTTAGCGAACTCTCAGGTGCCGGATCGATGCTCCGGGCCATGACCCCACGTTCGAAGAAGACGGCTGCCGCGCTCAGCGGCGCGCTCGTGCTCGCCTCCGGGGCCTACGCGCTCGGGAGCCAGGCAGGCGACGGCGCGGCGCTCGCGGGCACCACGACCCCTTCCTCCTCACGCCAGTCGGGCCCGCCCGGGCGCCCCGGCGGCCGCGACCTCTCCGGCATCGCCGGCCGCCTCGGCGTGACCGAGGACAAGCTTCGCGCCGCGCTCCAGGACCTGCGCCCGGACCGCGGCGCGAAAGACGACCACCGCGCCGCGCTCGCCAAGGCGCTGGCCTCCGAGCTCGGACTCGACGCCGGGAAGGTCACGGCTGCGCTCGACAATCTCAAGGGCCGGCGCAAGGTCGGCCGCCGCGAGCGGCGCGGCGACCGGCTCCAGCGCTTCGACGACGCACTCGCGAGCAAGCTCGGCGTGGATGCCGCGAAGGTTCGCTCCGCGTTCGACGCCCTGAAGGCCGGCGGGCGCCGCGGCGGCCCGCCCGACCTCGCCGACCTCGCGCGGAAGATCGGCGTGACCGAGGCGAAGCTGCGCGCGGCCCTCGCCGACCTGCGCCCCGGGGGCCCCGGTGGGCCCGGCAAGCTCGGCCGCGGTCCCGGCAAGCTCGGCCGCGGTCCCGGCGGCCCCGCCGTGACCGCGCTCGCCAAGGAGCTCGGCGTCACACCGGCCAGGCTGCGCGCCGCGATGCAGAAGATCCGCGGCACGCTCGACAAGCAGCACCAGGCCGAGCGCGACGCGTTCGCCGCCAAGCTGGCGGCCAAACTTGGCATCTCGGAGGCCAAGGTCAAGCAGGTCATCGGCTCGGAGCCTCATCATGGGAGGCGTGGTCCGTAGCGAGCCGCTCGTCCTCGTCGTCGATGACGAGGCCACGGTCAGACAGGCCCTCGAGCGCGCGCTCCGCCTCGAGGGCTTCGCCGTGACGACCGCCGCCGACGGCCTCGAGGCGCTCGCGGCCGTCGCCCAGCGCCCGCCGGCGGTGATCGTCCTCGACGTGATGATGCCGGGCCTCGACGGCGTCAGCGTCGTGCGGCGGCTGCGCGGCGAGGG
>JAXDGC010000508.1:0-3027 GCA_034665245.1 Solirubrobacteraceae bacterium | reverse complement strand
TCACGGTGCCCTGGATGACGAGGATGTCGAGGCCGGCCTCGAGCGCGAGCTCGTAGTGCTCCTCGACGCGCTGCGGCGTCAGCGAGGCGGCGGCGACCACGCCCTGGGCCTTGATCTCCTCGATCCGATGCGCGATCAGCTCCGGCTTGACCGGCTCGGAGTAGATCTCCTGCATCTCGCGCGTCGCGTCCTCGCGATCGAGGTGGGAGATCCGCTCGAGCTGGGCGTCGGCGTCCTCGTAGCGGGTCCAGATGCCCTCGAGGTTGAGCACCGCCAGGCCGCCGAGGCGCCCGAGGATGCCCGCGGTCTCCGGGGAGACCACGCCGTCCATCGCAGAGGCGAGCAGCGGCAGCTCGAAGCGGTAGGGCCCGAGCGTCCACGTGATGTCGACGTCGTCGGGATCGCGCGTGCGGCGGCTCGGGACGATCGCTATGTCGTCGAAACCATAGGCGCGGCGCGCCTTCTTGCCTCTACCGATCTCTACTTCCATGAAGGAATCCTAGGTTTCGCGGCGGACGGAAGGTGGGCCGTCCATGCTAGCCGCCGGGTTGGGTGGGACTGTCTCCGCCAGGCCGGAAAATCACCCAACTTCCGCGGGCAGGGCAGGGCGCTCGACCTCGATCTCCGACAGCAGGCGGCCGACCCGCTCGGGGTCGACGAGGCCGGCCCCGAGGTGCTGCGTGGACTCCGCGCCGCAGGCGACGCCGTAGACCAGGCAGTCGACCGGGGAGCGGCCCGCGTAGCGCGAGGCCACGAAGCCGGCCAGGAAGGCGTCGCCCGAGCCGACGGTGGCGCGCGGCTCGATCGACCCGGCCGGCATCCGCACGCGGTAGAGCGCCCGCGCGGCGCCTGGATCCTCGGGGGCCATCAGCGCGTAGCAGCCGTCGGGCGCGGTCATGATCCCTTCACGCGCGCCGAGCCCGACCATCTCGCGCACGGCGATCGCATGGTCCTCGTCGTCGTTGAACTCGTGCCCGACGAGCTCCTCGGCCTCGAGCACGTTCGGTGAGATCACGTCGGGCTCCGCGCGCACGGCCCGCCGCAGCGGGTCGCCGTCGGTGTCGACGACGCAATGCACGTCCAGCCGCTTGAGCTCACGGATCAGGCGCGCGTAGATGTCCACGTCGACGTCGCGCGGCAGCGAGCCCGCGAACACGCACACGCTCGCGCCCTTGGCGAGGTAGAGCAGCTTGTCGACGAACAGCTCGACCTCCTGCTCGGAGACCCGCGGCCCGCGCTCGTTGATCTCCGTCTGCTCGCCGGTCGTCGGGTCGATCACGGCGGTGTTGGTCCGCGACTCCTCGCGGATGCGCACGAAGTCAGACAGCACCGAGAGCTGGGTGAGCTGCTCGACGATCCGGGTGCCGGTGGCGCCGCCCGCGAGGCCGGTGGCGATCACGGGCTGGCCGAGCGTCTTGAGCACGCGTGCGACGTTGACGCCCTTGCCGCCGGGCATCGAGGTCTGCTCGACCGTGCGATGACGCCGGCCGAGACGGAAGTTCGGGACGGCGAGCGTCTTGTCGATCGCCGTGTTGAGCGTGACGGTGATGATCATGCGGCCTCCGGCTCCCGGTCGGGGCGAGAGCGGCGGCGACCGTGGGAATTGCGCCGTCGCATTCGCGCAAGCAGCACGCTACCGCCCAGCCCGAGGAGGACGACGAACGCCAGCGTGAGGGGCCGCGTGAACCAGTCCTTCGTGCGCACCGCCGCGCCCGCCTTCGGGACGTCGTCGGAGGCGACGACGGGCAGCGTGGCGATCCGCTTGTCGCCACGGCAGATCTTGAGCTTGCCGAGCGCCTGCCCGCGCCGGATCGGACCCTCGACCTCGTTCGGCGTCTGCAGGCCACAGCGCCGCAGCGTGTGCCCTCGGCGCACGACGAAGCGCCGCGCGTTGGAGCCCGCCACGAGGTCGAGCACCGCGCCGCGGCGATAGCGGATCGGCGCGTGCGCGAGCACCTCGCCCGGGGCGACGGCGCGGACCCGCCGGTAGAGCGTGAACGCCCACGCCAGCAAGCGCCGGGTGTCGGACTCGCGCGCGGCGACGCTGGGCGCGCCGAGCACGACCGAGATCAGCGTGACCCCGTCCTTGCGGCCCGAGCCGACCAGCACGTAGCCGGCCTGCTGGGTGTGGCCCGTCTTGACGCCGTTGACCTGCGGCAGCCGCACGAGGCCGTTGCGGTTCTCGAGCGTGCGCGGACGGTCGCCGGAGCGCAGCGTCACCTGCTCGCGCGCCACCGTCTTGCGGAAGAAGTCGAACGCACGCAGGCGCAGGGTCAGCCGCACCAGGTCGCGCGCGGAGGAGTAGTTGCCGGGTTCGTCGAGCCCGATCGGGTTGGCGTAGTGGGTGTCGTGCAGGCCGAGCTGCTGCGCGCGCACGTTCATGGCACGCACGAAGGCGCCGCGCGAGCCGCTCACGCGCTCGGCGAGCGTCTCGGCCGCGTCGTTGGCCGACTCGATCAGCGCCCCACGCAGCAGGTCGGCGACCGTCATGCGCTCGCCCGGCCGCAGCCCGATCTGCGACTCGGCCGGCAGTGCGTGGTAGCGGACCGCGCGGAAGACCGTAGAGGGCCGCGCGCGCTCGAGCGTGAGCAGTGCGGTCATGAGCTTCGTCGTCGAGGCGATCGCGCGCCGGCGCGCGGAGGCTTTGTCGTACGCGACGTCGGCCGTCGACGCCTCGACGACGAGCGCGCTCGGGGCCGAGATGTCCGGCGGCGGCTTGGCCGCCGAGGCGTTCGCCGCGACGGCGAGCACCATCGTCGCGGCGAGCGCGACGGCGCGGACGAGCGCCCGCCTCATTTGCGCAGCTTGATCTTGTCGCCGACGGAGAGCGTCTGGTCGTCGAGATTCGGGTTGAGCTTGAGGATCTGCGACAGCGGCACGCCGGTCTTCTCCGCGATCCCGGACGGCGTGTCGCCGGCCTTGACGACGTAGCGCCGGCGCGCCTTGCGGGCCTTCTGCTTGCGCGTCGGAGTGGCCGATGCGCTCGCCGCCGGCTTCGCGCCGGTCTTGTCCGAGGATCCGCCGGAG
>JAXDGC010000507.1:0-3541 GCA_034665245.1 Solirubrobacteraceae bacterium | reverse complement strand
CCGGTGAGGGCGGCATGCTCACGCTCGGCTCCGAGTCGCACAAGGTCACCATCGACTCCGAGCGCAACCAGGGCCGCGCACCCGACATGGGCTGGCTCGACCACGACCGGCTCGGCTTCAACTACCGGCTCTCGGACATCGCGTGCGCGCTCGGGCTCGCCCAGCTCGAGCGGCTCGACGAGATGCTCGCCGACCGGGCTCGCGTCGCGGGCCGGTACCGGGAGGCGCTCGCCGGCCTCGCGACCGAGCGGGGCCTGGCGCTGCCGTGCGAGGACGCCGGCGGCGACCGCCGCGGCTGGTTCGTGTTCGTCGTCCAGCTGCCGCGGGGCACCGACCGCGACGGGACGATCCGCGCGCTGCGCGAGCTCGGCGTCCAGAGCAAGCCCTACCTGCCCGCCATCCACCTGATGTCGTACTACCGCGAGCGCTTCGGGCACCGGCCCGGCGAGTTCCCCGTCACCGAGGACGTGGCCGAGCGCTCGGTCGCGCTGCCGTTCTTCCCCGCGCTCTCGGAGGCCCAGGTCGCGCGCGTCGCCGAGGCGCTCGAGCACGTCCTGGGCTGAGCGCACCGGAAAGCGGGTACACGCCCGCCACGTGATGCGCGCCGCCGTGCTCGGAGTGGTGCTGACACTGGCCCTCACAACCGGCGCGCAGGCGGCCGCGCCGCGCGTCAAGGTCTCGCTGAAGTCGATCGACCAGGCCAGGATCCTCAAGCGCGGCGCGCTCTCCGTGAAGGTCGTGGCGCGGCAACGGGGCAGGGTGCGGGTCAGCGCGGGCAGGCTCGCCCGGGCCCGGACGCTGCGCTTCGAGCGCCGCGGGGCGAAGACGGTCCGGCTCAAGCTCACCGCGCGCGGCCGCCGCACGCTGCGCGCGTGCAAGCGGGCGCGCATCGTCGTGCGCGCCGCTCGCCGGCGCACGCGGCGGCGGATGCGCGTGACGTCCAGGCGGTGCCGGCACGTCGCCGTCAAGCCCACGCCGGCGCCGCCGGGGTTCGCGGACGGCCCCCCGGTCGTGATCGAGCGTGCCGGCTTCGACACCCCACCGGGCTGCGACTATCTCGACCAGGCCGTGTGCCTGCAGCCGTGGCCCAACGACTACTTCACGGTCGCCGACTCATCGACCCCGACCGGCCGGCGCCTGGACCTCCACGCCTCCGCGATGCCGAAGAACGTCGCCGGCAAGGGGATCGAGCCGGCCGACTACAACCGCAACGACGGCTTCAGCCCCGGCTCGGCGATCCACACGAAGATCCCCGGGCTCGACAACCAGGCGGCGTTCGACCGCACAGGCCTCGTGCCCGAGACCGACATGCAGCGCAGCTTCGACCCCGGCCAGCCGGCGGTCGTGATCGACGCCGACTCGGGTGAGCGGCACCTGATCTGGGCCGAGCTCGACTCCGGCGCCGCGTCGGACGCCGACCGCAACCTCTTCATCCGCCCGGGCGTCAACTTCGAGGAGGGCCACCGCTACATCGTCGCCCTGCGCAACCTCAAGCGGGCCGACGGGACGACGATCGAGCCCGCGCGCGCCTTCAGGCTCTACCGCGACTCGATCTACACGACGTCGCCGGCCGTCGAGGCGCGGCGCGGCCACATGCTGGACCTCTTCGCCCGGCTCGGCAGGGCGGGGATCGCGCGCGGCGACCTCTACCTCGCGTGGGACTTCACGGTCGGCAGCGCGCAGCGGATCGCAGGGCGGATGCTGGGGATGCGCAACGCGGCCTTCGCCGAGCTGGGGGACACGCACCTCGCCGACCTCACCGTCCAGGGCGATGCGCCGCAGTTCACGCCGGCCCTGCCGTGTCCGACGACCGACGCGGAGGACGACGCCATCCTGCGCGTGTGCGGCCAGTTCACCGTGCCGTGCTTCCTCGACACGCCCGGCTGCCCGCCGGGCTCTCGCTTCGCCTTCGCGGACGCCGGGAGCAACGACCCGGTGCCCATCCCGGGCAACACGATGGCGGCCAACTACGAGTGCATCGTCCGCAAGGACGCGACGAACGCGCGCCCGTCGCTCTACGGCCACGGCCTGCTCGGGGACGCGTCGGAGGTCGACCTCCCGCCGCAGCGCTCGATGGTCAAGGACCACGACTTCATCTACTGCGCCACGGACTGGAAGGGCATGGCGTCCGAGGACATCCCCAACGTCGCGACGATCCTCAACGACCTGTCGCGCTTCCCGACGCTCACCGACCGGATGCAGCAGGGGCTGCTCAACTTCCTCTACCTGGGCCGGCTCATGATCCACCCGGACGGCTTCGCCTCGGACCTGGCGCTCGGGGGCAAGATCGACACCCGCCGGCTGTTCTACGACGGCAACAGCCAGGGCGGCATCTACGGCGGCACGCTGACCGCGATCTCGCCGGACGTCCAGCGCTCCGTCCTCGGCGTCCCGGCGATGAACTACTCCACCCTGCTGCAGCGCTCGACGGACTTCGCGGAGTACGGCGCCGTGCTCTACGGCAGCTACCCGAACGAGATCGAGCGCCCGCTGCTGTTCTCGCTCATCCAGCAGCTGTGGGATCGCTCGGACCCCAACGGCTACGCCTGGCACATGACGACGGACCCGTATGCGAACACGCCGCCGCACACCGTGCTCATGCAGTCCGCGGTCGGCGACCACCAGGTCGCGAACGTGGCCGCCGACGTCGAGGCGCGCACGATCGGCGCGAAGATCCGCAGCCACCCCGTCGACGCCGGGCGCAGCCACGACGTGCTGCCCTTCTACGCGATCGGCCGCACCGGCTTCCCCGCGGGCGGCTCGGTCTACGAGCCGTGGGATGCGGGTGCCGGCTTCAACGCGCTCGCGCCCAACGCGAACACGCCGCCGGTCAACTCCGCCTCCAATCAGGATCCCCACGGCGTGCCGCGCCGCACGCCGGCGGCGCAGGACCAGAAGTCCGATCACATGAAGATCGGCGGGACGATCACCGACCACTGCGCCGGCGCGCCGTGTCACAGCGTCCCGTAACGCTCACAGGGCTTTGAAGAACCCGACGAAGCCCGCGCCGCCGACCGCGCGCGCGGCGCGCGGGGCGCACGGTCACCTCCATGCCGCCATCATGCCCGGGCATGTCGCGCTTCTCCGAGCCGCCCGATCCCGTCTTCCAGGCGCTCGACTCCTCGATCGGCTTCGACTGGCGGCTCGGGCCCTACGACGTCGCCCAGTCGCGCGCCCACGCGACGATGCTCGCCGCCGCCGGGATCATCGCCGCCGAGGAGCGCGACGAGCTGCTGGGCGGGCTCGAACAGGTCGCGCGGGAGCTGGAGGAGGGCAGCTTCCCGTTCGAGGACGACGACGTCGACATCCACATGGCGGTCGAGCGGCGGCTGACCGCGATCGTCGGGCCCGTCGGGGGCAAGCTGCACACGGCGCGCTCGCGCAACGACCAGGTGGCGACCGACCTCGCGCTGTTCACCCGCGCGCACGCGCTCGGCGCGCTCGACGGCCTGCGCGCGCTGCAGGCGACGTTGCTCGACCTCGCCGAGCGCCACCTCGACTGGGCGATGCCGGGCTACACCCACCTCCAGCGCGCCCAGCC
>JAXDGC010000506.1:0-6292 GCA_034665245.1 Solirubrobacteraceae bacterium | reverse complement strand
ACACGAGGATGAAGTCCTTCGGGTTCTTGCCGGCCGCCTTCAGGGCCGTCGCGCCGCCGAGGCCGGACGGCTCGTTGATCGAGTAGATGACGTTGATGCCCTTGTCCTTCTGCAGCAGCGTCTCCATCGCCGCCTGGCCCTTGGCCTGATCGCCGAGGGTGGGGGCGGCGCCGACGATCTGCGGGTCGCCCTCCTTGATGCCGAAGCCCTTCAGGAACCCGTTGTGGCGCAGCACGCCCACGGAGATGCCGGGCGCGAGGTCGAGCATGGCGATCTTCGGCGTGATCCCCATCGCCTTGACCTTCGCCTTCGCGTACTGGCCGATCAGCTCGCCGGCCTTGAGGTTGTCGGTCGCGAACAGCGCGTCAGCGGCGTCCTGCGGCTCGGTCGGCGTGTCCAGCGCGATCACGATCACGCCGGCGGCGCGCGCCTTCTTGATCGCGGGGACGATGGCCTTCGAGTCGGCCGGGACGTCGAGGATGACCTTGGCGCCCTGCGTCGTCATGTTCTCCATCGCCGTGACCTGGCTGGCGTTGTCCGTGTCGCTCTTGCCGGAGGCCGTGAGCAGCTTGACGTTGTCCTTCTTGGCCTGCGCCTGCGCGCCCTCCTTCATCTTCACGAAGAACGGGTTCGACTCGGTCTTGGTGATGAGGCCGATCGTGATCTCCTTCTTCGCGCTGGAGCTGCCGCCACCACCACCACTGCTGCTACCGCTGTCACTTCCGCAGGCCACCACGCCGGCCGCCAGTGCCGCGGCGGCGGCGAGCGCGGTGATCCGCGTCGAGCGCCGTCCGAAGCGCGTTCCTTCCCTCATCCTGAACCCCTCTCCTCTGTTGCCTTCTGTCCAGCGCCCTCGTCGCCAGACAACGTTTTCAGCCAATACCACGCTACTGCCGTGAAATCTCGTAGTCAAGCCCTTGAGATCGTTTTCTTGAAGACGTAACATCGCCGACCATGAGCACGGTGCCCGTGGAGCCACGGCGGACCCGCCGCCCGACCATGCGCGAGGTCGCGGCGGTCGCCGGCGTGAGCCTGAGCACCGTGTCGCGGGTGATCAACGGCGGCGCCGGCGTGCGCGCGGATCTGGTCGAGCGGGTGCGCGACGCGGTCGAGCTGCTCGGCTACCGCCACAACCTCACGGCCAGCACGCTGCGCCGCGCGGACCGCCAGTCGGCCAGCATCGGGCTGATCTTCGAGGACGTGTCGAACCCGTTCTTCGGCGCCGTCCACCGCGGCGTCGAGGACGTCGCCCGCGAGCGCGGGATCCTCACGCTCGTCGGCAGCTCCGACGAGGAGCCCGAGCGCGAGCGGGAGCTGGCGGCGGCGTTCAGCGCGCGCGGCGTGGACGGGCTCATCGTCGCCAGCGCGGTGCGCGACAGCTCCTACCTGCTGCGCGACCGCGCGGCCGGCATCGCGCTCGTCTTCGTGGACCGCCCGCCCGCCTTCATCGACGCGGACGCCGTGATCTCCGACAACGTCGGCGGGGCGCGAGCCGCGGTCGCCCACCTGATCGCGGCGGGCCATCGCCGGATCGGCTTCCTCGGTGACAGGCCGGACGTCTTCACCGCCGCGGAGCGCCTGCGGGGTTACCGCGAAACGCTCGCGCAGCACGGCCTCGCCGAGGATCTGGAGTTGGTCCGGCATCCGCAGTTCCGTGGAGTCGATGCGTATCAGACCACATGCGAGCTGCTCGACCGCAGAAATCCGCCCACGGCGCTGTTCGCGGCCCAGAACCTGATCGCGATCGGGGCCGTCAGGGCCGTGCACGCGCGCGGGGTGCAGCGCACGGTCGCCATGGTCAGCTTCGACGACATCCCGCTGGCCGACGCCGTCGAGCCCGGCATCACGGTGATCGAGCAGGACCCACACGCGCTCGGGCGCACAGCCGCCGAGATGCTGTTCGCGCGGCTCGACGGCGACCATGGCCCGACCCGGCGGGTCGTGCTGCCCACCGAGCTGATCGAGCGCGGTTCCGGCGAGCTCGCGCCGCGCGCGAACTGACGCGTCGGGAACTTGTGCAAAGGATTGCAGAACGGCGCGCACCCTATGAGCCTTGCAAACGTTTGTCAAGCCGATGTAGGCTGCCGCGATGGCCGTCCGCCGCAGCGCCACGCCGACGCTCGCCGACGTGGCTGCCGAGGCCGGGGTCTCGCAGGCGACGGCGTCGCGCGCGCTCGCCGACAGCCCGCTCGTCAACGAGAACACGCGGCGGCGCGTGTGGGAGGTCTCGGAGCGACTGCGCTTCCAGCCCAACCGCCTCGCACGCTCGCTGCGCCGGGGGGCGACGATGGCGGTCGGCCTCGTCGTACCGGACGTCGGCGCGTCGTTCTACGCCAGCGCGCTGAAGAGCGCCCAGGACGCCCTCGAAGCAGCGGGCTACCACGTGCTGGTGCTCAACACCGGCCGCGCCGCGGCGCGCGAGCGCGAGGCGCTGCGGACGCTGCGCGCGCACCAGGTCGACGGGCTGCTGGTGGCGACGTCCGGGGGCTATGAGGACATCGGGGTGCCCGCCGTCTTCTTCGACAACGTCCCCGCGCTGCGTGGCGCCGGCGCCGTGGCGATGGACAACGACGGCGGCGTGCGTCTGCTGGTGGAGCATCTCGTCGACGTCCACGGCCACGAGCGCATCGCCTACATGGGCCCGCCGGAGGCGGTCGGCACGGGCGCCGACGACGTGCTGCAGGGCACGGGGCGCGAGCGGCTGGAGGCCTTCCGCGCCGCCGTCGGGCGCGCCGGCCTCCCGCTCCCGCCGGAGTACGTGCGCACGAGCGAGCCGGCGAGCTTCGAGGAGGACGCGCGCGTCGCCGCGCGCGAGCTGATGGCGCTCGCGCAGCCGCCGACGGCGATGATCGGCGGGTCCGACACGCTCGCCACCGGCCTGCTGCGCGGGCTGCGCGAGGGCGGCCGCCGCGTCCCCGAGGATGTCGCGCTCGTCTCGTTCGACGAGCCGGTGTCGGCGGATCTGCTCGACCCTCCGATGACGTGCCTGGCCCGCCACGATCGCGATCTCGGGCGGATGGCGGCGGAGGCGCTGCTGCGCGCGCTGGCGGGCGACGAGGGGCCGCCGGGGACCGTGCGCGTGCCGGCCGCGCTCAGCGTGCGCCGGTCGTGCGGGTGCGACTTGACAGAAGGCGGGGTCTGATGCAACCCTTTTCACTGGTTGCAATCGATTGCATCGGGGCATGAGGAGAGGGATGGAGCGGCAGATCGGGATCGGCGTCATCGGCATGGGCTGGATGGGTCGCGTGCACAGCGCGTCCTACCGGCGGGTGCTCGAGCACTTCCCCGACCTCGGGGTGCGCCCCCGACTGCTGATGGCCGCCGACGTCAGCGAGGATCGCCGCCTCCACGCCGAGCGCATCGGCTTCGAGACGACCACCGGCGACTGGCGCGCGGTCGTCGAGGACCCGCGGGTCGAGGTCGTCAACGTCACGCTGCCCAACGCGATGCACCGCGAGGTCGCCCTGGCGGCGCTCGAGGCCGGCAAGCACGTCTGGGTCGAGAAGCCGGTCGGCCGCGGCGTCGAGGACACCGCCGCCGTCGCCGAGGCCGCGAGGCGCGCGGGCGTCGTGACCGGTGTCGGCTTCTGCTACCGCTTCGCGCCCGCCGTCCAGCACGCCCGCGCGCTGATCGCGGCCGGGGAGATCGGCGATGTCAACCACTATCGCGGCGTGTTCCTCGCCGACTACGCGAACCGCGCCGACGCGGCCGCCTCGTGGCGGTTCTCGCGCGCGGAGGCGGGCTCGGGCGCGCTCGGGGACCTGATGGCCCACGTCGTCGACATGACGCACTACCTGGTCGGCCCGATCGACCGCCTGAGCGGCCGGACCGCCACGATGTTCCCGCGGCGCCCGCGTCTGCCGGTGGGGGAGGGCACGCACTTCAGCCGCGTGGCGACCGACGATCTCGTCGATGTCGACAACGAGGACTGGGCGGGCGCGCTGTTCGAGTTCGGCGGCGGCACGGTCGGCTCGCTGGAGGCGAGCCGGGTCATCGTCGGGCCGCGCGTGCAGATGCGCTTCGAGGTCCACGGCACCAAGGGCGCACTGTCGTGGGAGCTCGAGCGGATGAACGAGCTCGAGCGCTTCCGGCTCTCCGACGACGACGGCGACGACGGCTACACGACGATCCTCGCCGGCGCCCAGCATCCCGACTTCGCCGCCTTCCAGCCCGGCGCCGGCGTGCCGATGGGATACGACGACCTGCGCGTGCTCGAGGCGCGGAACTTCCTCGCCAACGTGCGCGACGGCGAGCAGCGGGAGCCGGGGGTCGAGGAGATGCTCGCGTGCGCCCGCGTCCTCGAGGCGATCGAGCGCTCGGCCGACTCGGGTGCCTGGGAGGCGACGCGGTGATCAGGGTCGCCAACGCCCCGCTCAGCTACGGCGCCTTCGAGATGACGGTCGGGACCGACTTCGCCGTGCCCGAGCCCGAGCAGGTGCTCGAGGCGGTCGCGGGCGCGGGCTACGCCGGCACCGACCTCGGCCCGCCCGGGTACCTCGGCGAGGGCGACGTCCTGCGCGAGCGCCTCGAGGCCAACGCGCTCGAGGTCGTCGGCGGCTTCGTGCCGATGCGCTTCAGCGAGCCGGAGCACTTCGACGAGGACCTGACCGGCGCGCTCCACGTCACGCTCGACCTCTTCGACGCCGCCGGCGCGGCGGGCGCGCGGCCGGTGCTGTGCGACGGCGGTGGGCCCGAGCGGGTCGCCAACCCGGGTCGCGGCGGCGAGGACGCCTCGCTGCGGCTCGGCGACGCGCGCTGGCGGACGCTCGCCGACAACGTGGAGCGCGCCGCCGAGGCCGCGCGCGAGCGCGGCTACGAGCCCGTCTTCCACCACCACACCTCCACCTACGTCGAGGGGATCCCCGAGATCGAGCGGCTGCTCGAGGACACGGAGGTCCCGCTGCTGCTCGACTCGGGGCACCTCGCGGTCGCGGGCGGCGACGCCGTCGCCGCGCTCGGCGACTGGGGCGCGCGCGTCGGCGCCGTGCACATCAAGGACGTGCGGCTCGGCGTGCTCGAGACGGTCAAGGCCGAGCGCGCCGACACGCTCACCGCCTGGCGCCGCGGCCTGTTCTGCGCCCTCGGCGAGGGCGACGTCGACCTCGAGGGCTTCTGCGCCGCGCTCACGGCGCGCGGCTACGACGGGTGGGTCGTCGTCGAGCAGGATCGCGTGCTCGAGAGCGGCGACTCCTTCGCCGGCGCGCGCGACGAGCAGGTGCGCAACCGCGAGTGGCTCCGCGAGCACGCGGGGTGGTGAGCGTGGCCTTCGACGTCCTCACCATGGGGCGCATCAGCGTCGACGTCTACCCGCTGCAGGTGGGCGTGTCGCTGCGCGAGGTCGAGTCGTTCGGCAAGTACCTGGGCGGCAGCCCGAGCAACGTCGCGGTCGCCGCCGCGCAGTACGGGCGCGACAGCGCGGTGATCACGCGCACGGGGGAGGATCCGTTCGGCGAGTTCCTGCACGACGCGCTGCGCGGCTTCGGCGTCGACGATCGCTACGTCAGCGCGGTGCCGGGGCTGAACACGCCGATCGCGTTCTGCGAGATCTTTCCGCCCGACGACTTCCCGCTCTACTTCTACCGCGAGCCCAAAGCGCCTGACATGGAGATCAAGCCGGACGAGCTGGACTACGACGCGATCCGCGCCGCGCGCGTGTTCTGGGTCACGGTCACCGGCCTGTCGGACGAGCCGAGCCGCAGCGCGACGCTGGCGGCCCTCGAGGCGCGCGCGAAGTCCGGCATCACGGTGCTCGACCTCGACTACCGGCCGATGTTCTGGTCCTCGCGCGAGGAGGCCCGCGAGTGGGTCGGGCGCGCGCTCGAGCACGTCACGGTCGCGGTCGGCAACCTCGACGAGACCGAGACCGCGGTCGGCGAGCGCGAGCCACGCGCGGCGGCGCAGGCACTGCGCGACCGCGGCGTCGAGCTCGCCATCGTCAAGCAGGGCCCGCGCGGCGTGCTCGCCGACGACGGCACGACCGCGGTCGAGGTGCCGCCCGTGCCGGTCGAGGTCGTCAACGGCCTCGGCGCGGGCGACGCCTTCGGCGGGGCGCTCTGCCACGGGCTGCTGTCGGACTGGGACCTCGAGCGCAGGATGCGCTTCTGCAACGCCGCCGGGGCGCTCGTCGCCTCGCGGCTGGCGTGCGCGGACGCGATGCCGAACGAATCCGAGGTGGAGGAGCTCCTTGTACGACCTTGAGATCACACCGGAGGACGCGGGCTGGGGGTTCTGCGGCCTGCGGGTCCTGTCGCTCGCGCCCGGCGACGCGCAGGCGCTCGCGACCGGCGAGGAC
>JAXDGC010000505.1:0-5833 GCA_034665245.1 Solirubrobacteraceae bacterium | reverse complement strand
GCTTGAAGGCCTGGCCCGCGCCGCCGGACGCGAGGATCACCGACTTGGCGGCGAACAGCTCCATCGAGCCGTCACGGATGTTGCGCGCGATCGCGCCGCAGCACTGGCCCTCGTCGTCCTGGACGATGGCGGTCACGAACCACTCCTCGTAGCGGTCGACCGTCTCGTGGTTCTTCATCAGCTGCTCGTAGAGCACGTGCAGCAGCGCCTGGCCGGTGATGTCGGCGACGTAGTAGGTGCGGGCGGCCGAGGCGCCGCCGAAGGCGCGCGTGCCGAGCTTGCCCTCGGGGCTGCGGTGGAACGTGACGCCCTGGTGCTCGAGCCAGAGCACCTCGTTGGGCGCCTCGCGGCACATGATCTCGATCGCGTCCTGGTCGCCGAGGTAGTCCGAGCCCTTGACCGTGTCGTAGGCGTGCGACTCCCACGAGTCGTCGGGGTTCAGCGCGGCATTTATGCCGCCCGCGGCCGCGTTGGAATGCGACCGGACGGGGTGGACCTTGCTCATGATGGCGACCGTCGCACCGGCGCCCGCGGCGGCGAGCGCGGCGCGCTGGCCGGCCAGTCCGGCGCCGATGATGAGGACGTCATGTGCGGGCATGGCGGGCGAGTGTATATCGGGTACGGCCCGGCCCGACCGGCGGGTCAGCGGGGCGGCGGCGGCGCGGGCGGCTGCTGCCAGCCCCGGCGGTCCGCGCGGGCGGCGACGGCGAACAACGACCACCCGAGGACGACGAGGAGCAGCCACGCACTGCCCAGCAGGAGAAGCATCGACATGAGCCCATCATGGCCTTGCCCGGGCGTTCTCCTATGGGGTCGGCACCCGATCCTCAGCCGGCAGCGAGATGGGCCTGCAGCGCGCGCGAGACCTGCTCGAGCGTGACGACGCCGCGCAGGCGGCCCTCGCCGTCGACCGCCATCAGCGCGCCGAGGCGCCGCAGGGGCTCGGAGCCCAGCAGCGCCTCCAGCGGCGCGTCGGCCCGCACCTGCCCCTCGCCGCTCGCCGGGACGACGAGCTCGCGCACCGGGCGGTCCCCGTCGCCGCCTTCGGTGACCTGGCGCAGCGGCTCGCGGTGGGCGAGCCCGACGTAGCGGCCGTCGGGCTCGACGACCGCGAACCACTCCCAGCCCTGATAGCGCAGGAAGAAGTCCTCATGGGCGCGCGCGGCCGGCAGGTCGGCGGGGATGGTGACCGGCTCCGCGTCCATCAGGTCGGCGACCGTGATGCCCTCGAGCTGATCTGTGAAGGCGCTCTGGACGATCGCCGAGCGCGCCGCGGAGCCCAGCATCCAGCCGAGCATGATCGTCCACAGCCCCCAGGTGTCGCCGCGGCTGAGCTCGTAGAGGCCGTAGCCGATCATCAGCACCGCGAAGCCCTGGCCGATGCGCGCCGCGAAGCGCGTCGCCTTCCCGCGGTCGCCCGTGATCCGCCAGGCGATCGCGCGCGCGATCCGGCCGCCGTCGAGCGGGAAGGCGGGGACGAGGTTGAACAGCAGCAGGATCGTGTTGAAGCCGACGAGGACCGAGAGGAGCAGGATCGGGATGTCCTCCGACTGGTTGCCGCTGAGGGTGCCGGCGTCGAACAGCCGGTCCGGCCCCGCGACGAGGATCGTCAGCAGGCCGCCGACGACCACGATCCCGAGGGTGACGAGCGGGCCGGCGGCGGCGACGCGGAACTCGGCGCCCGGGGAGTCCGTGTCGCGGCTCATCTTCATCACGCCGCCGAACAGGAACAACTCGATCCCCGTGACCTCGATCCCCTCGCGCCGTGCCACGATCGCGTGGCCGAGCTCGTGCAACAGGATCGAGCCGAAGAACAGCACCGCGGCCGCCACCGCGACGCCGAACGCCACCGAGTCCGAGGCCGCGAGTTTCTCCTGGAACTGCCCCTGGAACAGGTAGATGAACAGAAACAGCACGACGAACCACGAGACGTTGACCCCGATACGGATGCCGAGCACCCGCGCGAGCTGGAACGAACCGCCCGTGCCGAACATGCAGGCATCGTCGCACAGCGCCGGTCACTAGCCTGCGGGCCCTTGGAGACTCTTGAGAGGACCACATGGCACATGAAGTCACCCTGATCCCCGGGGACGGCACCGGGCCGGAGCTGGTCGAGGCCACCCGCCGCGTGCTCGAGGCCACCGGCGTCGAGTTCGAGTGGGACGAGCATCCCGCGGGCGAGGACATCTATGAGGAGGAGGGCACCCCCTTCCCCGACCGCACCCTGGATTCTGTGAAGCGCACGACGGTCGGCATCAAGGGGCCGACCACGACCCCGGTCGGCTCGGGCTTCCGCTCGGTCAACGTGCTGTTGCGCAAGGAGCTCGACCTCTACGCGTGCATCCGGCCCTGCAAGTCCTACGAGGGCGTGCGCACGCGCTTCCCCGAGACGGACATCGTGATCGTGCGCGAGAACACCGAGGACCTCTACGCCGGCATCGAGTTCGAACGCGGCACCCCGGACAACGAGAAGCTCACCAAGTTCCTCGCCGAGGAGCTCGACTCACCCGTGCGCGAGGGCTCCGGCATCTCGATCAAGCCGATCTCGGAGTTCGGCTCGGAGCGGATCGTCGAGTCCGCCTTCGACTACGCCGAGCAGTACGGGCGCAAGAAGGTCACCGCCGGCCACAAGGCCAACATCATGAAGCACACCGACGGCCTCTTCCTCGACGTCGCGCGCCAGGTGGCCGAGCGCCACCCCGGCATCGAGTTCGAGGACCGCATCATCGACAACCTGTGCAACCAGCTCGTCTCGCGCCCGGAGGAGTACGACGTGATCGTGCTCCCGAACCTCTACGGCGACATCGTCTCCGACCTCGGCGCCGGCATGATCGGCGGCCTCGGCCTCGCGCCCGGCGGCAACATCGGCACCGAGGCGGCGATGTTCGAGGCCACCCACGGCTCGGCCCCGAAGTACAAGGGCCAGAACAAGGTGAACCCGACCGCGCTCATGCTCTCGGGCGTGCTGATGCTGCGGCACCTCGACGAGCTCGAGGCGGCCGACAAGCTCGAGGCGGCGATCGCCTCGGTGATCAAGAAGGGCGACAACGTCACCTACGACCTCAAGCCCAAACGAGACGACCCGTCCGCCGTCGGCACCTCGGAGTTCGCCGACGCGGTGATCGAGGAGATGAACTGAAAATGGCGGATCCAGTGAAGGTCACAGTCACCGGTGCGGCCGGCGCGATCGGCTACGCGATCCTGTTCCGGATCGCGTCCGGCCAGATGCTCGGGCCCGACACGGCGGTACAGCTCACCCTGCTCGAGATCCCCGACGCCGTGAAGGCGGCCGAGGGCACGGCGATGGAGCTCGACGACTGCGCGTTCCCGCTGCTCGCCGGCGTCGACATCACCGACGACGCCAAGCAGGCCTTCGACGGCGTCAACGTCGCGCTGCTGGTCGGCGCGAAGCCGCGCTCGAAGGGGATGGAGCGCGCCGACCTGCTCGAGGCCAACGGGGGCATCTTCAAGCCTCAGGGCGAGGCGCTCAACGCCGGCGCGGCCGACGACGTGAAGATCCTCGTGGTCGGCAACCCGGCCAACACGAACGCGCTGATCGCCCAGTCCAACGCGCCCGACGTGCCGCGCGAGCGCTTCAACGCGATGACCCGCCTCGACCACAACCGGGCGATCGCGCAACTGGCGAAGAAGAGCCGCGCCGCGGTGGCCGACATCACCAACATGGGAGTGTGGGGCAACCACTCACCCTCGATGTTCCCCGACCTGTTCAACGCGAAGGTGAGTGGGAAGAACGCCGCCGAAGTGGTCGACGACCGGGAGTGGTACGAGAACGACTTCCTCCCGACGGTCGGCAAGCGCGGCGCGGCGATCATCGACGCGCGCGGCGCCTCGAGCGCGGCGTCGGCCGCCAACGCCGCCATCGACCACGTCCACGACTGGGTGAACGGCACGCCCGACGGCGACTGGGTGTCGATGGCGGTGCCCTCCGACGGCTCCTACGACGTCGACGAAGGACTCATCTCGAGCTTCCCCTGCACCTGCTCGGGCGGCGAGTGGTCGATCGTCGAGGGCCTCGAGATCAACGATTTCGCACGCGAGAAGATCGAGGCAACGGTCAACGAATTGCGCGAGGAGCGCGACGCCGTCAGCAAACTGGGACTGATATGAACCCGCATTCAGGCGCCCCCAAAAGCGGGGGCGCCGGATGTGTCACTTAGCGGGTTCCTTCGCGTGCCAACCACGGCCTGACTTGACCACCTTGCCCTCCTCGGCAAGGCCGGGCATCACGCGGTACAGGTAGTTCTGTTTGATGCCCATCGTCTCGGCGAGCTCGGGGATGGTGATGCCTGGACGGGCCTTCACCAGCTCGAACGCCTGGATGGCGCGGGTGCCGCTGCCACGCGGCCGGCCACGGCGGCCGGTGCCGGAGTTCTTCGCGCGGGCGCTGCGAGTGCGGCGCTGCTTGGGTGAGGACGACTGCACCGTGCGGCGGCCGTTGCCACGGGGGCCGACGCCGGACAGCGCCTGCTCGGCGGCCTCAAGGCTTGCGTACTCGTCGACGAGCGGCTGCAGCTCCTTGAGACGCTTAGAAATATCCTTGCGAATTTCCTCAAGGACGTTGGGCATTCAGCAACCCTTTCGTAAATCATGAGTCTGACAGTTAACTCAGACTAACAGCAGGGCCGTCAGCGCCCCGTGAAACCGGCCTTGCCGGGGCCGTGTTCCAGAAAAGAGTGCACCGCGTCTCGGGTGTCCTCGGTCTCGAACAGATGTGACGTCAGCGCGGGGGTGCGCTCGTCGGCGCCGCGGGTGCCGTGGTCGGCCTGCGCGCGGATGATCCGCTTGGTGGCGGCGTGCGCCTGCGTCGGCCCCGCCGCGAGCCGCGCCGCGAAGCGCCGCGCCTTGTCGAGCAGCTCGCCGGCCGGCAGCACGCGGTTGACGACACCCCAGTCGTGCAGGGTCTCGGCGGTGTAAAGCCCACCCGTCATCACGAACTCGCGCGCCCGCGCCGTGCCGGCGCGCTCGGCGATCCGCTGCGTGCCGCCCATCAGCGGTGTGATCCCCACGACCGCCTCCACCAACCCGAACTGCACACCCTCACCGGCCCACAGCAGGTCACATGCGAGTGAGAGCTCGAGGGCGGCGGTGAGGCACAGCCCGTGCGCGACGGCGAGGGTGGGGAAGGGCAGGTCCTCGACCGCGTGGGCGAAACCCATCAGCCGCGTCGTCATCGTGTCGGCGCCGGCGGCGTCGAGGCCCTCGAACACGTGGACGTCAACGCCCGCCGACCCCACGTCGCCCTGCGCGCGGAAGACCAGCGCGCGCGGCCCCGCCTCCTGCGCCTGCACGATCGCGGCCTCGAGGTCGTCGAACATCGCGGGCCCGAAGAGGTTCAGCGGCGGCGCGTCGAGCACCAGCTCGCCGACGTCGTCGTGCTGCTCGTAGAAGGCCTGGGCCATCAGCTCTCGAGCAGCTTCTTGAGGTTCTTGAGCGACTTGTCGGCCTCGCGCTTGGGCATCCCGCCGACCAGCACGCGCGAGGCGAGCCGGCCCATCGCGCCGCCCGGCGCCTCGAACGTGTTCTCGTACTCGAAGTGGGTGCCGCCGTCGCCGTTGGGCGTGATGCGGTTGGTGACGCGCGCGTAGGAGCCGGCCGGTCCCTTGCCCTCCCAGGTGCCGAGGTTGGGCGCCTGGCACTCCGTCAGCGTCCAGTGCACGGTGAACGGCGCGCCACGCAGCGCGAGCCGCTGGTCGACCTTGAAGCCCTCGCGCACCGGGCCGTCGTCGACGTCGCAGATCTTGCGGTGGATCGACACCCAATCGGCGAAGCGCGTGGGATCCATGATCAGCCTCCAGACGTTCTCCGGCGGGCA
>JAXDGC010000504.1:0-6267 GCA_034665245.1 Solirubrobacteraceae bacterium | reverse complement strand
GTCAACACGATCTCCCAGGGCTCCGACATGGGCGTGCTGATCATCACCCACTACCAGCGCATCCTGCACATGGTGATCCCGCAGTTCGTGCACATCATGTTCGACGGGCGGATCGTCAAGGAGGGCGGGCCCGAGCTCGTGACCGAGCTCGAGAAGCACGGCTACGGCTGGATCCGCGACGAGGTCGCCGCCACGGCATGACGCTTGTCGTACCGACCTCCGGCGAGTTCCCCGTGCTCGAGCGCGAGGGGCTCGCCTATCTCGACTCCGCCGCCACGTCACAGACGCCGCGCGGCGTGATCGAGGCGATGGACCGCTACTACCTCGAGGCGCGCGCGACCGTGCACCGCTCGACCTACCCGCTCGCCGCCGAGGCGACGGAGCTGTTCGAGGGCGCGCGCACCCGCATCGCCGCCTTCACCGGCTCGAGCGCCGGCGAGACCGTGCTGACGCGCAACGCCACCGAGGCGCTCAACCTCGTCGCGTGGTCGTGGGGCCGCGCCAACGTCGGCGCGGGCGACGTGATCGCCGTGACGCAGATGGAGCACCACTCGAATCTCGTGCCGTGGCAGATGCTGGCCCAGGAGCGCGGGGCGACGCTCGCCTACGTCGCCGTCACCGACGACGGCCTGCTCGACCTCGACTCGCTCGACGCCGTGCTCGCCCGCGGGCCGAGGCTGCTCGCCGTCGCGCACGTCTCCAACGTGCTCTCGACGGTCAACCCGCTCGAGGAGATCACCCGCCGCGCCCACGCCGTGGGCGCGCTCGTCGTCGTCGACGGCGCGCAGGCCGTGCCGCACCTGCCGGTCGACGTCGCCGCGCTCGGCGTCGACTTCTACGCCTGGACCGGCCACAAGGCCTACGGCCCGACCGGCGTCGGCGTCCTGCACGGTCGCCGCGAACTGCTCGAGGCGATGCCGCCATGGCTCGGTGGCGGGCACATGATCAAGCGCGTCGGCGACCAGGAGTCGACCTACGCCGACCCGCCCGCGCGCTTCGAGGCGGGGACCTCCGCGATCGCCGAGGGCATCGGCCTCGGCGCCGCGGTCGACTTCCTGTCGGAGATCGGCATGGGCGAGGTGCGTGCGCACGCGCGCGAGATCGTCGCCTACGGGCTCGAGCGCCTGCGCGAGGTCCCCGGCCTCACGCTCTACGGCCCCGCCGACCTCGACGTCCGCGGCAGCGTCATCGCCTTCAACCTCGAAGGGGTGCACCCGCACGACGTGTCGGAGATCCTCGGGCGCGAAGGCGTCTGCATCCGTGCCGGCCACCACTGCGCGCAGCCGCTGATGCGCCGCCTCGGCGTCGCCGCGACTTCGCGCGCGAGCTTCGCGGTGCACTCCACGCGCGATGACGTCGACCGCCTGATCGACGCGCTCGGCTCGGTCCGGGGGGTGTTCGGCTGATGGACGACCTCTATCGCGAGAACATCCTGGATCACTACAAGCAGCCGCATAATTGGGGCGAGCTGGAAGATCCCGACCTCGAGTTCGAGGACTTCAACCCGCTCTGCGGCGACGAGCTGAAGGTCCAGCTCAAGCTCAACGGCGAGAACCGCGTCGAGGAGGTGCGCTTCTCGGGCCACGGCTGCGCGATCTCGCAGGCGAGCGCGTCGATGGCCTCCGACGAGGTGATCGGCATGCCCGTCGAGGAGCTCGTGCGGCTCGACAAGAGCTTCATCCTCGAGCTGCTCGGGATCGACATCTCGGCCACGCGCCTGAAGTGCGCGCTGCTCTCGCTGAAGGTGCTCAAGAGCGCCGGCATCGGCCAGTCGGTGGCGTGGGAGTCGGACGCTCCGAACGCGGCCGAGGCGGGCGAGCAGATCCCGCCCGCGTCCGCCGCCTAGCCCGGCAGGCGCTCGGACAGCCACTCGGCCAGCTCGGGCGCGGCCTCGTGCGCCATGTCCGGCTCCACCGCCGCGCCGGCCGCCACCAGCAGCCCGGCGACGCGGAGGTGCTCGGTGCCGCCGCCCGCGATCGGGCCGGGGGAGTGGAAGGAGCCGTGCGCGGCCCAGCTGAGCGGCGTCCCGCCGATGCCCGGGTCGGCGCGGCGCTGCGGGTCGGCGCCGCGCTGGAGCAGCAGCTCGACGACGTCGCCCTGGCCCCACCAGGCGGCGTGGTGCAGCGGCGTGCCGCCCATCTGTCCCGGGCGGTCGATCGCGACCCCGAGCTCGAGCAGGATCTCCGCGGCGGTGGCGCGGCCCTCCACCGCGGCCTGGTGGAGCGCCTCGAAGAACTCGCCGCGCACTCGCTCCGCGCGCGCCGGGTCCTCGCGCGCGAGCCGTTGCGCGGCCTCCCGGTCGCCGGCGAAGCAGAGCCCGATCAGCTCGTCGACCGGACCGACCTCGCGTCGCGCGCCCAGCTCGGCGAGCAGCTCGCAGAGATCGGGGCGGCCCATCCGCCACGCGAGGCCGTACGGCGTGCGCTGGTTCGCCTCGTCGTACGCGTCGACGCCGGCGCCGTGCTCGACGAGCAGGCGGATGACCTCCGCCGAGCGCTCGCGGTAGATCGCCCACAGCAGCGAGCGCTCGACCTCGCTCCCGGCGTCGTGCTCGAGCAGCAGCCGGACCTTCGCCGGGTCCTCGGTGTCGAGCGCGTGCGCCAGCGCGTTCGTCCCGTCCACGCGCGCGCCCGCGTCGAGCAGCAGGCGCAGGCAGGTGTGGTCGGAGGTCTCGGTCGCGTGGTAGACGGATTCGTCGTCGTCGGGGTTGGCACCCGCTTCGAGCAGCAGCGCGGTCATGCGCGGCTCGTGCGCGACGCCGGCGGCGCCATAGAGCGCGCTGAGCGCGCCGAACTCCGGGTGCTGCCAGGTCGAGTTGGGGTCTGCGCCGGCTTCGAGCAGCGCCCGTGCGCAGTCGATCAGACCGTCGGTGCGCTCCCCGCCGAGGAACGCGGAGTGCGTGACGTACAGCAGCGGCAGCCACGCACGTGTGCCGGCGGGCCGCGTCGCCGCGGCCGGGTCAGGTGCGAGCACCGCCCGCACCCGGTCCGCTTCCCCGAGCACGAGAGCCGCGTCGAGCGCTTCGCGGCCCAGCTCCGGGTCCAGGGCGAGCAGCGCCTCCGCGTGGTCACGGCGGCCGTTCGTGGCCTCCTCCACGAGCCGCCGCGCACGGACCTCGCGCGCGACGGCCTCCGCCTCCGCGCGGTGCACGAGCCGCGGCCAGCTCGCCTCACCGAGCTCGCGGGCGATCGCGAGCTGCGCGTCCGCGAGCTTGAGCTCCTCGCCGCGCGCCCGCGCATCCTTGACCCGTTGCTTCGCCTCGCGCCGCGCGCGGTCGAGATCGATCCGTCCTGCATCCATCACCGATCACCTCCGTGTCGCCCGCGGTCCGCAGCGGCGGGCAGAGGTCGATCGGAACACGAACTCGCCTCAGGTGGGATCGAGGTGGGCCTGGGGCCCTGCCCGCGGACCAGGGTGCGCCCTCGCGCGCTCCGCGGACGTTACCCGGGCGCCGTCCGGCTCGCAAGCCGCGGCGAGGCAGTCCGGGCAGAGGCAGTCCTCGTACGCGGCGGCGAGGCGCTCGCGCGCGCCCGCGTCGAGCGGGACGTCCGCGCACCAGCACGCACCGTCGTCCACACCGCACCCGAACGGCCGCCCGCACGCTGCGCACTCGATCGTCCCCATCGCGCCAACGTACTCGCCTCGCGGGCGCCCGCTGCCGATGACAGGGGAATGCGCCTCCTCCTCCTCGTCCTCGCCACCGCGCTCGCCGTGTCGGCTCCCTCCGCCCACGCCGCCACGTACGCGCCGCCTCCGGGCAAGGTCTACACGGGCCTGAGCGGCTCCACGTCGGCCAACCCGTTCGTCGGGCAGGTCGGCTCCAACGTCGCCGTGTTCGGCGTCTTCACGAAGTGGTACGGGAGCAACGAGTACGCGTTCGCGGCCGCTCATCAGGCCGGCGCGCGGCTGATGCTCCACGTCTCCACGCAGGACGGCTACGGCACCCGCGAGCTGATCACGCCGCTCGGCATCGCGCGCGGGGAGGGCGACCGCTACCTGCGCTCGCTCAACCGCCGCATCGCCGAGGCGGGCGAGCCCGTCTACGTGCGGCTGCTGGCCGAGATGAACCAGGCCAACAACGGCTACAGCGCGTTCGACCGCAACGGCCGCTCGCGCGGGGCGGCCCACTCCACCAGGGCCTTTCGCAGCGCCTGGCGGCGCTCGGCGCTGATCCTGCGCGGCGGCGCGCGCGCCGGCATCGACGCGAAGCTGCGCGCGCTGCACCTGCCCCCGATCCAGGGCGGCGAGGGCGACCTGCCGCGCCCGCAGGTCGCGCTCATGTGGGTCCCGCAGACCGAGGGCTCGCCGGCCATCGCCGCCAACGCGCCGCGCGCGTACTGGCCCGGCGGGCGCTACGTCGACTGGGTCGGGACCGACTTCTACTCGCGCTTCCCCAACTTCGACAAGCTCGAGCGCTTCTACAACGCCTTCCGCGGCAAGCCGTTCGTATTCGGCGAGTGGGCGCTGTGGGGCCGTGACGATCCGGCGTTCGTGCGACGGCTGTTCGGGTGGATCGGCTCGCACCCGCGTGTCCAGATGCAGCTCTACAACCAGGGCAAGCGGACCGACGGCCCGTTCCGCCTCAGTCGCTACCCGCGCTCGCTCTCGGCGCTGCGGATCGCGCTGCGCCACCGCCGCAACGTCGCACGCCCCTGAGCTACGGCCGCGCGCGGGCGAGCAGCGCGACGAAGCGCCGGGTCAGCCGCGCCGGCCCGGCGCCGTCCAGCTGCGCGAACCCCGCCGCGCGGTAGCGCTCCTGCGCGTCCTCCGGCAACGCCTCGAGGAAGGCGCGGAAGCCGCCCGACCACGCCCACGCCCACCACGCCTCCGCGCTCTCGAAGCTGACGTCGGCGTGCTTGCGCTCGATTTTGACGTCGCTGAACCCGGCGCCCTCGAGGGCCGCGCGCAGCGTCCCGCTCTCGCTGAAGCGCCGGGACAGGCGCCCGACCGTCTCGAGCAGCTCCGGCGGCACCTCGCGCGCGAACTCGTTGTTGAGCTCGCCCTCCCACCGCCAGGCGTCGTCGAGCAGGTCCTCCCACACGGCGACGCCGAGCGTGCCGGTCGGCCGCAGCACCCGCCGCCATTCCGCCAGCGCGCGCTCGGCGTCCGGGATCGCGGACAGCGTGAAGGCAGCGAGCACGGCGTCGAAGTGGTCGTCCGGGAAGGCCGGCGCCGCGCCGTCCATGACCTCGGCGCGGACCTGCTCGAGGCCCGCGTCCTCGGCCGCCGCGCGCGTGCGCTCGACCATCCCGGCGGAGACGTCGATCCCGACCGCCTCGCCGGTCGGGCCGACCCGGCGCGCGGCGGGCAGCAGGGCGCCGCCCGCGCCGCAGCCGACGTCGAGCACGCGGCCGCCGGGGCCGAGCACGACCAGTTGCGCGAGCCGCTCGGAGAACGGCGCGTGCTGGGCCACCCCCGCGCGCTCGTAGGTCGGCGCGGCACGCTCGTAGGCGCCCGTCAGGTGCGCGAGGACGTCCTTCATCCGGGGCAGCCTACGGTGTGGACCGGGCGCCGATCCTCATGCCGCGGCCGCTAGACTCTCATGTCCGACTCCCGTGGTCGGACTTCGCGTGCGAATGAGCCCCGTCATCGACATCTGCCCCGTTGAGGAACTGCCGCCCGGCGAGCATCGCCTCGTCGAATGGGAGGACCTCGAGATCGGGATCTTCAACTGCGCCGGCGAGCTGCTTGCGATCGAGGATCGCTGCTCTCACGACGACGGCAGCCTGCTCGAGGGCGAGGTCGACCTGGAGACCTGCACCGTCGAATGCCCGCGCCACGGCTCCGTCTTCGAGCTGCGCACCGGAAAGCCCGTGAACTTGCCCGCGTACGTCCCCGTCGACACCTTCCCGGTGTCGGTCGAGGGCGGCGTGATCCGACTGGAGGTCGACTGACCCATGGCGACGCCTGAAACGATCGCCGAGCAGCAGGCGCTGACCGGCATCAATGCTGATTACAAGGAGAAGTTCGGCTTCCACGACTCGGAGACCGGCTACGCCTTCAAGGCCCCCAAGGGCCTCACCCCCGAGCTCGTCAAGCAGATCTCCGACTTCAAGAACGAGCCCGAGTGGATGCTCGACTTCCGGCTCAAGGCCTACGAGCACTTCATCTCGCGCCCGCAGCCGACGTGGGGCTCGCCGTATCTGGCCGACGTCGACTACGACAACATCCACTACTTCGTCCGCGCCTCGGAGAAGTCCTCGACCACCTGGGACGACGTCCCCGAGGACATCAAGAACACCTTCGACAAGCTGGGCATCCCGGAGG
>JAXDGC010000503.1:0-6920 GCA_034665245.1 Solirubrobacteraceae bacterium | reverse complement strand
GCCCCGCGCGCCACCGGGTGATCGGCGGCGACGAGGTGGCCGAGCTGCTGCCCGCGCTGGCCGCGCGCGAGCCGACCGGCGGCTACCTGTTCTACGACTGCCAGACCGACGACGTGCGGCTGGTCCTGACCGTGCTCGGCGAGGCCGAGCGCTTCGGGGCGGTGTTCGCCAACGGCCTCGAGGTGACCGGGCTGCTCGAGCGCGGCGGCCGTGCGCGCGGCGCCGAGATCCGCGACGCCGACAGCGGGGAGACCTTCACGATCGAGGCCGGCGCGGTCGTCAACGCGACCGGCGTGTGGGCCGACCGCCTGCGCCCGGAGGAGCTGCACGACGAGGCCGAGGTGCCGGTGATCCGGCCGAGTCGCGGCACGCACGTGATCCTCTCGCGCGAGCGGCTGCCGGTGAACGTCGGCGCCATCGCCCCGGCGCCGGGCGGGCGCATGATCTTCGTCCTGCCCTGGCTCGGGCAGACGCTGATCGGGACGACCGACAACGACTACGAGGGTGACATCGAGCACGTGCGCCCGGCCGACGAGGACGTCGCCTACCTGCTCGAGGCGACCAACTCGTTCTTCGCGGCGGATCTCGTGCCGGAGGACGTCGCGGGTGCCTATGCGGGCGTGCGGCCGCTGATCTCGACCGGCGACCCGAAGAAGTCGGTCGACATCTCGCGCAAGGCCGAGCTGTACGAGACCTCGAGCGGCATGGTCACGATCACCGGCGGCAAGCTCACGACCTGGCGGCGGATGGCGAAGATGACCGTCGACCGGCTGGTCGAGCGCGAGGGCCGCGACGCGCCCTGCCGCACCGGCGAGATCCCGCTCGGCATGCCGGTCGACGCGAACGAGCTGGCGCGCGTGGAGGGCGTCGCGGAGGACGCCTACGCGCAGCTCGCCGGGCGCTACGGCTTCGCGGCGCACGACGTGCTCGCGACCGCCGCCGAGCGCGGTGAGCTCGCCCAGCCGATCCTGCCCGGGATGCCCGACCTCCTGGCCGAGGCGGCCTTCTCGGCGCGCCGCGAGCAGGCGCGCAGCGTCAGCGACGTGCTGTTGCGGCGCACCCGCCTCGGCCTGACCGCCGCGCGGCGGCTGTGCGCGCCCGGCGAGCAGGCGCCGGAGCGCGTCGCGCGGGCGCTCGGAGCCGAACTGGGCTGGGACGAGGAGCGCTGCGCCGCGGAGGCGGAGCGCTTCCGCGCCGACGCCGTGGCCGAGGGCCTCGTGGTCGGCTCCGGGACAGCCGTCGGGCCCGCGCCGTAACTTTCCGCCCTTCGCCCGGTTGCACCGTCCGGAATCGCCCTCGTCACTGGAGCCCCGCCGCTCATGCCCCGCCGTCTCAGCTTCTGCGTCATGCTCGCCCTGCTGGCCCTCGCGGCCGTCCCCGCCGTGGCCTCGGCCGGCTGGTTCCCCGCCCAGCCGGTGGACGGGCCCACGCCCGACATCGACAAGCTCGGCGGCGTCGACCTCGCGCGTGACGGCACCGGCGGCCTCGTCTACCTCAAGCGCATCGACGGCACGCCGCACGTCTTCCTCTCGCGCTTCAACGGCGGCCAGTTCCGGCCCCCCGAGCGCGTCGACAACGGGATCGGCGCGGGCGCGAGCGAGGCCGCGATCGCGGCCGCCGACGCCGACCGGCTCGCGATCGTCTGGATCGCCGGCAGCCGCGTCTACGGCGCCGTGGTGACGGGCAACGACGCGAAGCCGGGCCCGTTGCTGGGCCCGACCGAGCTCTACAACGACCCTTCCGGTCCGGTCTCCGACGTCGCGATCGACATGGGCATCAACGGCGCCGCCTACGCATCGTGGGCGGGCCCGGGCGGCGGTGGCGCGGACGTTCGCGTCTCGCGCCTGATGGACGTCACGTGGACCCTGGTCGGCGCGCCGCTGGACATCGACGCCGCGCGGGCCGCGGGCCGCGGCACCCAGCGCTCGCGCGTCGCCGTGTCAGCCGAGGGCAACGCCGTCGTGGTCTGGGGCGAGAACCATGCCGACGGCCGCCCGCGCGTCTATATGCGCCGAGTGACGGGGACCGCACCCTCCGCGTTTCCGCAGGAGCTGTCGCTCAACGACCTCGGCGGCCAGATCGGCGGCCGCGCGGACCAGCCCGACATCGACGTCGAGGACGACGGCTCGTTCGCCTGGGCCGTCTTCCGCCAGGACTTCGCGGGCGGCTCGCGCTCGGTCGCACGCCGGCTGCTGGGCTCCACCTTCGACCCGGGCGTGCCGCTCGACGGTGGCCCGACCACGGGCTCGCCGCGGATCGGGATGAACGGCCGCGGCCAGGGCCTGGCGGCGATCGAGACGCTCGGCGGCGGCGCGACCGGCCTCTTCCTCTACAACGACGTCTTCGAGCCCGGGGTGCAGCTGAGCTCGCAGCCGTCCGCGGCAGGCACGGAGCCCAAGCCCGCCTCCTCGGAGCACCGTGAGGTCGCGCTCGCCTGGCGGGTCGCCGACGGCGCCGGCAACGGGTCGATCCGTGGCCGCTTCAAGCCGGAGCCGACGGTGCCGTTCGAGAACGAGGTGGAGCTCTCGCGGCCCGACCTCGGCCCGGTCGCCCCGGGCCAGTTCGCGATCGGCGCCGACCGCGTCGCCGGCTTCGCGGTCGCGATGGTCCAGGGCGCGCCGGGCTCCAACCGCACGGTCACGGCCGCCGTCCAGGACCGGCCGCCGGGCCGGCCGGGGGCGATCGCCCACCGCGGCGACTGGCAGAACAAGGCGCGGCCGAAGCTCGAGTGGCGCCCGGGCATCGACCTCTGGGGCCCGCAGACCTTCCGCGTGCTGGTCGGCGGCAAGGTCGTCGGGGAGACGACGGGCAGCTCGCTCGTCCCCAAGCAGCGGTTGCGCGCCGGCCGCCCGCTCCCCTACCAGGTGATCGCGATCGACGTGCGCGGCCAGCAGTCGCCGAGCCGCACGCGGGTCGTGCGCTTCGACAACCAGGGCCCGCGGCTCACGGTCAAGGTCGTGGGCAAGCGCAGCTCCGGCCGCGCGCTGCGGATCGTCGTCCGCGCGAAGGACGGCAAGGGCTCTGGCGTGAAGAAGATCCGTGTGCGCTACGGCGACTCCAAGCGCATCGTCGAGCAGCGCGGCAAGCGCTTCCGCGGCGCCCACGCCTACCGCCACGGCAGCTTCAAGCTGCGGGTGACGGGCTACGACTTCGCCGGCAACCGCCGGGTCAAGATCGTGAGGCTGCGCATCTCGTGAGGCTGCGGGCGGGCCGCCGGGAGCTCGCGCTCGCGGGCCCGCCGCTGCTGATGGGCGTCGTCAACGCGACGCCCGACTCGTTCTCGGACGCCGGCGAGCTGCCCGACCTCGAGGCGCGCCTGGCCCGCGCCGCCGAGCACGTCGCGGCGGGAGCGGCGATCGTCGATGTCGGGGGCGAGTCCGCGGTGGGCGGGCGCCCGCCGGTCGCGGCCGCCGAGGAGATCGACCGCGTGGCGCCGCTGGTGGCGCGGATCGTGGCCGAGCACGACGTGCTCGTCTCGGTCGACACCTACAAGCCGGAGGTTGCGGAGGCCGCGATCGCGGCGGGGGCGGCGATGGTCAACGACGTCTCGGGCCTGCGCGACCCGGCGCTCGCCGGCGTCTGCGCGCGCAGCGGCGCGGCGCTCGTGCTCATGCACACGCGGGTGGCGCCGAAGGGGACGCTGCTCGACCCCGGCGCCTACGAGGACGTCGTCGAGGATGTCGTCGGCTTCCTCGCCGAGCGCGTGGAGCTCGCGCGATCGCATGGGGTGCGGGAGGAGCAGATCGTGCTCGACCCCGGGCCGGACTTCGCCAAGACGCCGGCGCAGACGGTCGCGGTGCTGCGACGGCTCGAGGCCGTGCGCGCGCTCGGCCGGCCGGTGCTGCTGGCGGTCTCGCGCAAGGACTTCCTCGGCGCGATCACGGGCCGTGCGCCGGCCGAGCGGGGGGCCGCGACGCTCGCGGCCCTGGCCTTCGGCGCGGACGCTGGGGCGAGCATCCTGCGCGTCCACGACGTCGCCGCCGCGGCCGACTTCCTGGCCGTCCGGGCGGTGCTGCGCGGCGAGCGCGAGCTGGCGCCGGACGAGGGCCTCACACCCGACCGCTTCCCGGAGCGCTAGCCTTCTTCGGGCCAGGTTGCCGGCCGCTGACTCAACGCGGCCGGGCGCCGACCGACCCATACCGAAGAAAAGGAGACCTCATGTCTTCCGTGCTCGACCCCTCCGCGCTCGCGGAGTCCCCCCTTGCCGATCTGCACCTGCTCGCCAACGAGCTCGGTGTCGACGGCTACCGCCGCCTCCGCAAGGCCGACCTGATCGACGCGATCGTCGCCCGCCAGGCCGGCGAGGACTACGTCGCTCCCGGCGCCCCCGATGCCGACGAGGACGACGGCGACGACGCTGACGCCCCGGCCGCCGGCGCGGACGATGACGACGACACGCCGGCTCGCCCGCGCCGTGGGCGCCGCGGCGGCCGCGGCCGCGCCCGCCGCGACGAGGACGACGGCGACGATGCGCCCGCCAAGGCCGAGCCCCGCTCGCGCGGCGGCCGTGGCCGTGGCGACGATGACGGCGACGACGCGCCCGCGAAGGCCGAGCCCCGCTCGCGAGGCGGCCGTGGCCGCGCCCGCGACGACGACGATGACGCCCCGAGGCGCGGCGGCCGCGGCGGCCGTGGCGAGAAGGCCGACCGGCCCGAGGCCGAGGACAAGCAGGTCGAGGGCACGATCGAGCTGCTCGGCAACGGCTCCGCGTTCGTCCGCCTCACCGACGGCGAGACGTCCGACGACGACGTCTACGTCTCCGCCGCCCAGGTCAAGCGCTGCGAGCTCGTCTCCGGCGACAAGGTCGCCGGCCCGATGCGCCCGCCGCGGCGCTCGGAGCGCTTCCCCTCGCTCGTGCGCGTGGACACCATCAACGGCAAGCCCGCCGACGAGGTCTCCGAGGGCACGCGCTTCGACGACCTGCCCGTGATCTTCCCGGCCGAGCGGCTCGCGCTCGGCTCCGAGGACCCGACCGTCAAGGCGATCGAGTGGCTGACGCCGTTCGGCAAGGGCTCGCGCGTCACGATCGTCGGCCCGGCGCGCGCCGGCAAGAGCGAGGCACTGCGGCGGATCGCCGCGGCGCTCGCCGAGCAGGGTGGCACCGAGCTCAGCGTCGTGCTCGCGGGCGTGCGCCCCGAGGAGGTCGCCGAGTGGCCGAGCAGCCCCGCCGCGCCCGCCACCGCCATCACCTTCGCGGCCTCGTCCGACGCGCAGGGCCAGGCGATCGAGCAGGCGGTCGAGCAGGCGCGCCGGGTCGCCGCGCGCGGCGCGGACGCCGTCGTGATCATCGACTCGCTCGAGTACGTCCCGCCGGCCGTCGCGCGCCGCGCGCTGGCCGCGGCACGCAACATCGCCGACGGCGGCTCCCTGACCGTGATCGCGACCGCCCCGGCGGAGCTCGGCGGCGAGACGACCGTGATCGCCCTCGACGCGGCGCTGACCGCGATGGGCCGCTTCCCGGCGCTGGACCTCGCGTCCAGCGGGACGATGCGCCCGGAGCTGCTCGTGGGCGAGGCGGGGGCCGAGGCGATCGCCAAGGCGCGGGCCGACACGCTGTCCGCCTAGGGCTCTGGATAAGGGTTTCGCCTGCCAGGCACTCGCCCTAGGGCTCTGGCCTATTGCGGGCGCCTACGGGCGAGTGCCTTCGGCGACGTTAGAAGCCACCGGGAAGTCGAAGAAGGTGTCGGGATAGGGCTCGTTCTTCAGCGTGAAGTGCCACCACTCCGTGGGGAGGCCCTTGAAGCCGGCGCGGATCATCGGCTCGCGCAGCTTGAGCCGGTTGGCCCGCTGCTTCCCGCGGATGCGCGCATTGAACGGGTGCGCGAGCGGGTCGAAGCAGTCATAGCCCGTGCCCATGTCGATCGAGTTGTCGCGGAAGCGCCTGCCCGCGGGGGCGGCGCAGTCGCGCAGGCGGTCGCCGCGCGAGTAGCGCTCCTGGCGCCGCGCCGGGAGCTTGACGAGCGTGAGGTCGAGCGTCGAGCCGCGTGAGTGCCCCGACTGCGTGGCGATGTAGCCCTCCTTGAACACGACCTTCTTGGCCACGCGCGGGTAGAACTCGCGCTTCATCCGCTGGTCGGAGAGGTCCTTGCCCCACTTGACGAAGGCGTCGACCGAGCGCTGGGGCCGGTAGCAGTCGTAGACCTTGAGCGTGTAGCCGTGCGCGCGCACCGCGGTCTGCACGCGCTTGACCGCGTCGGCGGCCTGGCGGGTGAGCAGGCAGACGTTCTCGCGGTAGCCCGGGACCCGCCTGCCCATGAAGTCGTGATTCGTGAGGTAGCGCATCTCGATCACGATCGAGGGGTCGACGTCGTGCAGCGAGACGAAGGCGCCGGGCGGCGCGGTCGGCTCGGCGGCCGCGGCCGACGCCGCCGGAAGGGCGAGGAGCGCTATGGCGAGCGCCAGGACCCGCATGGCGCGTGAGCTACCCCGCTACCGCGGCGTGTAAGCGACCCGGCCCCAGTTGGGCTCGGGTGAGAGCTCGATCGGCTCGTCGTCGCGCTCGGGC
The DNA here is from genome assembly GCA_034665245.1 of Solirubrobacteraceae bacterium. GTDB lineage: Bacteria > Actinomycetota > Thermoleophilia > Solirubrobacterales > Solirubrobacteraceae > DASQFQ01. The sequence continues at coordinate 415 of JAXDGC010000503.1, read as the reverse complement.
TGGATGTAGCCGAACGTGTTGGTCGACTCGTCGAAGGCGACGTCGAGCTCGCCTTCCTTGACGCGCTGGTCGAGCCAGGCGGAGCGGAAGACGAGCCGGCGCAGCCAGTGCACCAGCGAGCGCTCGGCGGGCCCGACGAGCTCGGGCCAGCAGTCGTTGACGTGCTCGCCCAGGGGGGAGGCGGGGTCGGCGACCTCGCCGTTGACGGCCAGGTTGACTAGGTCCTCGAGCTCGACGCCCTCGAGCCGCGCGGCCACGAAGCCGAGCTTCAGTGCCGCCTGCTCGACCCGCTCGGAGAAGTCGCGCTCGTTGAAGGTGAAGCGCAGCTCGCCGTATTCCAGGACGTAGTCCTGGCCAGAGTCGTAGTTGCCGCGGCGGGTGGAATCCATGAGAGAGAAGTGCTTCCGCCAGGGCC
>JAXDGC010000502.1:0-3852 GCA_034665245.1 Solirubrobacteraceae bacterium | reverse complement strand
GTGCTCCGGGTGCTCTACCTCGTCTACACGGCCGGCCACGCGGGCAAGGTGGACCTGGCCGGCGAGGCGATCCGGCTCGCCCGCCAACTCACCCTCGTCACCGAGGAACCGGAGGCGCGCGGGCTGCTCGCGCTGATGCTCCTGAACTACGCCCGCCTCCCGGCGCGCTTCGACTCAGAGGGTCGCATCATCACGCTCGACCGGCAGGCCCGTGGGCTGTGGGACACCCGCGAGATCGCCGAGGGCGTGCGCGTCCTGCAATCGGCGCTGGCCGCCCGTCGCCCCGGGCGCTACCAGATCGAGGCCGCCATCGCCGCCCTGCACGACGACGCGGCGAGCGCCGAGGAGACCGACTGGCCGCAGATCCTCGCCTGGTACGACGACCTCGTCGCCCTCACCGACGACCCGGTGCGCCAGGACCCCGCCGCCGTGCTCGGCCGCGCGGTCGCGGTCGGCAACGTCCTCGGTGCCGCCGCGGGGCTGCTCGAGACCGATCGGCTGCGCGACGTGCTCGGCGACCGCCACCGCTGGCACGCCGTCCGCGGCCACCTGCACGAGCTCGCCGGCGACCTGCCCGCTGCCGCCACGGCGTACGTCGAGGCCGCCCGGCGCGCGACGAACGTCGCCGAGCGCGACCACCTGGTCCGTCAGGCCGCCCGCGCGCGGGCCGCGGAGCTGTAGGAAGGTCGTCTCGTCGTCTGCACCGCGGCCTTCCGCGAAGACCAGCAGCGCGTCTCCGTTGCCCGAGTGCGCTAGCGGGAGGAGGATTCGTTCAGGCTGACGGCGGACTTGATGAGGTTCGCGAACGCCTTCTCGTCGATCTCATCGTCCTCGTGGATGTCGATTGCGCGCCGGGTGTTGCCTTCGAGGCTTGAGTTGAACAGTCCCGAAGGGTCCTTCAGCGAGGCTCCCTTGAAGAAGGTCAGCTTCACGACGCTCTTGTACGTCTCACCCGTGCAGATCAAGCCTTCGTGAGACCACACCGGCACGCCCGGATTGGAAGCCTTTTTCCACTTCCACTCCTCGACCACTTCGGGGTCGGCCCGCTTGATCAGCTCGCGAACCCTCGACAGGGCCTTCCCGCGCCAGTCGCCCAGCTCGTCGATCCTCGCGTCGATCAGCTGGGCGGGATTCTCCTCCTGCTGCGTCATGTCGTGGACGGTCCTACCGGAGTGAGCCCCGCAGCGACGACGAGCGCGACAGCGCCCGGCAACACGAACAGGCCGATGGAGAAGCCGGCTATCACCGAGAACACAACGAGGAGCCAAGCCAGGGTCGAGGCGGTTCTCCGCGCCCAGGTCAGGTCGAAACGACACGCCACGTGCAGCAGAAGCCACGCCGTCGACGTGACCAGCAGCGGCGCCGCGACGGCCACCCGAACCGAGAGATCGGAGTTGGCTTCGAGAATGGTCTGCCCCGAGGAATAGGCCGAGGCCAACAGCGCCCACAGGGTGAAGGCCGCCGCGCACATGACGGCTGCCGTGGCGAGCCAGAATGCTTTACGCCCATTCCCGGACGCCGTAGCCATGGCGACGAGGCTACACGCAGCCACGTACTAGGCCTCGAGGAAGCGATCCCCGAGCCACGACTCGATGTCGTTGAGCGCGGCGCTTGCCATCGCTGTCGGGTGGAGGGTGAAGCCATGCGGAGACGCTGGGTAGACGCGAACGTCCACCTCACCTCCAGCCGCAGACAGGCGGGCCGCCATGACCAAGTTGTCCCCGAGGAGGACATCCGTGCTCCCGACGACGAGCAGAGCCGGCGGCAAGCCGCGGAGGTCACCGTAAACGGGGGAGATATCGGGATCTGTTCGGTCGGCCACGTCGCCCGCATATGCCTGGATGAAAAACTCGCCGTCGAGCAGCCTGCCGGCGGGTGTCTGTCCGCTCATGTCGTAGGTCCCGAACTGCAGCGCGGCGCCCGCGAAGGCGGTGGCCACGCCTCGGGCGCGGAGCCGCAACAACGTCGTCATCGCCAGCGTCGCTCCCGCCGATACTCCGCCGATCGCCAAGCTTGTAGTGCCAAAGCGCGCGTCGGCCTGCTCCACGAGCCACAGCGCCGCCGTCTCGCAGTCTTCGGGTGCGGCCGGCCACGGATGCTCGGGGGCCAGCCGGTAGTCCACGCTCACCACGGCGACACCGAGGGCGTGAGCAAGGCGGCGATTGTGCGCGTCCCCGCGTGCAGCCAACCCCATGTAGAAACCGCCGCCATGAATGTCCAGATAGACGCCGTGCGCCGTCCCCATCTCAGGAGCGAAGATCCGGACCGGCACCCGCCGGCCGGCGACTTCGGCGAGCGCCTCGACAGGACGCGGTCCGCGCGGTGTCGCCGAGACGCTGCGTCTGGACCGCGCCTCCTCCAGCGCCCGCGCCTCTTGAAGACCTTCCGGAGTGCTGGGGTCAGGCGGGGAATCGCTGCCGGCGCTCGCGGCTCGTGCGGCGTAGAAGGCGCGGCTGTCCTCGACATACGCCGCCAGCTCGGCATCGATCAGGCTCTCAAGTCCCACGTGCATGGATCTCCCCCGCTGCTGTGTGCCGTCCGTTGGGGCCAAGAGTTCACCACGCCGGCTGCTGATCTACTCGCTGAGCGTCTCGGTGGACGGCGTCCCGCTCATACCGTTCGCAGTGCCACGGTGGGCGGCATCCGAGACGCTCGAACGGCCGGCATCAGACCGGCGAACGCGCCGATCAGGATGGCCGAGACGATGCCGCCCGACCACGCCTCGACGGGGATCACGACGGCCCAGCTCTTCGAGCCGGCGTACACGGCCGTTGCCGCGGCCCCGGCCAGCACGCCGGCGACGCCGCCGATGACGGCGAGCAGGATCGACTCACTGAGGAACTGCGTCCGGATCTGGGCCTTCGTCGCACCGAGGGCGCGTCGAAGGCCGATCTCCGAGCGGCGTTCCAGGACCGAGATGATCATGATGTTGGCGACGCCGACGGCACCGACGATCAGGGCCACCACCCCGAGGCCGAGGAAGAGGCTGTCGAAGGCTCCGGCCGCGGCGGCGCGTGCGGTGAGCACGTCGGAGGGCTGGCTGACGTTGACCTCGTCGGGTGCCCGGGGGTTGGCGGTTGGCGCGAGCAGCGACTGCACCGCGGCCTCGTGCCCGGTGGCGGCGCGCACGTAGATCGAGCTCGGCGGGCCGGCCTTCTGCTCGCCGCGGACGATGTTGAGGTAGCCGAGGTACCGCTGGGAGGCCGGGTAGCCGACCAGGGCGCTGGTGTCGATGTCGGTCGCCAGCGGCGAGGGCCTCAGGATGCCCGCGACGTTGAACCACCGGCCTCCCAGCCAGATCCGCTGGTCGGGGAAGATCCGGTCGATGCCCAGCCGTTGCGCAGCGCCCGAACCGAGTACGGCGACCGGCTCGCGGGCGGTCCCCGGGTTGAGCCAGGCGCCGCGGGCGATGCCGGTGTTGAGCACGGAGAGCAGGTTCAGGCTGGTGGCCCGCACCTGGAGCGCGCCGGTGTTGGTCACCGGGATCATCCGACTCCGGTAGACGCTCTTGCCCTTCACCAGCGCGGTGTGTGCCAGCCGTTGGACGTCGTCCAGATGCGTGATCCGCGCCGGGGCTTCGAGGGGCAGCTTCGACGGCTGCCCGGCGACGCTCTGGCCGGCCTCGAGGGTCAGCATGTTCGTGCCGAGCCGGTCGATCTCGGCGAGCAGCCCGGCCTGCGAGGAGGAGGACAGCCCGAGGACAGCGACGATGGCTGCTGTTCCGATCGCGATCCCGAGCGCGGACAGCGCGGCGCGCAGCGGCCGGGCGCGCAGCCCGACGCTCGCCACCCGGAGCCCGTCCTTCGGCCGCAGTCGTCCGCCGTCGGCGCTCATGACCTCCGTCCCTCCGTC
>JAXDGC010000501.1:0-11675 GCA_034665245.1 Solirubrobacteraceae bacterium | reverse complement strand
CGAGAGCTCACGCGCCCAGCGCTCGACGCCGCCGAGCTCCGGGCGAGCGGCGGCGCGGGCGTCGATGGCGATGCGGTGACCGGGCAGCGGGCGTGAGGGTCGGAGTCGACGGGCGCAGCCTGGTCGGCGGCGGGGCGCGCGGGGTGGCGCACTATACGGCCGCCCTGCTCGAGGCCCTGGCGACGGCGTTCCCGGACGACGAGTACCGCGTGTTGCTGCCGCGGGGGCCGGCGTCGGTGCCGGCCGGGGTGCGGGCGGTCCGGCACGCCGCGCCCGCCCGCGCGCTGTTCGGCGCCGCCGCCGCGACGGGCCGGCCGCGGCTCGACCGCCTGCTGGGCGGCGACTGCGACGTCGTCTGGGCCCCCGCCCCCGCGCCGTTGGCGGCGGGCACGACCCCGTTCGTCCTGACCGTCCACGACCGCTCGTGGGAGGCGCGGCCGCAGGACTTCACGCTTTACGAGCGGCTGTGGCACCGCGCGGCCCGGCCACGCCGGCTCGCGCATCGGGCGGCGCGGGTGCTGTGTGTCAGCGAGGTGGTGCGGCGCGAGCTGATCGCGGAGTGGCGGCTCGACCCGGGGCGGGTGCGGGCCATCCCGCTCGCCCCGCGTGCTCTGAGTGGCGGAGCGGGCTCGGTCGCGCGGCGCCCCTACTTCCTCTTCGTCGGTGCACTCGAGTCTCGCAAGGCGCCCGGCGTGCTGGCCGAGGCGTTCGCCCGTGCCCGGGCGGGCGGCCTCGACGCGGATCTGGTCGTGGCCGGAGAGGGCCGGCTCGCGGTCGAGGGGCCGGGCGTGCGGCGGCTCGGGCGCGTCGACGACCTCGGCCCGCTCTACGCCGGCGCGCTCGCGGTCGTGCTGCCGTCGTGGCTCGAGGGCTTCGGGCTGCCGCCGGTCGAGGGCCTAGCGGCGGGCGCGCCCGCGATCGTCAGCGACCTGCCGGTGTTCCGCGAGGTGCTCGGAGGCGGCGCGCTGTACGTCCGCCCCGGCGATCCCGCCGGCCTCGCCGAGGCGCTGCTCCGCGTCGCGGGCGATCCGGCGCTGCGCGAGCGCCTCCTGGCCGCCGGCCGCGCGGCGATCGCACAACTCAGCTGGTCCGAGACCGCACGCCGGACGCGCGCGGTGCTGGCCGAGGCGGCTGGAGCGTGAGCTTCTCGATCGTCGTCGTGCTGCACGACTCCGCCGGGCCGCTGCCGGCCCTGCTCGCCTCCCTCGATCTGCTGCCCGAGCCGACTCAGCTGGTGGTGGTCGACACCGGCTCGCGCGACGAGGGACCGACGCTCGCCCGCGCGGCGGGGGCCGAGGTGGTGGAGCTCGGGGCGAATCCGGGCTTCGGCGCGGCCAACAACGCCGGGGTCAAGCGTGCGCGACATGCGGTGACGGTGCTGCTCAACCCGGACTGCGAGCTGCTCGACGGGTCGCTCGCGCGGCTCGCCGCCGCCGCCTCGACGGGCCCCGACCGCCTCTGGGTCCCCCGCCTCCTGGAGACCGGCGGAGCGGTTCAGCGCTCCGCGCACCCGCTCCCGGGGACGCTCGGCGCGCTGCTCCCCGCGGTCGCCCACCCGCCGGCGCTGCCGCGGCCGCTGCGCGAGCTCGTCGAGCCGTACCGCGCCGAGCGCCCGCGCACCGTGGGTTGGGCGATCGCCGCCTGCGTGGCGGCGCGCAGCGACGTCCTGCGCCGTCTCGGCCCCTTCGACCCGCGCCGGTTCCTGTTCTTCGAGGACATGGACCTGTGCCTGCGCGCTCGCGCCGCCGGCATCCCGACCGTGCTCGACCCCAGCGTGCGCGTGCGCCACCTCGGCGGCCACGCCACTCGCCGCGCCTACGGCGGCGAGCCGCACCAGCTGCTCGCCCGCCGCCGCCGCGAGGTCGTGGAGGCCAACCGGGGCCGCGCGGCGCGCGCGCTGGACGACGCCGCGCAGGCGCTCACCTTCGCGTCGCGGGCGGCAGCGCGCCAGGCGACGGGGCGCGAGGCCGGGCGCGAGCGGGCCCAGCTCGCCGCGCTCCTGCGTGCTATGCGCGCTCCGGGGGCACAATGACGCGGTGTCGATCCGGCTCCTCCGCGCGGCAGACCGCGACGCCTTCCTCGCCATGGTCCGTGAGAGTCGCGAGCTGCACCGGCCGTGGGCCTACCCGCCCGAGCGGCCCGACCAGTTCGACGAGCTGCTGTCGCGCTGCTCGCGGGACGACTTCGCCTGCTTCATCGTGATCGACGACGAGTCGGGGGACATCGCGGGCGTCTTCAACATCTCCCAGATCGTCCGTGGCTCGTTCCAGTCCGCGTTCCTCGGCTACTACGGCAGCGCCCGCCACGCCGGCAAGGGAGTGATGCGCGCGGGACTGCAGCTCGTGCTCGACTACGCCTTCGGCCCCCTCTCCCTGCACCGCATCGAGGCGAACATCCAGCCCGGCAACGCCGCCTCCATCGCGCTCGCGATCGGCGCGGGCTTCCGCCTCGAGGGGTACTCACCGCGCTACCTGCTGATCGGCGGCCAGTGGCGCGACCACGAGCGCTACGCGCTCACCGTCGACGAGCGGGCGAGAGCGGACGGCCGCCGTTCCTGAACCGCGAGCGCGGCGGCGAGCGTTGCGACGACCGCCTCCGGCTCATTCGCGATCTGACGCCAGGTCACCCTGACCACCGCGATCCCTGCGCGCGTGAGCTCCGCATCCCTCCGGCGGTCGCGTTCGAACGCACGGCGCGACGAGTGGAAGGCGTAGCCGTCGACTTCGACGACGAGGCCGTGTTCGGGCCACAGGAAGTCGACTTCGCGGCCGCCGACTCTGGCGTTGGTCTTCGGCTCGAGCAGTCGTGCCGCACGGATCAGCTCGAGCAACCGCCGCTCGGCCTCCGATCGAGTGAACGCCGGCTCGGTTTGGATCACCTTTGCCAGTGCCGCTGTTCCTCGATGGTGGGGGTAGCGCTGGAACTGCTCTTCGAGAGAGAGGTCTGTCACGCAGCGCTGGACGCGGGCTTCGTCGGCGGCTCGTGCGAGGTCTCTCGGGTTGAGCTGCGTCGCCAGGTCGAGGAGAGTGCGGGCGGCGGAGGTCAACGGGATACCCTGGCGGCGCGCTGCGTCGCGTGGATGCAGTTGGCGCACGCTGTGCGCACATATGCCATCGCGGCTGCGAGCGTCCCGGCCGGCGACGGTGATGTGGATGGTCTTGGCCGGCTCCGGGCGCAATCCCCACACGACGGCGGCCGGACCGTGGCTGAGCAGCGCCCCGGCGCCGTAGGCCAGCACCGCCGCCATCGCGTCGGTGAGGGGCGTTTCGAGCGGCCCGACGAGGTACACGCCGTGGTGCCGACGCCGCAGCCACCCCGCTGCGACACGGTGTGCGATCGCGTGCCGGCCGAGGCCCACGGCGTCGAGTTGCCTGGCGCTGACGATGCCGTGCTGCCGGGAGGCGAGGCCAAGAACAAGCCGGTTGGTCTCCTCAGTCGGCATTTCTTCCGGCTCGGCTCGCCTTCCCGGGGGTCGACGGAAGAAATGCCCCTGCCACCGGCATTGCTTCCGTCGCCGTCACGAGACCCGCTGTCGATGGAAGAAATGCCGTCCCCATCCGGACACCCTCCCTCACCAGCCGCCGTTCCCGGCTCCCTCCGCAGACTTGGCGCAGAGTCAGAACAGTCCGAGCTGAGACTCCGCTGGTTCGGGCGCCGCGGCCTCGATCTCCTCGACCAGCTCGGGCTCGGGGACGACCGGCTCGGGCTCGCTCACCACCGGCTCCGGCTGTGGCGGCGGGTCGAGCGCGAGCAGGTCCGGCAGCCGGGCGAAGTCGGCGCGCAGGGTGTCGAGCAGGGAGCGGGTGTAGAGCGCGGCGGCGGGGTGGTAGATCGGGTACAGCCGGACGGCGCGGGGGCCGATGACGCGGATCTCCTCGCGGCCGTGGACCTTCGTGATGCCGGTCGAGGGGTCGGCGCGCAGGAGCTTCGTGGAGAAGTTGCCGAGCGTGCAGACGACCCGTGGCTGGATCAGCTCGAGCTGGCGGAACAGGTAGTCCTGGCAGTTGTCGATCTCCTGCGGCAGCGGATCGCGGTTGCCGGGAGGCCGGCATTTGAGGACGTTGACCACGAAGACGTCGGGCCGCGCCAGCCCGATCTCGCCGAGGAGCTGGTCCAGCAGCTTGCCCGCCTGGCCGACGAACGGGACGCCCTGCTTGTCCTCGTTGGCGCCGGGCGCCTCGCCCACGAACATGAGGTCTGCGTCCGCGTGGCCCGAGCCGAACACCACGGTCTGGCGCGTCGACGCGAGCTGGGGGCAGCGCGTGCAGACCGACGCCTGCCGGTAGACGGCCTTGAGCTCCTCGCGGCGCTGTTCCGCGCTGGGCATGGCCCCGAGGGTAGCTCCGGCGGCGGCGGGCCGACAGGAGTGAATCCCGCACCCTGCGGGGTATCATGGGGTGCGAGGCCGTCACCACCACGGGACGGACCTCGAAGAAGACCGATCGCTCCCCTCCCAGCCGGTATCTCGTGCGAGAACTGGACCGGAATCCCTCCAAGACCCCTCCCCCGCGCTGCGCCGTCATCGGCGCCGGTCGTCTTGGCCACGCCCTCACCGCCGCGCTGCGAGCTGCCGGGCGCGAAGTCGAGGGCCCACTCGGTCGCGGAGCGGATCCCCACACCGACGTGGTGCTGCTCACCGTCCCCGACCAGGAGATCGCCGCGGCGGCCGCCGCGCTGACTCCCTTCAATGCGCAGTTCGTCGGCCACTGCTCCGGCGCGACGACCCTCGAACCGCTGAACGCCCACGAGGCGTTCAGCCTGCATCCCCTGATGACGGTCCCGGAGGGCGCAGACACCCCCTTCGCCGGCGCCGGCTGCGCCATCGCCGGCTCCACGGAGAACGCCCTGCGAGTCGCCCGAGAGCTCGCGGAAACCCTCGACATGCGCCCCGTCCACGTCGCCGACGAGGACCGTGCCGCCTACCACGCGGCCGCCTCGATCGCCGCCAACTTCCTCGTCACGCTCGAGGGGGCCGCGGAGCGGCTCGCCGCCACCGCGGGCGTGCCGAGAGAGCTCCTCGCCCCGCTCGCCCGCGCCGCCCTGGAGAACTGGGCCGCCACGGGGGCCGAGAAGGCCCTCACCGGCCCCGTCGCTCGCGGCGACGAGTCCACGATCGCGCGCCAGCGCGCTGCCGTCGAAGAGCGCACCCCCGATCTTCTCGAGACGTTCGATGCGCTCGTGGCCGCATCCCGGGTACTCGTGGCCGCATGAAGACCGTCCGGACCGTCGCCGAGATGCAGGCGCACGGCCGCGCCGCCCGCGCAGGCGGCCGCAGGATCGGCCTCGTGCCGACGATGGGCGCGTACCACGGCGGCCACGAGTCGCTCATGCGGGCCGCCCGCGCCGGCAGCGACGAGATGGTCGTCTCACTGTTCGTCAACCCGGCGCAGTTCGACGACCCGCGTGACCTCGCCGCCTACCCCCGCGACGAGGAGCACGACGCGGCCGTCGCCGCCCGCCTCGGCGCCGACGTCCTCTTCGCCCCGCCCGTCGAGGCGGTCTATCCGGACGGGTTCGCCACGAGCGTCGCCGTCGCCGGCCTCTCCGACGTCCTCGAGGGCGCCCACCGCGGCGCGGCCCACTTCGCCGGCGTGTGCACCGTCGTGGCCAAGCTCTTCAACATGGTCGCACCCGACGTGGCCTATTTCGGCCAGAAGGACGCCCAGCAGGTCGCGGTCCTGCGGCGCATGGCGCGCGACCTCGACTTCCCGGTGGAGATCGAGGTCCTCCCCACCATCCGCGAGCCCGACGGCCTCGCGATGTCGAGCCGCAACGTCCGGCTGAGCCCCGAGGACCGCCGCAAGGCCGCCGGCCTGAGCGCCGCCCTGCGGGCCGCGGCCGAGGCGATCGATGACGATCCCCTCGAGGCGGGTCTCGCCGTCCTGGCCCGGCACGGCATCACGCCCGAGTACCTCGCCATGGTCGACCCCGACACCTTCCTGGAGCCCGGTCCACTCATCGTCGTCGCCGCCGGCATCGGCGGCACCCGTCTGATCGACAACGTCCTCATCAAGAGGGCGGCGACCCCGGATCGCCGGGGCGCCGACCCGAAAGGAGCCCTCAGTGTCCTCCCCACCCCGTGAGCCCCGGTTCGAGCGCGAGGAGCGCAAGCCGGTCACCCTCCTCAAGCTGTCCGAGAAGCGCGCCCTCGGCGAGCCGATCGTCATGGTCACCGCCTACGACCATCCCAGCGCCCTCGTGGTCGAGGACGCGGGCGTCGACGTCGTCCTCGTCGGCGACTCCGCCGCCAACAATGTGCTCGGCTACCGAGACACGGTGCCGATCACGCTCGACGAGATCCTCATGCTCTCCCGGGCCGTCCGCCGCGGCCTGCGCACCCCGCTGATGGTCGGCGACCTGCCGTTCGGCACCTACGAGGCGTCCGACGAGCAGGCGATCGCGACCGCGCACCGCTTCGTCAAGGAGGCGGGCTGCGACGCCGTCAAGCTCGAGGGCGGCGGCCAGATGGCCCAGCGCGCCCGCGCGATCGTCGAGGCCGGGACGCCGGTGATGGGCCACGTCGGCCTGACGCCGCAGACGGCGACCTCGCTCGGCGGCTACCGCGCCCAGGGCCGCACGGCCGAGCGCGCGCGCCAGGTGCTCGACGACGCGCTCGCGCTCCAGGACGCGGGCTGCTTCGCGATCGTGTTCGAGGCGATCCCCGGCGAGCTGACCGACCTGATCATGGAGCACATGGAGATCCCGGTGATCGGGATCGGCGCGGGCGCCAGCACCGACGGGCAGGTGCTCGTGTTCCACGACCTGCTCGGGATCAACGACGCCTTCAAGCCCAAGTTCGTCAAGCGCTACGCGGAGCTGCGGGGCGAGATGGTCGGCGCCGTGGCGACCTACGCCGAGGAGGTGCGCACGCGCGTATTCCCCGGCCCGGAGCACGTCTACGGGGTCGCGCCGGAGGAGATGGAGCGGCTGAAGGAGATGCTCGGCAGCAAGGCGCACGCCTAGCCGCCGCGTTCACAAATACACTGGCCGCCGATGGCCGGCCTGTCCCGACTCTTCGCGCCCCGCGAGCGCGAGTTCTTCGACCTGTTCGAGGAGGCGGGCCGCAACATCGTCGAGTCCGGCGAGATCCTCGAGCGCATCCTCGAGCGCTGGCCCGATCACGGCGAGCTGGCGCGCGAGATCGTGGTCCGCGAGCAGGAGGGCGACCGGATCACGCACGACATCATCCAGCGCCTCAACCAGACGTTCGTCACCCCGATCGAGCGGGAGGACATCCTCGACCTGGCCTCGGCGCTCGACGACATCGTCGACTACATCGAGGAGGTCGCGGACTACCTCGCGCTGTATCGCATCGAGGCGCCGATGGACCAGGCCCAGGAGCTCGCGCGGATCCTCCACCACGCCTGCCGCGAGCTCAACAACGCGATCCCGCGGCTGCGCACGTTCGGCGACATCCGGCACTTCACGGTCGAGATCAACCGGCTGGAGAACGACGGGGACCGCACGGTCCGCGCCGCCCTCGCCTCACTCTTCGAGACGGGGATCGACCCGATGATGGTCATCCGCTGGAAGGACATCTTCGAGCGCCTCGAGGAGGCCATCGACGCGACGGAGCGCGCGGCGAACATCCTCGAAGGCGTGATGATCAAGAACCGGTAGGCCATGAGCGACCTCGTCCTCTGGATCGTGGTGGCGACGGCCATTGCCTTCGACTTCACCAACGGCTTCCACGACACCGCCAACGCGGTCGCGACCTCGATCTCGACGCGCGCGATGCCGCCGCGCGTGGCAGTCGGCCTCGCCGCGGTGCTGAACTTCGTCGGCGCCTTCCTCTCGCTCGCGGTGGCCGCCACGATCGCCAAGGGGATCGTGCAGGCCGACCTGATCACCCCGTCGATCGTGTTCGCGGGCCTGGTCGGGGCGATCGCCTGGAACCTCGCCACGTGGTACTTCGGCCTGCCCGCCTCCTCGTCGCACGCGCTGATCGGCGGCGTCGTCGGCTCGGCCTTCGTCGCCGCGGGCCCGGACGCCGTGCTCGGCGGGGGCATCGTCGAGAAGGTGGTGGTACCGGCGCTCGTCGCACCGGTGCTCGCGCTCGTCGTGTCGGCGATCGCGATCTCGCTCGCCTACAGGATCGTCGGCCGTCGCCATCCCGGCCCGGTGTCGCGCGGATTCCGGCTCGGCCAGATCATCTCGGGCAGCCTGTTCTCGCTCTCGCACGGCACGAACGACGCGCAGAAGACGATGGGCATCATGTTCCTGGCGCTCGTCGCGAACGGGAACCTCAGCCCCTCGGACGACGTGCCGACCTGGGTGGTGCTGTCGGCGGCCACCGCGATCGCGCTCGGCACGTACGTCGGCGGCTGGCGGATCATCCGCACCATGGGCAGCCGCATCATCAAGATGGACCCGGCGCAGGGCTTCGCCGCCCAGGGCGTCGGCGCCGCGGTGATCCTGTCGGCCTCGCACGCGGGCTTCCCGCTCTCCACGACGCACGTGATGTCGGGCGCGATCATGGGCGCGGGCGCGGCGAAGCGCCTGTCCGCTGTGCGCTGGGGCGTGGCGGGCAACATCGCCGTCGCCTGGGTGCTCACGCTGCCCGCGGCCGCCGCGGTCGGCGGCCTCACCTACGCGATCGTCTGGCTGTTCGGCGCCGACGAGGCAGGCCCGGTCATCGTCGCGGCACTGCTGCTCGTGGCGCTGACCGCCGCCTTCGCCCGCCGCCTCGCCGCCGGCCGCACGCTCACGGCCGAGGGCTAGACCGTGGCCGCCATCGACTTCCACGCGCTCGGCCAGGTCATCTGGGTCTCGCTCGTGGCCGGGGTCGGGGTGAGCGTGCTCTTCTCGGTCGTGATCTTCGGCGCGGACAAGGCGGCCGGGGCCCGCCGCGAAGGTGACGACAGCCAGGCGCTGGCCTACGGAGCGCTCGCCGTGGCCGCGATGGTCATCTTCAGCGTCGCCGTCGTGGTCGGCGTCATCGTGATGCTGCGCAAGGCCTAGGGGTACTCGACCGTCCGCAGCACCTTGGCGGGCGCTCCCGCCGCGATCGAGCGAGGCGGCAGGTCGGTGGTCACGACCGAGTTGGCGCCGATCACGGAGCGCTCGCCGATCGTCACGCCGCTGGTGATGACGACGTTGGCGCCGCACCAGACGTTGTCGCCGATGCGCGTCGGTCCCTTGGACGTGAAGCCCTGCCACGGCACCGGCCGATCGGGATCGTCGAAGCGGTGGTTGGCGTCGGTGATGAAGCAGTGATTGGCGAACATGCAGTGCTCGCCGATCTCGACGAGGTCGACGGCGGCGACCTGGACGCCGAGGTTGAGGAAGCTGCCGCCGCCGATGCGGATCCGCGCCGGCGCCATCGCCGTGAGCCAGACGCCGGGCTCGAGCAGCACGTGCGGGCCGAGCTCCAGCCGGCCCTCCTGCAGCATCTCGAGCACGTTGCCGTGCACCGGCCAGCGGCAGAACGCCTCGCGGCGCGCCATCTCCAGGTGGATGCGGGCGCGGTTCCAGGGGAGCGAGTTGCGCTCGTACCAGCGCCACTTCTGCACCCACAGCTTGAGCTGTGCGGGATCCATCGGTCGGCCAGTATGCCCGCCGCAACCCCGCTTGCAGGTCGCCGTAAGGCTGCGCGAGATCGTGTGTCTTCCCGGAAACCGGGCTAAGACTCGTCACATGCGCTTCGCCCGCTCACTTCTCGCAGTCACCCCCTTTCTCCTTCTGGCTGCCGCCGCGCCTGCAAACGCGGCCGTGTCGCACACCGTGCAGCCCGGGGAGACGCTGTGGTCGATCGCAGCCGCGAACAACCTGACCACACGCACCGTCGCCGCCTTCAACGGCGTGCCGGAGACGGCCAACGTCGTGCTCGGCTCGACGATCAACGTCCCCACCACCGTCGAGGGCGCCTCGGCGCTCCAGGCGGCCGGCGTCCAGCTCGCCGGCGTGGCTCCGCAGGCCGCGGCCCCCGCGGCGGCCGCCCCCGTCGCTTCGACGGGCGCGCCGCCCCCGGCCGGCTCCTACGTGGTGCGCGCCGGCGACACGCTGTCGGGCCTCGCCGCCGGCGCGGGCGTCGCGATGTCGCAGATCGCGGCCGCCAACGGCCTCGACCCGTCGGCCCCGCTGCTGACGGGCACGGTGCTCAAGCTGCCGTCCGGCGCGCCCGCGCCGCCGCGCTCCTCTCAGCCGCTGCCGACCCAGCGCGTCGTGCCGGCCGCCGCGCCGGCCGCCACCGCCACGCGGCTCGGCGCCGGCGACATCCAGTCCGTGGCCTCCGCGAACGGCGTCTCGCCCTCGCTGGCCGCGGCGATCGCCTGGCAGGAGAGCGGCTTCAACAACGGCATGGTCTCCTCGGCCAACGCCCGCGGCGTGATGCAGGTCATGCCGGGGACGTGGCAGTTCGTGGAGAACAACCTCGCCGGTCGCCGGCTCGACGCCAACTCGGCGACGGACAACGTCCGCGCCGGCGTCCTGTACCTGCAGCACCTGCTCCAGCAGACGGGCGGCGACGAGTCCGCCGCGATCGCCGGCTACTACCAGGGGCTCGGCTCCGTCCGCTCGCGCGGCCTGTTCGACGACACGCAGAAGTACGTCGCGAACGTGCAGGCGCTGCGGTCTCGCTTCGGGGGATGAGGGTGCGGGCCGGCGGCGCCCCGCGCCGCCCGCCCTGCCTCTAGTCCTGCGAGTCGTCCTCGGAGGCTGCCGGCTCCTGGGCGCGGATGTCCCTGGTGCGCGGCTCCTGACCCGGCGCCCGCTCCGCCCGGGCCAGCGGGGGCGCGCTCCACTCCGGATCGGGCTCGTGGTCGCCGGCCTCGGAGCGCTCCTCGTCGCGCGGCGCGTCGTCCTCCTGCCCGCCCTTCTCGTCCTCGTCGTCCTCCTGCTGCTCCGGCCGCCGGCCGCGGATGTCGCGCCCGAGGAGCGGGCCGACCAGCAGCGTCCCGTACGCGGCGGAGGCGATCGGCACAGCGCCGATGAGCATCAGCAGCACGCCGAGGAAGCCGCCGACGATCCCGAGCCCGATGATGATCAGGAGCGAGCCCGCGACGATGCGGGCGATCCGGCCGTGGACGCTGAGCAGCCAGTCGGCGGTGGCGTCGCGGTCGTTCATGCGGCCGCGGTGACCTTCTGGCGCCGGGGCGCCCGGCGCGCGCGCTCGCGCGGCTCGACGATGCCGGACAGGAAGTGGCCGGTGTAGGACTCCGCGATCGCGGCGATCTCCTCCGGCGTGCCGGCGCCGATCAGCTGACCGCCCTCCTCGCCGCCCTCCGGGCCCATGTCGATGATCCGGTCGGCGGTCTTGATGACGTCGAGGTTGTGCTCGATCACCACGACCGAGTTGCCCTGGTCGACGAGTCGCTGCAGGACCTCCAGCAATCGCTGGATGTCGGCGAAGTGCAATCCGGTGGTGGGCTCGTCCAGGATGTAGAGCGTCTTACCCGTTGCGACCTTGCTTAGCTCAGAAGCCAGCTTTACCCGCTGCGCCTCGCCGCCGGAGAGGGTCGTCGCCGGCTGGCCGAGCCGCATGTAGTCGAGCCCCACGTCGTGCAGCGCCTGGATGCGGCGCTTGATCTTCGGGATGTGCGCGAAGAACTCCAGCGCCTCCTCGATCGACATGTCGAGCACGTCGGCGATCGTCTTGCCCTTGAAGCGGATGTCGAGCGTCTCGCGGTTGTAGCGCTTGCCGTGGCACTGCTCGCACGGCACGTAGACGTCGGGCA
>JAXDGC010000500.1:0-6928 GCA_034665245.1 Solirubrobacteraceae bacterium | reverse complement strand
CGACGTCGACACGCTGCTGACCGTGCCGACGACGCCTCCTGCGGCCGGCCCGGACCGCGCGTTGGATCCCGCCTTCGCCGCGGGTCCCGCATTCGTTGCCGTTTGTACGGTGCTGGCACCGGCTGAGCCGTTGCTGGACGTTGCGCTGACGATCCCGGCGGCGCCGCCTCCGATCACAACGACCGCGGCGCCGATGGCGAGGGGTCTGGTCAATCTCTGGGTTAGCATCTGCGATCTCCTTCGGGTCGACCTTCCACAGCCGAGAATGCTGGGCGGCCCTGGGCCTCCGCTGTGGACAACCTGGGGAGATGCTGAGTCTCTGTCGATCCGCCGGCGTGACCGAGATCGCACGCCGAATCGCGGCCAGGTAGCTCAGTGTGCGTCGGCACCGGGCCGCCGTCAGAGCCCGGCAGCGAGCTCGCTCAGGATGTCGGCCGCGGGTTGGGTGCGGGTGACGGCCTCGACCGATTCACCCGCATAAAGCGCCATCGCCTCGATTTCGCCCTGTGCCTGCCGAGTGGGCGGCATTGAGGCGAAGACCGGAATCTCGCGCTCTCCGAGCGTGGCGACGGTCCGTCCGACGAGCCGCTCGGCCGCAGTGACCGCTGAGCCGAGAACGCGATGCGGTGCATCCGGCCAGCCGGTCGCGAACGCGCCGGTGAGCACCGTGTCGTGACGCGACGCCTTGACCAGCCGCGCCACGTAGGCCGGATGCGCATCGGACTCCTCCGCCGCCACGAACCTCGTCCCGACGCGAACGGCGTCGGCACCCGCGGCGAGCAACTCACGTACCCGCTCGGAGGTTCCGATGCCGCCCGCGGCGACCACGGGCACATCGACCGCCGCGAGCGTCTGCGCGAGCGCGTCATCGAGACGCTGTGTACCTCGGACGTGACCACCGGCCTCCACCCCCTGGATCACCACGAAGTCACATCCGGCGGCCTCGGCCGCTTCGCATTCCGCGGCGGAGCCGGCCTGCCAGCCGACGACCGCGCCGTGCGAGCGCGCGAGGCCAACGAGCTCGGGATCGGGGTCGCCGTAGAAGAACTCGACGACATCCGCGCTCCTCGCGGCCGCGGCAAGGGCATCTCGCGACAGAAACGGGATCAGGAAGCCGACGGCGATCGGCTGGCTCGTGAGCCCGCGGGCGGCCTCCACGGTCTGCTCGACCTCAGCGGCCGACGACGGATTCGGGATCGTCCCCAACCCGCCCGCTTCTGACACGGCAGCCGCCAGCGCAGGCGTCCCGATCGGCCCTCCCAGCGACGCCAACTGCACCGGGAGCCGGCACCCGACCAACTCGGTGAAGCGCCGCGGAGACACGATCGAACGACCCTAGGCCGCGAGCGCGACGCGATCAAGGCGCGAGCGGCCTCGCCGGAGGTGTGGAGCTCCATCCCTAGGACTCCTATCCGTGCGGGCGCGACGCGCTGATCATGGTCGCACCAGCCACTTGACGCCCGAGGAGGGCAGCCATGGACTCCAGCCTTCACACGCACGTCGCTTCGCTCAAGATCCAGGACGACATCCGTCGCGCGTCCACCGCGCGCCTGGCCAAGCAGGCCAAGCAGGCCTCGCAGCCCGTCACCACGGTGGCTGGTGCGCCCCGCGGGCGCTGGGTCACGCTGCGCCGGGTGATCCCTCAGTCACTGCGACGCGCCTACTGAGCCGCGGGCGACTGCCCTCCTCCACCCAACTCCCACCGGCGCCGCGCGCGTACCCCCTCGCCGCGGCGCCGGCGCGGGATCCGGTCTCATATCACCTGCAACCGGCAGTCCTCTTGCGGGATCTCGTGCTTCGCTACGCCGCCGGCGCGAACTCGCCAGGGCGCTGCGCGAACTCATGTTCGAACAGAGTCACCAGCGTCGCGTCGTCGGGAAACAACGTGAAGTAGCGGTCGTCTGACGCCTCGATCTTCTCGATGATGGGATCGGGCAGATCGAGCGTGTACTGCTCACGAAGCTCACCGGCGATCGGACCGTTTGGAAACGCTAGGCGATAGGTGTTCGCGAGCAGTTCGGCGACGTCGGACCGGCCGAAGTACTCGAAGCCCTGGATCGCTCGCTCGAAATCGCCCGGCTCGATGTAGTCGAGGGCGCTGAGCAGCCCCCCGTTCCTGATCTGACCGTGCAGGAGCAGAATCCCCTGCAGAGCGCGATCGCCCGGCGCCGTCAAGGGCCGCTCGGTCGTCGCTCGATTCCAGACGGCGTCGGCCTCAGCGCTCATCCGGGATCGTCCACCGCGGGAGAAACCGAGCGCGGGATCTAGCTCTTCGCGTACTCCTCCGCCGAACGCGACTCGAACTCGAAGCCGACGAACCCCTCGTCTCCGACGACCCAGGCATCGTGCCCAGGCTCGATGATGTACGCCTCACCCGGGCTGAGCTCAAGCTCGGTTCCATCCTCATGGCTCACCGCCAGTCGGCCGGAGTGAACGACACCGACATGGCGCGCCTGGCAGCTCTCCGTGCCGGCGACCGGCTTGACGCACTCCGACCAGCGCCACCCCGGCTCGAACGCAAACCGCCCGACGGTGGTCCCGCCCATGCGCACCACATCCACCTTTGTCTTGTCCGGGGTCCGCGTCTCATCAGGCGAATCGAAATCACGCGACTGCACACCTGCCATCGAAGCCTCCTCGTCCGTGGAGATGAGATCGTCGCGCCCTCGAGGGACCGTTGCAAGTCAAGCGATCCCGCGCCGCTGCGACGCTGCCGCGCGGGAAGGCGGCGGAAGCCCGGCACTGCTGCGTGCCGCGGGCGTCATGAACCGGTGTCGAGCGGCGCGCCGCCGAATCTCAGCTCGTTGCCGTCGGGGTCGCGGTAGTGCGCCTTGCGTACGCCGTTGGAGTACGTCAGACGCTCTTCGGGCTCGAGTCCGCGGGCAGCGATCGCGGCGACGTGTGCATCGAGATCGCCGACGAAGAGCGTCACCACGGAGTTGCCCGCGCCGTCGGCGTGCTCTTCGACGTAGACCGACCGGTCGTCGGCCAGCGTCCACACCGCCTCAGTGGCGTTCGGGAAGAACGACGGCTCACCGAACAACCGCTCGTACCACGGTCGAGCGGCTTGCAGGTCCCGCACGCGCAGACCCGCGAAGAGGTGCAACGACATCGCCGCGAGTCTAGGTCAGGCGGGGCCGGGACCCCGTCGCTCCGGGCTCACGCCTCAGCCGCCGCCCTATGACCACCGCCGCCATCACTGTCTTGCTCATGATCTCGTCCTGTCCTATGGGCTCACGATGCGGAAGCCGAGGCTCGTTCCGGCACCGATCTCATGGACCGTCCCGGGCCACGATCACGTCGTCGTCGGCGGCGGCGGTGGTGCGCAGCTCGGAGGGACTGCGTCCGGTCTGCTCGCGATCGACGCCTTCGACGACGTCGGCGCTGTCGAGCAGCGCTCGCCAGGCGAAGCTCAGCAGGTACGCCAGCCCGCTGTTGGCAAGCACGTCGTCCACCGTCTCCGCAACCCGTACTTCGTGGAAGAGGGCGCCGAGGCGGCGAACCCGGTCGGAGTCGAGCCGGCGAGAGAACTGCCCGGCGGGATCCTCCTCGAGCAGGGGTCGCGCTTGCTCGGTCGTCGCGATCCGCGCGACGAGAGCGGGCCGGAAGACCGCCCACCAGAGCTCGTGGTCGGAGGACTCGTCGACCAGGAGGTGATCCTGCCCAGGAAAGAGCCAGGTCAGCGTCCCGGGCGTGAGCGCATAGCGACGGTCGCCCAACAGGTAGGAGGCGGTGCCGCGGACGACGAGGTTGAGCTCGAGCTCGGCATGGCGATGGGCGCGGGGGTCGCACGTCGCCGACCGTGTGCCGAACCACGCGTCCATCCAGTCCAGCCCGGACTCCTAGGTCGTCGATCATCGCAAGAAACGATAAGAACTCGCGGACTTCCGCGAAGACCTGGTCGTCGCGACCGCAGATTATGTGATCGTCAACGATCGCGGGAGGGCAACATGGCCGTCTCAGCTCCGCCCATCACGCCCGAGCACGGGCGCCTGTTTCGTGAGCAGGGCTTCTTCGTCCTGAACGGCACCGTGCCCCCGGGCGATCTCGCCATGCTGCGCGGCGAATGCCAGCGCTTCATCGACGAGCGCGACCTGGAGATGGATCGCCTCGGCGTCGACAAGCTCGACCTCGACCACCGCGGCAGCCGCTACTTCGTCCACGCATACGGCAAGAGCCCCGCCGTCGAGCGCTTCCTGTCCTCCGACCTCATGGTGCAGATCGCCCGGGCGGCGCTCGGCGACACCGTGTACCTGTTCAACGAGCAATACGTCGTGAAGGCCGCGGAGCAGGGGATGCGCTTCAGCTGGCACCAGGACTCGGGCTTCATCGACTACCCGCACCGGCCGTATCTGACCTGCTGGATCGCGCTCGACGACATGACCGAAGCCAATGGCACCGTGTACCTGCTGCCCTACGCGCGCGCCCCCACCCGAGAAGTCGTCGAGCACGTGCGCGACGATGCGAGCAACGACCTCGTCGGCTACTCCGGAGACGATGCGGGCGACCCGGTGATCGTGGCGGCCGGAAGCATCGCCTGCTTCTCGTCGACCCTCCTCCACCGCAGCGGCCCCAACACGACGGACCGCATGCGTCGCGTCTACGTGGCGCAATATTCGGCCGAGGCGATCCTCAGCGGGGACGGCTCCCGACCGCGCATGCTCGCCGAGCCTCTCCTGGTCGACGGCCGGGCGTGGGCTGACCCGACCGCCCAGTGCTGGCAGCCTGGAAATCCGGGTAAGGCAGCTCAAACCCGTTGTCGCACTCCGACGAGGTGCCCATGAACAAGGTTGAAGCCCAGGCAGAGTTCCTCCGGATCCTGATGGCCAGGGTGCGCGCGGATCGCCACCCGAGCGCGACGCATATGGCGATGATCGAGGAGGCGCTGCCCCCGCAGTTGATTCCCGCTTACGTCGAGATCCTCTTCGAGAAGGTCGCGCAGGACGCCAACCCCAGCATCCCGATGCTCCGGCGAATTTCGCGCTTGGTCGGAGCTGCGGGCTGATCCAGTTTCCATTATCGGGCCGATCAGCAGGTCGCCCACGGCGCCGGAGGCGCCACTGCCGGCATTGAGCGCGACGGACGCCGCGGCCGGCGTGACCGCCCGGATCAACGGTCGCGGGCGGCAGACGCTGCAGGCGCCCCTCTCCCGTAGCTGATCCCGCGAATCGCGCGCGGCGGCTGCGGTCTTATTCCGCGTGGCCGGTGGCGCGAAGCAGTGCTGGACCGAGCGTCGCCGCAAAGACGCGATTTAGATGGTTGAAGTCCTTGTAGACGTAGGCGCCGCCGATGATCGGATAGCAGCGGCTTGCGTTGCAGAAGGACCTCGTCAGGTCGACGAGGCGGATCCGCCCGCCTGCGCCGGCCGCTGCGGACGCGGCTGGGTCGAACGGGAACGCGCCGCTGCGGGCGACGCTGCACGCGCCGATCGAACGCGCATGCTTGCGCATCACCGACAGGACGCAGCTCGCGGTCGTGTAGCTCACGCGCGGCACGTCACGGATCTCGTAGATGCGTCTGACACTCGATGGCGCGTGCGTCCAGGCCGCGAGGAACCCGCGCGGGCTCAGGCCGCGCCCGGCCGAGTTCGATGTGAAGACCGTCCTCACGGACGGGTGGAGGCGCAGCCAGCGAAGGGCCTCAGCGGTGTGGAGGCGGCACCGCGCGGGAATTGGCGGCGGCGCCGGATACGCCTCGGTCGAGAACGCGCAGCCCGCCTGTGTGATCGAGATCGCTCTCCAGCCGAGCGCCTGGGCGAAGACGTCGACCGCGGCGCGCAGGTGCCCCGAATGGCTGTCGCCGATCAGCGCGACGCGTGGGGGATCGCCGGTGCCGAGATCGCCGAACGCGCACGGTTCGATCGCGTTGTAGCGGTTGCGGTCGGGGGTCCGAGCACACGGCGAATCTGGCATCCACTCCGCGAGTGACGGACTCGGAAAGAGCCTGCGATGCTGCGCCGGGTTGTCGCAGGGTGTCCGCCTGATGCGCGCCGCAGCGCCGAAGCAGCGCGTCGCCCCGAACGCGCTGACGGTCGTCGCGTAGCTGCCGCTGTCAGGCACCGAGTCCGCACAGGGCGCTGCGCAAGCGGCATCCGCAGGCACATGCGTCTCGGCCCGCCACCGAATTGCGCCCGCGCGAATCCGCAGATCATGCGGGTAGAAGGTCGCCGCGAGCGAACGGCTGTTCGCGCGTCTCACGGACGCTCGGAGGAAATGGGCACCGGTGCCACCGGGGCGGGTGTAGAGGAGCGCAGGTTGGCCGCCACGGGCGCCGACGCAAAAGGCGGCCGCGCCTGCCGGCTTGGCGCAACGCGACGCATATCGCTTCCGCCGCGAGTTCCTGCGGCTGCCAGGTCTCTGCGGTACGAAGCTCGAGCACCATCTTCGTGCCGCTTTGCCCGAAGCTCGCGTAGCGCAGATCGAGCGGGTCGTCCACGTCGCGCGCGTCGATGTGGCGAGGCACCGCGAACGGGTCGAACTGCGGCCGCGCGGCTGCCGCGCCGGGCAGGAGCGCGGCGGCCAGCAGGAAGACGAGCGGGAACGTCGCCGCGCGTGAAGCTACGCGCACCGCTGCTCGATAGAGGTCACGCTGGGCCGGCCTTTCAGAGAGCGCCAGGTCGTTACGCCGCGCATGGCGGCGAGCGTAGCGACGCGGGCACGTCCTCGGAAACGTCACGGATTGTCGGCGACGCCGGCGACGGTCTGTGGAATCAGGGCTGCCTGACCAGAACCGCACGCGTATAGAGCAGATCAAAGCCCCGACGCTGCGCGTTTTGCTGAGACTTGGACGCCGGCTGCGTGGTGACGACGGCGACGTCGCAACCGGCGGTTGCGGCGTCCGCGAGCCGGGCCGACAGCAGCGCGCTCTGAACACCCCGGCGGCGGTGCGCGGGCGCGGTCGCCGCGCCCGCGAGCTGCGCGACGCCTTC
>JAXDGC010000499.1:0-10399 GCA_034665245.1 Solirubrobacteraceae bacterium | reverse complement strand
ATCGCGTGGCTGCGCGAGCAGCCGCTCGACCTCTCGGAGCTCGACCGCCGCGTCGCCGCCGCCCTGCGCGCCGAGCGGCTCGCGCAGCTCAACGCGCTCAAGCGGCTGGCCGCGCGCGGCAAGCTCGGCGCGGCGCTCGCCTGGATCGAGGACTTCCTCGCCTCCGACGAGCCGCTCGTCGTGTTCGCCGGCCATCGCGAGGTCCAGGACGTGCTCGTCGAGCGCTTCGCGCACGCCGCGCACCTGCTCGGGCGCGACTCGGCCCTGGCGCGCGAGGCCGCGGTCGACGCGTTCCAGGACCCCGACGGCCCGCAGCTGATCCTCTGCTCCACGCGCGTGGGCTCGCAGGGGATCACGCTCACGCGCGCCTCCAACGTCGCCTTCCTCGACCTCGAGTGGACGCCCGCGATCCACGACCAGGCCGAGGACCGCTGCCACCGCATCGGTCAGGAGGACGCCGTGACCGCCTGGTACCTGCTCGCGGCGGAGACGATCGACGAGACGATGATCGAGCTGATCGCGCGCAAGCGCGGGATCGTCGATGCGGTCACCGACGGGCGCCGCGACGAGTCCGAGGCGCTCGTGCAGGCGGTCGTGCGGGAGCTGCGCGAGTCGAAGCCCCGGCGCAGGCTCCGCCCGGTCGCTTAGGATCGCCACCATGGCGCCGTACGACGTCGTGGTGGTGGGCTCCGGCTTCGGGGGCGGGATCGCCGCCTGCCGCCTGGCGGAGGCGGGCAAGCGCGTGTGCGTGCTCGAGCGCGGGCGCCGCTTCGGGCGCGACGACTTCTTCGACGACCCCGTCCAGGTGCCGGAGATCCTCTGGCACGAGAAGGCCAACCCGCGCGGGCTGTTCGACGTGCGGCTGCTGCGCGACGTGTCGGTGATCACCGCCGCCGGGGTGGGCGGCGGCTCGCTGATCTACGCCAACGTGCAGCTGCGCGCGCCCGCCGACGTCTTCGAGACCGACTGGCCCGCCGCGATCACGCGCGCCGAGCTCGATCCCTATTACGACCGCACCGAGGAGGCGCTGCAGCCTCGCACCACGCCCGCGGACCCGGCGCTGCGCAAGGTCAGCGCGTTCGCCGCCGCGGGCCGCGGCGCGGGCCGCGAGGCGGACCTGCTGCCGATCGCGGTGCACTTCGGCGAGCCGCGCGAGCACCCGTTCTCGGGCGTCCCCCAGGAGGGCTGCCAGAACCTCGGCCGGTGCGACCTCGGCTGCCCGGTGCACGCCAAGAACACCGTCGACATCACCTACCTCGCGCGCGCCGAGACGCACGGCGCCGAGGTCCGCCCGCTGCATCTCGCCACCGGCCTCCAGCCGCCCGAGCGCGCCGGGGGGAGCTGGCGCGTCGCCTTCCGCGACCTCGACACCGGAGACGACGGCAGCGTCGAGGCGCCCGCCGTCGTGCTCGCCGCCGGGACGCTCGGGACGCCGCGGCTGCTGTTCGCCAACCGGAAGCGGCTGAAGGGGCTCTCACCTG
Organism: Solirubrobacteraceae bacterium; assembly: GCA_034665245.1. Taxonomy (GTDB): domain Bacteria; phylum Actinomycetota; class Thermoleophilia; order Solirubrobacterales; family Solirubrobacteraceae; genus DASQFQ01. Next base: position 8,918 of record JAXDGC010000499.1, on the reverse strand, counting down.
CGCTGGGCACCCGCTTCTCGGGCAACGGCGACGCGCTCGGGATCGCGTTCGATCCGTCCAACGCCGACGTCCGCGGCGCCCGCAACGACTTCGGGCCGGTGATGACGAGCAAGCTCGACTACACCGGCGACCGCAGGCTGATCGTGGCCGACGGCGGGCTGCCCGCGAACTTCGACGTCCTGCTCGACGTCGCCCGCGGCGTCGACGTGATCCGCGGCTGGCGGCGCTGGCTGCTGCGGCTGCGCAACCTGCTGATCATGGTCGGCTGGAGCGATCGGTCCCTGCGCCCGCGCGACATGCGCCTCGCCGAGGGCGGCAAGAACACCGACGCGCTGGTCTTCCTCATGATCGGCCGTGACGCGGCCGACGGGCGCATGGGGCTGACGCCGCTGTTCCGGCAGTTCGACATCCGCTGGAGCAAGGCGGGCAGCGCGGCGCTCTTCCGCGACCTCGAGCGAACCGCGCACGAGCTCGCCGAGGCGGCCGGCGCGACGCCGTTCTACGCGCTCGAGGGCGGCCCGCTTTCGAAGTTCACGACCGTCCACCCGCTCGGCGGCTGCCCGATGGCCGATGACCCAGCGCGGGGCGTGGTCGACGACGCCGGCGCCGTCCACGGCGTGCCGGGCCTGTACGTGCTCGACGGCTCGATCGTGCCGACCGCGCTCGGCGTCAACCCCTCGAAGACGATCGCGGCGCTCGCGGAGCGCGGCGCCGAGCGGCTCGTGGAGGCGCTGGCCTGAGCGCGGAGTGGCGCAACCACACCGGCAACCAGCATTGCCGGCCCCGCGAGATCGTCCATCCCGGCTCGCTCGACGAGCTCGTCGCGCTCGTGCAGCGCGCCGAGCGCGAGCGCACGACCGTGCGCCTCGTCGGCGCGGGCCATGCGTGGTCGGACGTCGCGCTGACCGAAGGCTTCCTCGCCGAGCCCGACCGGCTCGGAGGGCTGATCGAGCTCGACGACGGCGCGCTGCGCCCGCAACCGCCCGATCGACGGCTGGTGCGGGTGCTGGGTGGGACGCACCTGCGCGCCCTCAACGCGGCGCTCGACCGCGAGGGCCTCGCGCTCCCGAACATGGGCGGCTACGACGCCCAGACGATCGCCGGCGTCGTCTCCACCTCCACCCACGGCTCCGGTCTGCGCTGGGGCCCGTTCCCCGACCTCGTGCGCTCGCTCGACCTCGTCGTCGCCGGCGGCGAGGTCGTGCGCGTCGAGCCGCCCGACGGGCCGACCGATCCCGCCGCCTTCGCGGCCGCGCACGGCGACGCGCGGCGCCTCGTCCAGGATGAGCGCACGTTCCTGGCCGCGGTGTGCGGCATCGGCGTGCTCGGCCTCATCCACTCGCTCGTGCTCGAGGTGCGTGAGAAGTTCTGGCTCAACGAGGTCCGCACGGTCAGCACCTGGGAGGCGGTGCGCGACTCCCTGACCGAGGACGGGGTGCTGGGGGAAGGCGATCACTACGAGCTCTTCCTCAACCCCTACGCCGGCAAGGACGGCGATCACCGGGTCGTCGTGACCCGCCGCGCCGACTGCCCCGAGCCGACCCACCTGCCGATGGACAAGGGCGAGCGCGACCCGCTCACGGAGCTCGCCTCGCAGCTGCCGATCACCGGCGTCCTGCTGCGCTTCGCCGCGCGCCACTGGCCGTCGCTGCTCGCGTGGCGCTTCGACGCCACGCTCGACGGCCTCGCCGACGACGGCTACGCCGCCGTCTCCTACCGGGTGTTCAACATCGGCGAGGCGAACAAGCTCCCGGCCTACTCGATGGAGCTCGGCGTCGCCCTCGAGGGCAACCGCCACCTCGAGGCGGTCGACCGCATCCTCGCGATCGCCCGCGAGCGCCGGAAGGCCGAGAAGCTGATCCACACCTCGCCGATCGCGCTGCGATTCGTCGCGCCGTCAGCCGCCTACGCGTCGATGATGCACGGCGGCGCGACGATGATGATCGAGCTGATCATGGTCGACGGCAGCCGCCGCGGCTACGAGCTGCTGGCGGGCTACGAGGAGCGGCTCGCCGACCTCGGCGCACGCCCGCACTGGGGCCAGTACAACCTGCTCACGCCCGAGCGGCCGCGCGCGCTCTACCCGCGCTGGGACGACTGGCTGGCGGTCGAGCGCGAGCTCAACGCCTCGGGCGTCTTCGACTCGCCCTTCACCGCCCGCATTGGCATCTAGGCGACCGGGCCGAGCACGGCCGCGCGTCGGCGCTCGTCGCGCCGCTGGACCAGCTCCTGGATGATGACCTGGACCGACCCGGCGACCGGGATCGCGATCAGCGCTCCCAGGACGCCCGCGATCTCCGTGCCGAGCAGGATCGCGACCAGGACGGCGAGCGGCGAGAGCTTCACGGCGCGCCCGTAGAGGAACGGCCGCAGCGTGTGGCCCTCGATCGCGTGGTAGGCGAGCAGGAGCCCCAGCACCACGAGCCCCGTCGTGACGCTGACGGTGAGGGCCACGGCCGTCACGATGATGGTCGCCACCAGCGGGCCGACGTAGGGCACGAGCTCGATGATCGCGACGAACAGCCCGATCGGCACGGCGTAGGGGACACTCGTGACGAGCATGATGATCGTCACGAAGAGCCCGGCCAGGAGGCTGGCGACGAGGTTGCCGGTCACGAAGCCCCCGACGGCGCGATAGACGCCGGCGCCGACGCGCTCGACGGCGTCCCGATGCGGCTCGGGGATCAGCTCGGTGCAGCGCCGCCTCCACTCGGGCCCCTCGAGCAGCATGAAGAAGGTCAGGAAGGCGATGACGATGGAGCCGATCACCGTCGCCGCGATGCCCTTGACCGCGGTGAGGGCCGAGCCCGCCTGCCCGAGCAGGCCGCCGGCGCTCTGCCCCTGCGTGGCGCTCCGGACCCGCTCGACGACGTGGTACTTGCGCTCGAGGAATCCGAGCGGCCCGTGGCCCTTCGTGAGGTCGTCGACGAGGCTCGGCAGGGCGTCGCCCAGCTTCGTGATCTGGTCGACGAGCGGCGGGATGAACACCAGTCCCAGGAGCGCGAAGAACGCGAGCGTCACGACGTAGACCGCGCCGACGGCCATCCCCCGGCGCAGGCCCTGGCGCTGGAGGAACTCGACGGCCGGGTTGAGCGCGAGGGCCAGGAACAGGGCGATCATGACCAGGGTCAGCCCGGCCTGGGCCAGCAGCATGAACTCGACGGCCGCCACCACGGCCAGGAGCACGCCGAGTGCGGTCAGGATCGAGCGTGGATGGAAGACGACGACGACGCGCCCCTGGGGTGGGCTCGCCCCGGCCGGATGCCCGGTCTCCGTCGTCATGGGGTCTTGCGCCACTGGACAGGGTGTACCCGGCGGCGCGCGTCTAGTACATCGCCGCCAGGTGATGCAGGCCGTTGATGCCCGGGATGAAGAAGTACTCGCCGCCGCGGACCGTGACGACGCGCGAGAGCGGGCCGACGAAGTAGGGCGGTCGGCCGGGGACGGTCATCTTGCGCGGCGACGCGCCGTCGTGGCGCCCCATCACGACGTCCTCGTCGTCGCCGAGGTGCAGCCCGTTGCCGTCGTTGAACCACTGGGCCTGCACGAACTCGAACTGGCGCGCGATGCTCGCCTGCAGGCACATGAACACGACGCCGCGGTCCTGCCCGTCGTCCTGGGCCCCCTCGGGGAGCGGGTCGCCGTAGGGGATCCCGCGCCGGATCAGGCGGTGGCGGTTGACGAGCTGGCCCTCGAAGGGCAGGCCGAGACGTGGGTTGGCGCGGCGGATGTGGCTGCCGGCGGGGCAGCGCAGCCCGTCCTGGTCGTCGAGGTAGGAGAACGCGTTGTTGCGCGCCGCGTCGGCGACGATCGCGGGGTCGGGCCCGTCGGGGGAGAGGTCGAGCGGCGTGCCGTCGCGCCAGCGCCCGACGAGCTTGGCCGCGAGCTGCTCCTCGCTGCCCTGGTAGTGGCGCGCGGCCGCGGCAAGGGTGGCGCGGAAGGCGGCGACGTCCTGGTGCAGCTTGCGGTAGACGAGGTAGGAGCCGTTGGTGGCGAGCTGGTCGGGCGCGGGCGCCTGGGGGAGGGCACCTTCCTCGTCGCGGTAGCCGAGGATGAACTCCCCGGCCCGGATCGGCCGCCAGCCACCGTCCTTGAGCGGCGCGCCCTGGCCCGGCAGCGGATCGACGCCGCTGCCCTCGATCGCGGGCTGGGCGAAGCCGTCGGCGAAGCCGAAGTGCTCCTTCCCGCCGGGCAGCGCGGAGCCCGCCTGGTCGCCGACCACGGCGATCCCGCCGTGGCGCTCGATCGCCTCGCGCAGCTGCCGGTCGCGCGTGGCGAGCGCGGCCGGGTCCTGCGCGCTGATCATCACCAGCACGTGGATCTCGCCACGGCCGAACGGCGCCTCCCAGCGCTCGGGGGCGCTCCCGCCGACATCGCCCAGCGTCTCGGCGCGCGCCGCCATCCCGGAGCGGAAGTCGTCGGGGAAGCCGGCGAGCGACGTCCCGGGGACGCCGAGCGCCTGCAGCCCGGAATAGGTGAAGGCGAGGTTGATCCCCGACTCCGGCTTCGTCTCCCACGGATCGGCCGTGAGGACGTCCGGCGTGGTCTCGGCCAGCAGCGCGCGGGCGCGCGCCGCATCGTCGACGCGCAGGAACAGGTAACCGGCGGAGGGCAGCCGGTAGCCGCGGACCACGAAGCCCTGGATCGACGCGAGCTCGAGCGTCTCGCTCACCGCGGGAACGCCGCCTGGAAGCGGGCCTGCAGCTCGGCGGGCTCGAGGCCCTGCGCGGCCATCGCGAACTCGATCAGCCGCGTGCGCTGCGCGACGTTGGCCTGCACCTGGGCCACGGTCTGGTCGCCGTAGGCGGCGAAGAACAGCGCGCTCTCGAGCTGGTGGTTGCGGAAGTAGGCGGCGAAGGCGGGCGCGTCGGCGCGTCCCGGATAGCCCGCGCAGTGGCTCCAGACCGCGTCGGCGTCCTCGCCCAGCTCGGTGCGCAGCGCCTCGAGGTAGACGTCGAGCGGCCCGTCGAAGTTGCTGGTGAACAGGAGCCGCGAGGCCTTGAGCGCGTCGCGGCGCTGGCGGCCGCCCTCGTAGACGACGTCGTCGAGGATCACCCAGCGCGCGAAGTGCGTCCCGGGCACGCGCGCCAGCGGGCTGGCGTCCGCGGGGCCGAGCGCGTCGAGGTGGGCGGCGAGCGCGCTCACGTGGTCCTCGAGGATCGGGGTCATCACCGTGAGGCTGTACGCCTGCCCGGAGTGGTTGCGCTTCTCGCGCTTCACAGGTCTCGCTGGACGTCGGTGAGCAGGGCGCGGTAGGCGGTCGCGAACGCCTCGGGATCGAGGTTCGCGGAGCGCCCGCGGAAGTCCTCGAGCGCGGCGGCGATCCGCTGGGCGGAGATGATCTCCGTCGTCGTGGACGCCGGGTAGGCCGACCAGTAGTGGTTGGCGACGAACTCGTTCTGGCGGATGTAGGCCTTGAACGGCTCGACCGGGATCGGGCCGGGGAAGCCGTAGGAGGTGCCCCAGATCCCCTTCATGCGCGCGGGCACGACCTCGGAGAAGGCGTCGATGTACTGGTCCCACGTGCCGTTGAAGTTGCTCTCGAAGAACAGGTAGGTGTGGCCGAGGCGCTCGCCCTTGCCGCCGTCGGGGAAGCGCCGGATGACCGCCCAGCGCGCATAGTGGATGAACGAGAGCTGGTGGAGCTTCACCAGCGTCGAGGTAACGTGCCTCCCGACCCAGAAGACGATCGCGAGCAGGAAGCGCCCGCCGTGCCGTACCGGCGTGACCACGGTGATCGCGGTCGCCTTTCCCTCGACGTTCGCCACGGCCTACTTCCCGGTATCCGTCCGCTTGTAGGCGTCGAGGTTCGCGCGCGTCTGGCGCCGCACGATGCGGCCCAGCAGCGGCGTCGTGCCGAGGACGGCGCCCTTGGCGCCGAGCGCCTGAGCGCCCCAGCGGCGCAGCGGGAACGTGTCGAGATGCTCGCGGATCAACCCGTCGGCGAACTGGAAGCGCGCGTTGATCTCGTTCAGCACGGCCCGGCCCGTCGAGGTGAACGTGTAGGTCGCCGACCACTGCGCCCAGCCGCCGCTGCCGTCCTCGTCGACCCCGTAGCCGTGCAGGGTGACGCTGAGGTCGGGCGAGCGCGTGGCCAGCATCCGCCACATGTCCTTCACGGAGCCGTGGGTGAGCCGGCCGAAGGCAGGGTCCTCGAACACGGCGTCGTCGGTGTAGCACGCGGCCGCGGCGTCGCCGTCGTGGCGGTCGAGCGCCGCGTAGAGGGCCTGGATCGTCGCCGCGGACACGATCAGCTCCCGTCGAAGGTCAGCACGAGCGACTGCGGGAACGGCCCGGCCTTCGCGAGTTGGCCGTCGGCCCCGGGCGCGCGGGCGAGGCCGGGGCGGCGCAGGACGGCCTTCGCGATCAGCGGGATCTGCATCGCGTTCGCGAAGCGGCCGAAGCACTGGTGCAGCCCGACGCCGAAGTGCAGGTGGTGATGGGCCGGCCGGCCGAGGCGGAACTCGTCGGGGTCGTCGATGACGTCGTCGTCGAGCATCGCCGACTGGGTGGCGGCGAAGACGAGCGTCCCGGCGGGGATCCGCGTGGCGTGCCCGGAGCCCTCGGCGACCTCGAAGTCGGTGCGCGCGCGGCGGAACAACCCTGGGCCCTGGGGCGCCAGCCGCATCGCCTCGAAGAGGTAGGCGCGCACCGCGTCGTCGTCGTCGGCCCGCGCCGCCGCCTGGGCGTCCTCGAGCACGTCCGGCCGGTCGAGCAGCGCGTCGAGGGCGAACGTGGTGGCCGTCGCGATCGTCGGGACGAAGCCGCAGACGAGCCCGATCACGTTGACGCGGATCTGCTCGTCCGTGAACGCCGCCGGCGCCGTCGCCTGCATCGCCAGCAGGCGGCCGACGACGTCGTCGTGCGTGCCGTTGGACTGCGCTTTGCGGGCCGCGATCGCCTCGTCGAGATAGGCCGCGAGCGCCGTCGACGCCCGGTCGGCCTCGGCGGAGATCGCCGGGTCGTTCTTGAGGTTGACGAAGATGTCCTCGAAGATCGCAAGCGTCCACGCCATCAGGGTGTCCTCGTCCGGGCCCGGCGTGCCGAACCAGCGCCCGAACAACCGCGCCGGCACGCGCTTGGCGAGGTCGGCGACGTCGATCCGGCCGCCCGCCCCGGCCACAAGCGCCTCTGAGGTCTCATTCACGAAGCCCGCGAGGACCGGCATGTCGGAGCGCGGCGCCGCGAGCCGCAGGACCGAGATGTCGCGCTCGTACTGGGGCGAGTCGTCCGTGCCGAGGATGAAGTCGCCGGCCAGCCGCACCATCTTCTCGCGGTAGGGCTGCACCGAGAACGCCTCGTCGTGGCCGAGGACCTCGACGACGTCGTGGTAGCGGGTGACGATCGCGAGGTTGTGCCTGAGCAGCACGGGCTTGACCGTGCGCAGGAGCTTGAAGAGCCGCTCGGGATGCTCCCGCGCGTGGCTCTCGAGCAGTTTGACGGCCCGGTTGCGCAGCTCCTGGGCGTCGTCCTTGACCTCGTCAGCGAGCTCGTCCAGCTCGTCCACGAACGACATGTGCTGACCATATTCAAGATCCGCACCGCCGTGGGCATTGATTCGCCCGCGTGTGTGCCGCCGCTGAGTCGGGCAGAGTTCGCCCATGGCCGAAGACGAGCTCGAGTTCGAGATCCTGTCCGAGGGCGGCCCGCCCGACGAACACGACCTGGAGATCCTCGAGACCCTCGAGGAGCACGGCGCCGACCTCGCCGAGCCGCGTGAGATCCGCGTCAACCTGTCCTTCCCGAGCGAGCGCGAGGCCGAGGCCGCCGGCGCGGAGCTCGAGGAGGCCGGTTACGAGGTCGTCGGCTTCGAGGCGACCGGCGAGGAGGAGCCCTGGGCGATCCGCGCCACGCGCGACCTCCGCGTCGACCGCGACAACGTCACCGGCTTCCGCAGCCACTTCCACGACCTCGCGGAGCGCCACGGCGGCGAGTTCGAGAGCTGGGAGGCCGCGGAGGACTAGCCGGGTTCCGGCTGCGCCGCGAGCCGCGGCTCCGGCAGCGACCAGTCGGCGCCGCGCAGCGCCGCGGCCGTCCAGACGAGCGCGGCGAGCGCGCCCGCGCCGGCGAGCAGGTAGACGGCGCGGGGCGAGATCGTGGCGGCGACCACCCCGCCCAGCACGAAGCCGAGCCCCGGCGCGACGCTCGCGACGGTCTCATACAGCGCGCTCACGCGGGCCTGGAAGGCGTCGGCCGTCCGCTCCTGCACCACGGTGAGGAAGGCCATGCCGTAGGCGCCGTTGCCGAGCCCGCCGACGACCGACCACGCGAGCACCCAGCCGATCGAGCTCGACGCCCCCACGCCCAGGCAGGAGACGGCGAGCGCGAGCGTGGAGGTGGCGAGCAGCAGCGGGGTCGAGAGCTCGCGAACCCGCGCGGCGGCGGCTCCACCGCCGATCATGCCGGCGCCCCAGACGGCGAGGACGACGCCGAGGGTGGCGTTGCTCTGCCCGAGCGTCCCGGTGATGAACGCGACCTCGATCGGCGAGATGGCGGCGATGAAGAGCAGGACCGCGGCGTCGCCGGTCAGCAGGCGCACGAGGATGGCGCGCGAGCGGACATGGCGGACCGCCTCGCGGAGCTGCGCGGCCCCGGACGCCTCGCCCCCGGTCGCTCCCGAGAGGCGCACGCCCTGCACGGCCGCGGCGGCGACGAGGAAGGAGGCGGCGTTGGCGGCGAGCGCGGACCGCGGGCCGACGAAGGCGACGAGCAGGCCCCCGAGCACGGGGGCGAGCACGCCGTTCGCGGTGAAGACGACGTTCACGAGCGCGTTGGCGTCGCGCAGCAGTCCGGCCGGGCGCGCGGCGGCGACGAACGCGGCGCGCGCCAGCGCTCGCGCGCAGGGAGCCAGCAGACCGTCGATAGCCACGAGCGGCAGGATCGCGACCAGGCCCCACGGCGCTGCCGCGGCGAGGGCG
>JAXDGC010000498.1:0-7910 GCA_034665245.1 Solirubrobacteraceae bacterium | reverse complement strand
CGCAGCCCGTCCTGGCCGGGAACGTCGAGCAGGTTGACCACCACGCACGCGGCGTCGAGGCGCACGGCCTGCCCGACCGGGTCGTCGATCATGAACGACCACGCCTCGGCAGGCGCCTCGGGCGCGTAGATGTTGGGCGTGTCGGTGCGCAGTACGAGCGCGGGCTTGTCGCGGCCCGGATGGCGTTGCAGCAGGTCGGCCTGGCCGACCGAGAGCTGGATCGCGTCGGGGGCGGCGGCGACGAGCGTGTCGATCGCCGCCGCCATGTCCTCGATCCCGGTCAGCATCGCCGGCTCGCCGGGCATGCCGTGGTCGACGGCGACGTCGAAGCAGCGCCCCGACGTGGCGTGGAAGAGTCTGTTGAGGCGGTATTGCTTCACACCGCGAGACACTAGAGAGTTTGCCTCAGGACAGGACCGTGCGTTGGGACCGGTCGTGGACCGAGCCGGGCGCCGCACGAATCCGAAGGGAATCCTGGTTGGATTTCCGAGGGTTCGGGTGGCGATCCGGCGAGGTGTCCACGGCCGGTATCCGGCGTGCGGGACTCATGAGGCAAGCTCTAAGGCTCGATGCTCGTCGCCGGCCCCAACCTCACCATCGATCGCACGCTCGGCATCGCCGAGCTGCGGCCCGGTGAGGTCCTGCGCTTCGACCGCGTCGTCGTGACGCCCGGTGGCAAGGGCCTCAACGTCGCGCGCGCCGCCCGCGCGCTCGGCCATCCGGCCGTGCTCGTGTCGCTGCTCCCGGGCCGCACCGGCGAGGCGGCGGCGGCGCTGATCGCCGACGAGGGCATCGAGCTGCATGCCGTGCCGTGCGGCGGTGAGCTGCGCTCGACGGCGGTGATCCAGGAGCGCGACGGCCGCACGACCGTGCTCAACGAGCCCGGGCCGCCGGTCGGCGAGCGCGACTGGGCCGCCTACGAGCGCGCGATCCAGGAGCGCCTGGGCGCCCACGGCGTGCTCGTCTGCTCGGGCAGCGTGCCGCCCGGCACCCCACCCGACGCCTACGGCCGCCTGGCGGCGCTGGCCGCCGCGGCCGGGGTGACGGCTGTCGTCGACGCGGCGGGCGAGACGCTGCTGCGCGCGCTCGACGCCGAGCCGGCCCTCGTCACGCCGAACCTCGCGGAGGCGGAGAACGCGCTCGGCCTCGCGAGCGGCGGCCAGTCCGTGCTGAGCGCAGAGGACGCCCGGCCGCGCGCGCTCGCCGCGGCCGAGGCGCTCGTGCGGCAGGGCGCGCGCTCGGCGGTCGTGACCGCCGACGCCGAGGGCGCCGCCGTGCTCGCGGCCGGTGAGGCGGCCGAGTGGATCGCCGCGCCGCGCGTCGCCGAGGTCCGCAACCCGATCGGCGCCGGCGACGTCCTCGCCTCCGCCCTCGCCGCCGCGCTCGAGCGCGGGGAGCCGCTCGTGGCCGCCGCGCGCGCCGGGGTCGCCGCCGCGTCGGCGAGCGTCGAGCACCCGACCGGCGGCGTGCTCGATCCCGCGCGTGCCCGTGCGCTGGCGGAGACGATGGCTCGGGGGCAGTGAGTCGAGGCCGCGGCGGTGAGCGTGGCGAACGCCGGCCCTCAGAGGGTCGTGAACGGGCCCGAGTGCACAGGCCGCCGCCGCACCGCGCGCCGCGCTACCCGCTTCGGCGAGACGCGGCGTGACACGCGGCGCGCCCGGCGGATGGCCGCGCGGCGCGCGGCCGCGCTGACGCGCCGCACGGGCTGCGCGCGGGCGGAGCCGAGGCGCGCGGCCCCTGCGACGGCAACGCCCTTGGTCATGTCCGCCTGGATCTCCGCGGCGGTGAGCGCGCGGTTGTAGACGCGGACGTCGTCGAGGGTGCCGGCGTACCACTCGCCCCAGATCGCGTTGCCGCCAAGTCGCAGTGCGCCGGTGCTGGTGGCGATGTTGCCGGTCAGCGCCAGCGTCTTGACGAGGGTGCCGTTCACGTACAGGCGCAGGTTGGCGCCGTCGTAGGTGCTCGCGAGGTGCGTCCATGCGTTCGCCGCCAGCGCCGCCGCACCGCGTGCCTCCTTCTCGCCGCCGATGAACACCCAGCCCGACGGTCGGCTGGCGTTCGTGGAGGCATAGAGGGTGTACACGAAATCGCCGGGCTGCTCCTTGAGCAGGACGCTGCGCCAGGCGGTGCCGAGTGCGGTCGGCCGCACCCACGACTCGATCGTCATGCGCGTGATGTCCAGGGAGGCGGAGTCGGCGACCGTGACCCAGTCGTTCACGCCGTCGAAGTCGAGCCCGCGGCCAAACTTCCCGGTCGTGACCCGCGTCGGGCCGTTGGTCACGCCGACGTTGTTCGAGCCGGAGGAATCCTCCACAGTGGTGCCCAAGGGCTCCTCGAACCCGTAGGCGGCGACAAGGCCCGACGGCGGCGGCGGGGCGGCCGCGACCGTCAGCGTGACCGGCACGGTCTGGGGCGAGCCCTGGACCCCGGCGGCCGTCACCGTCACGTTGCCAGTGTAGGTCCCCGCCGCGAGGCCGGTCAGGGACGCCGAGACGGTGAGGGTCTGCGGCGCCGAGCCGCTCGCGGGCGTGACCGCGAGCCAGGTGGCATCGTCGGCCGCGGTGAAGCTCAGGCTGCCACCGCCGGTGTTCGTGACGCTGAGCGTCTTGGTGGCCGGATTGGCGCCACCCGCGGTGCCGCTGAAGGCAAGCGACGCGGGCGCGACGGCGAGCACCGGTGGCGGGCCGACGACGAGCGTCACGGCCACGTCACGCGGCGAGCCGGCCGCGCCCGCCGAGGTCACGGTGACCTTCCCCGTGTACGTCCCGGCGGCCAGCCCGGCGGTGTCGACCGCGACCGAGAGATCCTGCGGCGTCGCGCCGGAGGCGGGCGTGACCGAGAGCCAGGCCGCGTCGTCGGACGCGCTGACCGGCAGGCTGCCGCCGGCGCCGGAATTCGTGGCGGTCAGCGTCTTGGCCGCGGGGTTCGCGCCGCCGGCAACCGCGCTGAAGGACAGGCTCGCCGGCGCGACGGCGAGCGTCGGTCCGGGGTTCACGACCAGCGTCACGGTGATGTCCTTCGGGGAGCCCGTGGCGCCCGCGGCGGTGACCGTGACCTTGCCGGTGTAGGTGCCGGCCGCCAGTCCGGCGGTGTCGACGCTGACCGTCAGGTCCTGCGGCGCCGTGCCGGAGCCGGGGGTCACGGACATCCACAGCGCGTCGTCGGAGGTCGTGAAGGACAGCGTCCCGGTGCCGGTATTGGTGACGCTGAGCGTCTTGTCGGCCGGGTTCGCCCCGTCCGCGACGGCGCTGAAGGACAGGCTCGCCGGTGTGACGGCGAGCGCGGGCGTGACCGGTGGCGGGTCGACGGTGAAGGTGACCGGCACGTCCGTCGGCGACCCGGTGGCGCCGACGGAGGTCACGGTGACCTTGCCCGTGTAGGTGCCGGCGGCGAGGCCGGTCACGGACGCCGAGACGGTGAGGGTCTGCGGCGCGGTGCCGGACGCGGGCGTCACGGACAGCCACGGGGCGTCGTCGGAGGCCGTGAAGGAGAGCGTCCCGCCGCCCGTGTTCGTCACGCTCAGCGTCTTGGTCGCCGGGCTCGCGCCGCCCGACGTGGCGGAGAACGACAGGCTCGCGGGCGACACGGAGAGCGCGGGGGCAGCGGCGACCGTGAGGGTCACCGGGATCTGCTTCGGCGAGCCCTGGGTCCCGGCCGACGTGACCGTCACCGTGGCCGAATAGGTCCCCGCGGCGAGGCCCACCGTGTCCACGGTCACGCTCAGGTCACGCGGCGCGGTGCCGCTCGCCGGGCTGACGGACAGCCACGGCGCGTCATCCGAGACGGTGAAGGAGAGCGAGCCGCCGCCCGTGTTGGCGACGCTGAGCGTCTTGGCCGCGGGGTTGGCCGCGCCGGCCGTGGCGCTGAACGCGAGGCTCGACGGCGCGACCGCGAGCACGGCGGGCTGGGCCGCGCCGCCCGCGGCGGCGCCGTAGGCGGAGAGCGGCCCGTCGTTGTACACGGTGCCGGTCGACCACGTCGTAGGCAGATCGGTCAGCGTCGACGACGAGCTGGACTCCGCACGCGCGGTGCCGAACAGGGTGTCGCGGAAGCGCATGTTGCCCGCCTTGCCGGCCGGGCCGAGCACCGCGATCCAGTACGTGGCCCCGGCGGTGACGTTGGCGCTCGGCACCAGCATGCGGTTCCAGGCGCCGGGGGTCGGCGAGGTGAGGCGACCGGTCGTCAGCAGCGCGCCCGGCTTGCCGGCCGCGTCGGCATACATCCCGGCGACGAGCTCGGTGGCCGTCGCGCTGCTGTCGAGATACACGTGCAGCCAGCTCACCGGGCCGGTCGTGCTCGCCGTCGTCCGGAACGCCTCGGCCATGCCGGCGGGCGTGTTGTCGACGTCCGCGCCGACGGTCTCCGTGCCCACGAGCGTCGCCCCAACCGTCGCGGCGTTGTAGGTGGCCCGGTAGGTGGTGTCGGTGGCGGGCGCGGTGATCGTGTGCGTCTGCGCGCCGCCGTCCGACCAGGAGCCGAAGACGTAGTTGGAGATCCCTTGCGTCTGTGGCGAGACGGCGGTGACGGTGTTGGAGGATCCCACGACCACGTCGCGCGTGAACGGCCCCGCGACGGTCTCGCTCCCGAGCGTGAGCTGCAGGGCGGCGGGGTCGGAGTCGAGCGTGAGGGCCACCGTGCGCGGGTCGAGGCGCCGCGTGACCGTGGTCTGCAGGCCGTGGGCGTCGGTCGCCGTGAGGCGCAGCTCGAGGTAGGCCGGATACTGCGCCTGCGGAGCGACGAACGACCCCGAGGCGACCCCGGTCGCCGTCTGGACGAGCGAGGTCTGACAGGCGCCGCCCGATTGGCCGCACTGCACCAGATCGAGCCGCCAGGCCAGCCCGCTCGCCGGGACGGCGGCGCCGTTGTCGTCGACCGCGGAGCCGGCGAACGAGATCGAGTCGCCGACCTTCCAGGTGGTCCCAGCCGCCGGCGCGGACATCGTCGGCACGGGCGGCGAGCCGGCACTGATCGTGAGCGCCGTGATGTCCGTGAGGCCACCGTTGTCGGTCACCCGCAACCGCACGTTGTAGGCGCCCGACTGGTTGTAGGTGAACGACGGCGAGACGGCGGTCGAGTCGCCGAAGCTCCCGTTCCCGTCGAGATCCCACTCGTACTTGGTGATGGTGCCGTCCTGGTCGCTCGACCCCGTCCCGTTGAAGTTCACGGTCAGCGGCAGCGGCCCGCTCGTGGCCGAGGCGGTGGCAACGGCGCGCGGCGCCTGGTTGCCCGCGTCGGGGATGATCCCGGTCGGCGTCACGGGCTGGACGCCCATATCGGAGATGACGTTGTAGGTGGCCTGGTCGAGCTTGGCCTCGCCGAGCCCATAGCCCCACTGGTTCGTGGCGGCGGAGAAGACCCACGCGCCGCTGGCCGCGCGGTAGCGGACCGTGTTGACGAACGTCTGTCCCGGAGGCGGAGTGTTGGCGTACACGCGCCCCTCGTCCTGGAGGAAGTTGGTCGAGGCCGTCCGCGTGTCCGTGTCGCTGAGGCGCTTCACGCCGGCGGGCTGCCTGCTCAGGTATTGCGCCTGGCTCGGGATGCCGTCCCACTCCCAGCCGATCGTGTCCGAGGAGCCCGCGGTGCCGCCCGCGGTGCTCGAGATCCCTGTGCTGCGCCACGCGCGCTCGCCCGCGAACTCCCCGTTCGCGTTCGCCGGCGGGACGCGGATGGCCCAGGTCGTCTGCTGGTTGTCGCCGATGTACATGACCCCGAAGAGCGAGTTCTCCGGCTGGTCGGGGCCGACCCGCCCGCCCGTGGGCGCGTTCGGGTCCCCCGGCGGCGCACCGTTGTCGCGGAACGTCGTGGTGGCGTTGTCGGGCCGGTCGTCGGCGGTGCCCGCGGTGCGATCGGCCCCCAGTGCGTCGTCGGCGGTCCCCGTGACGCCGTCGGGCCCGGGGTCGTTCGGCGTCGCCGTGCCGGTCCCGCTCGAGCCGGAGCCCTGGACGGTCTTGTAATCCACGAGCGTGCGCCCGCCGTCCTCGAAGCGGACCTTCCAGTAGCCGGTGTTGGCGCCGAAGTTGGCGATGCTCGTGCCCGCGTCGCGCGCCGCCTTGAGGCCCGCCATCGTCTCGCCGGACATGTACTCGTCGTGGGCCCCGAGCACGACGACGGGGTGGGCGCGCAGCTGGGCGGGGTTCTGGTGGACCGCGACGCTGTCGGTGTAGGCGACGTCGTAGCCCTGGTGCTCGAACCAGTTGACGAGTTCGCGGTCGGGGCCGCGGAAGCGGTCGCGGTCGTTGGTCGGGCCGTCGAGGGGGCGGTTGAAGGAGACCTTCACCGCTCGCCCGGTGCCCGCCACGGTGTCGGGGCCGCCGTTCTTGTCCCAGTAGAGCGACTTCCCGCCCCAGTTGTTGTAGGCCTGGTAGGTCGCCGTCGGGAGGACGAAAAGCACCTTCGCGCTGGGCACGCGGTTGTCATCGCGCACCACGAAGAGGATGTGGTTGTCGATCCCGGTGTCTGTCGCGCGGATCTTGGCCAGGTAGACGCCTGTGGCGGGCAGTGACGCGCCCGGGATCGTGTAGGTCACCGCCCAGTTACCGCAGTCGTTGAGCCCGGTCTGGGCGTTCTTGGGGTTGCAGGTGAAATCGTTGTTGACGGTGACCCCGGTGCGCGAGGCGGCGGCGATCAGCCGCCCGCCGGTGTCGCCGTAGTAGCCCATCCGGTAGACCGAGATGTCGACCTTGGTGGCGGGGACCACCGGCGCGTTGCGAGCGATCTTGAGCGGGACGTCCTGGCCGAGGTTGAAGCTCGTCTGGGTGGCGAAGCCGCCGACGTTCTCGCTCGCGTTGCCCAGCGTCCAGGCCGACGAGCCCGCTCCCGCGCAGTTGTTCTCCTGCACCACCGGGTTGGGGTTCGGACAGGAGACGGCCGCGTGCGCCGGCCCGCCGGTGGCGAGCAGAACCGCGGCGGCGGAAAGGAGCGAGACGATCAGGCGTCGCACAAGTACGGAGAGCGTCCCAGCGCGCTCGCCGGCGCCCCCTAGACGGACGGGTGGGATTTCAGCCGCGCACGGCCGCGGGCGAGTCGGCCCGCGCCAGGAGGCGCTGCGGGCGCCCGGCGCCGTCCGCCCGCACCGCCCACACCGAGCGCCCGTCGCCGTAGACCACGGTCTCGTCGTTCAGCCACTCGGCCTGGTCGTCGATCGAGCGCTGCTCGGCGAGGGCGACGTCCCGGCCCGTGCCGAGATCGAGCACGTGCAGGCGCCAGTCCTGCACGCCGCCCACGCGCTTCTTGTAGGCCAGCCGTCGGCCGTCGGGCGAGAGCGACGGGCACTCGACGTTCTCACGCATCAGCTGCACGCGCCGCTGTGCCAGCGAGCCCTTGACGAGATAGCGCCTGCCGCCGGTGGCGAGCGTGGCGTAGAACGTGTCCTCGTCGCCGGCGAAGGTCACGCCCCAGAAGTTGAAGTCCGGCACGTCGAGTCGTTTGTCGCCCTTCAGCACCTCGAAACGCTCGAGATCGGCCACCCGGCGGCCGGAGAGCATGTCGAGGATCCACGTGCGCGTGGAGAACTGGCCGGGGGTCGTGTAGGAGTCGCCGCTCGAGAACGTGGTGAGCGCGCCCCACCGCCCTCCGGGTGAGACTCGCGCTCGGCTCGGCAGCCCGGAAAGGGTCAGCTCATGGCGCACGCGGTGATGGCGGTCGAAGATCCGCGCGCGGTACTCGACACCGGACGGCGCGACCGCGAGGCACAGGCCTGCACCGGCGGCGACGTACACGCGCTGGCAGGCGAGCCGGCCGCCGTCGACAACCGCTTTGGACGCGCCGAACGCCGCCTCGACCAGGCGACCGTTCAGGCGCGGATTGCCGGGGTCCACCGTCCGCACCAGCAGTCTCCCGGCGAGCTTCACGGGGGCGCCCGCGTCGCTCGCGCGAGCTTGAGAGGCAAGCTCCGCGCGCGCCGTGGACGT
>JAXDGC010000497.1:0-8938 GCA_034665245.1 Solirubrobacteraceae bacterium | reverse complement strand
CGGACAAGCTCGTGCGCTTCGTCGACCTCTGCGACCAGTTCCGCCTGCCGGTCGCCAACCTCGTCGATCAGCCGGGCTTCGTGATCGGCTCGGACGCCGAGCGCGCCGGCACGATGCGGCGCGGGACGCGCGCGCTGTTCGCCGTCCACCAGGCGACGGTGCCATGGGTGTCCGTGCTCGTGCGCAAGGTCTACGGCGTGGCCGGCGCCTCCCACGGCGACCACTCGCGGTTGAACCTCCGCTACGCGTGGCCGTCGGGCGACTGGAGCTCGCTGCCGATCGCCGGCGGGCTCGAGGCCGCCTACCGGCGCGAGCTCGAGGCCGCCGAGGACCCGGTCGCGCTGCGCGCGGAGATCGAGGCGCGGCTCGACGCGGTGCGCTCGCCGTTCCGGACGGCGGAGCGTTTCGGCGTCGAGGAGATCATCGACCCGCGCGACACCCGACCGCTGCTGTGCGCGTGGGCGCGCCAGGCTCACCGGCTCGTCGCCCATGAGGCGGGCGACGGCCCCAAGACGCGCGGGCCCCGACCGTGAGGCCCGCTACGGTGCCCACGGTCGGATGAGCGAGCATGCCTTCCACGCACAGGACGTAGACGTCAGCCCCGAGGACGTCCGCGCGCGCCACGACCGCGGCGAGGTCCAGCTCATCGACGTCCGTGAGGACTATGAGCACGAGGCCGGGCGGATCGCCGGCGCCCGCCACCTCGAGATCGAGCGCCTCGCGTCACAGGCCGACTCGATCGAGCGCGACCGCCCGGTGGTCTTCTACTGTCGCCTCGGCGCGCGCTCCGGGATGGCCGCCAACGCCTTCCGGCGCGCGGGCTGGGAGGCCTACTCGATGGTCGGCGGCCTTGAGGCATGGGACCGCGACGGCCTCCCGCTCGAGCCCGAGGACGGGCATGTCGCGGATCACTAGCGCGCTGCTCGCGCTCGGGCTGGTCGCGCTCCTGGCGCCGGCCGGCGCCGCGGCGGCGCCGGTGACCGTGCCGGTGGGGACCTTCGACACGCCGATGTACGTGGCCTCGCCCCCGCGCGACACGAGTCGTCTCTTCGTCGTCGAGCGGAGCGGCGTGATCCGGGTTGTCCGCGACGGGACGCCGCTCGCCACGCCGGTGCTCGACATCTCCTCCCAGGTCAACGTCGAGGGCGAGCGCGGCCTGCTCTCGATGGCCTTCCCGCCCGACTACGAGACGTCCGGGCTGTTCTACGTCTACCTCGCCGCCGAGCCGGTCGGCCAGCTCCAGGTGCGGGAGTACCACCGCTCAGCCACAAACCCGGACCGCGCCGATCCGACCGGCCGCATCGTGTGGCGCCTGGACCACCCTGGCGAGACCAACCACAACGGCGGCACGATCGCGTTCGGCCCTGACGGGATGCTCTGGATCGCGACGGGCGACGGCGGCGGCGGGAACGACGTGCACCACAACGCGCAGGACACGACGCGCCAGCTCGGCAAGCTGCTGCGGATCGACCCGCTACCCGGCAACGCCGGCGGGTACACGGTCCCCGCCGACAACCCGTATGGGTCGGCGGTGTGGGCCGCGGGCCTCCGCAACCCGTTCCGCTTCTCCTTCGACCGTGGCTCCGGCGACCTCGTGATCGGTGACGTGGGCGAGAGCGCGCAGGAGGAGATCGACTACGTGCGGGCCCCGGGCCTCGCGCGCGCCGCGAACTTCGGGTGGCCCTGCACCGAGGGACTGATCGCCGGCCCGGGCGCCTGCACGCCCGGGCAGCCCTACGTCGAGCCCGTCTTCGACCTGAGCCATCCGCAGTGGACGGCGCTCACGGGCGGCGTGGTCGTGCGCGATCCCGGGCTGCCCTCGCTCGTCGGCCGCTACATCTACGCCGACTACTACGACGGGGTGACCCGCTCCCTGCGTCTCACCCTGCCGCGCGCGACGGAGGATCGCTCGGCCGGCCTCCCGACCGTGAACAACCTCGTCGCGTTCGGCGAGGACGCCTGCGGGCACGTCTACCTGGTGTCCAACGACGGCACCGTCGACCGCGTCCAGGACGGTGCGATCGGCCCCTGCGTGCTCCGGCCCACGCCGGGGATCACCGCACCGCCGCTGCCGCCCCCGCCCGCCAGGCCGCTCATCCCGGACCGGAGCTCGCCGCGGGTGCGGATCGGGCTCGCGCGCCACGGCCGCGTCGGCCGGCATGCGACGCCGCGGATCACGCTGACGGCGAACGAGACCTGCCGCGTGACGGTGACCGCCCGCGTCGCGCGGGTGAAGCTCAAGCGCGTGCGCACGCCGCTGCGCGCCGGCCGGCGCACGATCCTGCGCCTGCGCCCGAACCGCAAGGGCGTGAAGCGGATCCACACGGCCCTGCGCCGCCACCGGCGGCTGACGCTGATCGTGTCCGTGACGGCGCGGGACGCGGCCGGGAACACCGGCCACGTGCAGCGACGCCTGAAGGTCAGGCGGGGCTAGCCGCTCTCGTCGTCCGCCGAGCCCTTGCGCTGCTCGGAGTCGTCGTCGTCGGAGTCGTCGCTGTCGTCGGAGTCGTCGGAGTCGTCGGAGTCGTCGGAGTCGTCGGAGTCGTCGGAGTCGTCGGAGTCGTCGTCCGAGTCGTCGTCGCCTTCCGCGTCCTCGCCCACCATCGCGGGGTCGGGCGGGGCGTCGGGATCGCTCGGGCCGCCGGGGATCGGCTCGCCCTTGTACTCGTCGGGGTCGTCGACCTCCTCGCCCTCGATCGTGACCGAGCCGTCCTCGTGGTGGCGCAGCGACGACGGGCCGAGCTTCTGGGTCGCGGCCTCGTCGTAGCCCTCCTCGCCCTCCGGGCCACCGTAGGTCTGGTACTTCGCCTTGCCGCCGGGCCAGTCCGCGAGGTCCTTGGGCGGGTCGCCCTCCTCGAGCTCGGCCATGGTCTCCTTGGCCTTCTCGACCTCCTGCTCCTCCTGCTGGGCGGCGTCCTGGGCGGACTCGCCGTCAGAGCCGTCGTCGGGGTCCGCCGCGTTCTCCTGCTCCGTCTGTTCCTGGGACATGGCCGGGGAGTACCCACGCCCGCGTCCGTCCAAAAGGAAACGGCGGCCCTGGAGGAGCCGCCGCTTCAGTCATCCTTGAAAGTCCGTCCGTGGTGAGCCCGTTTCGGGCTTGTCCTTGGGCGCCCTCCAGACGAAAGGCAACTTAACACGACATCGGGGATTCCGCTCATCGCACATCCGTCCAGCCTGCCGCCCGGGCCCGGATTCGGCCGCCGGGCTAGACTCTCGCCGCCGTGGCCGCCCCGATCCTCGTCACGGGCGCCTCGAGCGCCATCGGCAAGCGTGTCGTCGCGCAGCTCCGCGGCCAGGGCCGACCGGTGCGCTGCATGGTTCGGCGCCGACCCGTGGAGAACGCTGACGAAAGCGTCCAGGGCGATCTCGGCGACGGCTCGACGCTCGACGCGGCCGTCCAGGGTGCGGAGGTCGTCCTCCATCTGGCGGCGGTCACGCACGCGCGGCGCGCACGCGACTACGTCGAGACGAACGTGCGCGGGACTCAGCGGCTGCTCGACGCCGCGGCGAGGCATGACGTGCGTCGCTTCGTGCACGTGAGCACGCGCGCGGTCTCCGAGACCGGCGGGGCCTACAGCCGGTCGAAGCTGATGGCCGAGCGGGCCGTCGCGGAGGCGCCGGTCGAGCACACGATCGTCCGCCTGTCGGAGATGTACGGAGGTGCCGGCGCCGAGGGCATCGACGACATCGTCGCGCGCGCGCGGCGCGGCGCGGCGATCCCCGTGGTGGGCAAGGGCGCGGAGCGCGTCTGCCCCATGCACGTCGATGATGCGGTCGCCGCCCTCGTCGGCGCGGTCGCCGCCCCGGCCGCGGCCGGACGGACCTACACGCTCGGCGGTGAGTGCATGAGCATCCGTGAGTTCGCGGAGGCGTGCGCCCGTGCGTTCTCGACCGTGAGCCGCCTGCGGCCCGTGCCCGTGACCGCGGTGGCGGCGCTCGGCGTGCTCGGCCGCGTGCTGCCGCTGCCGATCTACCCGGATCAGCTCGCGCGGCTCCGTGCCGAGGACAAGCCGCAGCCCGCGCCGGAGGCGGAGCAGGAGCTCGGCTTCCGCACCCGTCCGCTCGCCGAGGGCCTGGCCGCCCTGAGCTGATGGAAGACAGCTACGAGAGCGACACCCTCGCCGTCGAGGACCAGCACTGGTGGTACCGCGGCCGCCGCCGGATCGTGCTCGACGTCGTGGCGAGCCTGCCGCTCCCGCCGCAGCCGCAGATCCTCGACGCCGGCTGCGGAAGCGGCCGGAACATGGTGGAGCTGTCCGGCTTCGGGACCGCGGTGGGCCTCGAGCCCTCCGAACGCGGCGCCGAGGTCGCGCGCTCCCGTGGCGTCGGCGAGGTCGTCGTGGCCGGCATCGACACGATGCCGTTCGACGCCTCCCGCTTCGACCTCATCACGTGCCTCGACGTGCTCGAGCACATCGAGGACGACCGCGGCGCGCTGCGCGAGCTGCGGCGCGTAGCCCGCCCGGGAGGAGTCCTCTTGATCACGGTGCCCGCGTACCCGCGGCTGTGGAGCTCGCACGACGAGTTCAACCAGCACTGCCGGCGCTACACCCGGCCCGAGCTCCTCACGCGCGCCGTGGAGGCGGGGTGGCGCCCGCTCCGCACCACGCACTTCAACGCCCTGCTGCTGCCGGTGGCCGCGGCGTGGCGTCTCGGCGAGCGTCTACGCCCCAGCGAGGCACCGGCGACGTCGGAGCTCCAGCGCACGCCGGCCGCGCTCAACTGGTTGCTGGAGCAGCCGCTGCGAGCGGAGGCGGCGTTGCTCCGCAGCGGCCGCAGGATCCCCGCGGGGCTCTCGCTGGTGGGAGTCTTCGAAGCTCGCTAGCAGGTGTCGAGAGTGAGCGGCGGCCGCGGTCGATCGTTGCGCAGGAAGATCGGATGGTCACAGACGACGGCGGCGAGCCGGTAGCCGTCCGACATCAGGCGGTCCATCCGGCCGTCGGGGTCGAGCTCCCACTCGTCGTCGTCCTGCCACTGCACCAGCCAGGTGGGACGCCGGGGCGAGCCGAGCTCCCGCAGCAGCTGCTCGCGCGCGCCGGGCTTGGCCCTGACCATGAGGCTCCACATGTACGGGTAGGGGTGTCGCAGGCCGGCGTAGTAGACGACGTTCGGACGCGCGTACATGACGTAGTCGGTATCGCCCGGGCGCGCGTGCGTCCGGAGGTAGCGGGCGACTCCCACCTCTGAATCTCGCAGCGGATCGTGGGACACGGCCAGCGCGCCCGTGCGCGCCGCAAGGAGCGCCACCACCAGGACGGCACCGAGCACGACGACACGGATCGCCGTGCGTGCGCGGGCGATCACGACCGCGGCGGCGACACAGCTGACCGGCACGAGCCCGATCAGGTAGTGCGCGAAGTAGCTCCCGCCTCCGAGCACCCCGAACGTCGCGGCCGCCAGCCAGGCGCTGAACGTGACGACCAGGACACGGTCGTCACGGAGGCCACGGAGCCCGACCAGGGCCGCCCCGAGCGCGATCAGCAATCCCGAGTCCCAGGCCGGCTCTCCGAGCTTCTGGAGCCGGACGTACAGCGGGATGTCCGAGCCGGCGAGCGTGTGCAGGAGCTGGAGCCGGAAGCCGAACAGGGTGTAGATGAAGCCGCCGACCGACTGCTGCGCCGCCGCCAGCCAGACGAGCAGCGCGGCGAGCGGAATCGCAGCGCCCACCACGTAGGCGAGCGGCCAGCGGAGGCGCACCTCCCGATCGGAGGCGGCGGAGACGGCGACGAAGGCGACGCCGGCGACACCGGCGTCGAGGAAGGACTGCTTGATCAGCGCGGCTCCGACCGCCAGCGCGCCGGCGGCGAACACGAAGCGGGCGCGGCGCGAGCGGTGCGCGAGGACGAGGCAGAGGACCGAGAACGTCGACGGCACGACGGCGAGCAGCTCGCCGGGCGTGAAGATGGAGCCGATCGCGACCGATCCGCTCAGCAGGGCGGCGAGCAGACCGGCGACCCAGCCCGCACGCGGCCCCTCGACCGCACGCGCGAGCAGCGTGATCCCGATCACCAGCGCAACCGCGGCGAGCGCCCCCAGCGCCCGCACGCCGCCCTGCCCGCCGAGCACCGCGACCTTGAACAACGCGATCAGGAGCGGCGGGCGATCCACCCAGTAGTCGCCGTAGAGCGAGCCGTGACCGTCCGCCCAGTGCTGCGCGATGTAGGAGAGGCCGCCCTCGTCCCGGCCGAGCGGCGTCGACAGGTACGGCACCCGCAGCAGCAGGGCGAGCACGAGGCAGCCACCGAGCGCCCACCAGGTCCGCGCACGCTCGGACCGAGCCCCGAGCCGGCTGAGGATCTCCGCCCGGGGCAGCACTGCCGCCGCCTCGCGCGACGCTGTGCCCGTCGCACGGAGCGGCACGTGCGTCATGTCGCGCGCCGGGTCATGCCGCGTCGCTCCCGCTCGACGTCTCCGCGACGGACGGCTCGAGCGGTCGTGCGGGCGCGATGTGGTGGCCGGTCGGGGCACCCGCGGGCGCTCTCGCGATGCGGGGGCGCCAGCGGATCCGCAGCCGCCGCGCGGTGGCCGGTTCGAAGCCGGTCAGGCCGCGTGCGAGGGCGAGCGCCGTCAAGCCGATGAGCATGCCGGCGAGGTCGTCCGCCACGTAGTGCCAGCCCAGATAGACGGTGGCGGTGGTGGTGAGCCCGAACAGGACCCATAGCCCGATCCGCAGGCGCCGGCCGAGACCCAACATGTGCGCCGCCACCGCGGCGGTGAAGACGATCGACGTGTGCAGGGAGGCGAAGGCCGCGATCCCCTGATGCGCGCCGGCCGCCATCGGATCGCTGAGGAACGCGGCCCGCTGGCGGAGGAGAACGCCCTGAAGGTGCGTCACGTCGCTGGCCGGCAGGTCGGCGAAGCCGCCCGGCGCGTGGTAGATCGGCCCGCGGGCGGGGAGCAGCAGGTAGCTCGCGGCGCCCAGCCCCCAGTTGATCGCGACGGCGGTGACGTAGAAGATGCCGCCCTGCGGGCTGGGGCAGAACACGAGGGCGAGCGGGAGCGAGACCAGCACGAAGTAGAAGAAGGCCATGTACACGAAGGCGAGGACCTCCGCGGCGATGCCCGTGCCCAGGAGGCTGTGCAGCAGCCCGGCCGGATCGTTCCCGCCGAACAGGCCGCGATCGAAGATCGCCAGCTCACGGTCGAAGAGCTCACCGGGCCGGAGCAGCGGAACGGCGCTCTTGACGTTGCGATACGCCAGATAGGTCACGTAGAAGCTGACGAGCGCGCCGCCGACGGCCGCCACTCGGCGCCCGGTCCAGCGCTCGCGCTGAACGCTTCGGATCGACGCCCACGAGAGGCGCCGCGACCGGGCGGCGGCGCGGACCACGATGTCCAGCACCACCAGCAGCGCCACGACACCGCTCATCTGGACCAGGCGCACCGCGACCGCGTGCTCCCAGTCCCGGAACGTCACTCCCGCTACCCGAGTCGCCACCAGCGCGAGGGCCAGCGTCACGACCGCGACCACCGGTCCGGCCGCCACGCTCCGCCACGTGGCAGGCTCAGCGGCGCCCGGATCCGCCGGGGAGATCGAGCGAGGACCGGGGTGGGCCACGTCAGCTACGACGGCGCAACCGCTGCCGGGCCATGTTCCTGAGGAACTCGAGGATCGCCCCGGGACGGACGAAGGAATCCCGCTCATCGTTGCGGTGGAAGACGACCGGGAGCTCGGCGACCGCGAGCCCTTGGCGCCGCGCCGACAGCACGATCTCGGCGTCGATGAACCAGTCGTCGCTCTCGAGCTCCAGTGCCTCGTACGCCGCGCGGGTGAGCCCCTTCGGCTTGCCGTTGACGTCCCAGATCCCGCGCGTGCCGAACAGCACCGTGAAGGCGAGGTTGTAGACCGTCGAGATCACGCGCCGGTACGGCCCGTCGAACCGGGCGATGCGCCGGCCCTTCATGACGTCGACGCCCGTCGCCCGCATCCGCCGATACATCTTCAGGACATCGTCGACGGGGTTCTGGGCATCCCCGTCCATCACGACCAGGTAGTCACCGGCGGCGGCGGCGAGACCGCTGCGCATGTCCCACCCCATCGCACCCTGCTTGGCCTCCATCACCGTGCGAACCGTTTCGTGGTCCTCCGCGAACGCCTCGACCACATCTCCCGTGGGATCCGGGCGATCCGGCCACTGGTTCGCGACGAGCAGCAGCTCATACGCGACGCCGGAGGCCTCCAGCTGCTCGTAGAGGGGATCGATGACAAGGTGGATGGCCTCGTTCGCCTGATAGCAGAGCACGATCACCGAAAGCTCAGGGCGACGGACCGGCGGAACCGCGGTAAGCGTGCGGGCAGGGCGCTCGGCCTGCTCGAGTCGGCCCACGCCGACTTCTCCTATCGAGGACATGGCCCCAGCCTGTCCACTCCGACCCCCGTCCACACCCCTCGCCTCACGCCTCCTAACAGGCCTTAACCGCCGGGCAACGGCCGGTACCCTCACCTGCGTGCAGACCGTCAAGGCGCTGGAGATCCTGCTCGTCGACGATGACGGCCCCCTGCGCGAGATGCTGAGCCGCTCTTTCGAGCGTGAAGGCCACCGCGTGACGGCCGTCGCCGACGGCGACGCGGCGCTGCAGGCGGCCGCCGACCAGCCGTTCGACGTCGTGCTGCTCGACATCGCGCTCGGCGAGGGCCCGACCGGGCACGACGTGGCGCGACTGCTCCGGCGCCGCCGCGACGTGGTGCCGATCATCATGCTGACCGCGCTCGACTCCGAGGCCGACGCGGTCCAGGGCCTCGAGGCGGGCGCCGACGACTACGTCACCAAGCCGTTCGGCCTCGCCGAGCTGCGCAGCCGCATCCGGGCGGTGCTCCGGCGGGCGCAGGGGCGCGTGGTCGAGGGCAGCCTCGCGATCGGCCCGGTGGCGCTCGACCGCGAGCTGCGGCGGGTCGAGGTCGACGGCAGCGCGGTCCGTCTGACCTTCAGCGAGTTCG
>JAXDGC010000496.1:0-3403 GCA_034665245.1 Solirubrobacteraceae bacterium | reverse complement strand
AACCTCTCCAACGACTACTCCGACGCCCGCCGCGGCGCCGACACCGAGGACCGGCTCGGGCCGGTGCGGGTGACCGCCGGCGGTCTCGTGCCGCCGCGCCAGGTGCTCGTCGCGACCTACGTCGCGTTCGGGCTGGCGGTGCTCGCGGGCTCCTATCTGATCGCGACCGCGGGCTGGGAGCTGCTGCTGGTCGGCGCGGCCTCGATCCTCGCCGGCGTCCTCTACACGGGCGGCCCGCGCCCGTACGGCTACGAAGGGCTCGGCGAGGTCTTCGTGTTCCTGTTCTTCGGCGTGGTCGCGGTGACCGGCTCGTACTACGCGCAGGTCGAGCGGATCGAGTGGGAGGCGCTCGTGCTCGCCGTGCCGGTCGGCCTGCTGGCCTCGGCGATCCTCGTCGTCAACAACGTCCGCGACCTCGAGACCGACCGGCGCGCGGGCAAGCGCACGCTCGCGGTGCGGCTCGGCCGTGAGCGCACGCGCGTGCTCTACGCCGCGATGGTGGCGGGGGCATTCGTGACCGCGCAGCTGCCGTGGCTGCTCGGCTCCCTCTCCCCCTGGCTGCTGCTGTCGCTGCTCGCCGTGCCGCTCGCGGTGCCGGTCGTGAGGACGGTGCGGACGCGCACGGACGGCCCCGCGCTCAACGGCGCGCTGGGCGGGACGGGGCAGCTCCAGCTCGCGTTCTGCCTCCTGCTCTCGGCGGGCATCCTGGCGAGCTGATGCGGCTCGGGGTCGAACCGCTCTCATTGCGGTTCCGGCAGCCGCTGCGGGCCGCGTGGGGCGTGATGGAGGAGCGCGCGCTGCTGCGCGTGCGCCTCGTCGCCGACGACGGGCTCGAGGGCCTCGGGGAGGCCGCGCCGCTCGAGCCCTACGACGGCGTCGCGCTCGCGGCCGTCCGCGCCGCGCTCGACGCGTACGCCGAGGTGCTCGCCGACTGCTCCGAGGGTGAGGCGCTCGAGGCCTGCCGCGCCGAGCGCGACCTCCCGCAGGCGCTCGCCGCCGTCGACCTCGCGCTCTGGGACCTCGCGGGCCGCCGCTCGGGGCGGCCCGTGGCGCAGCTGATCTCGATCGAGGCGGCGCGCTCGATCCCCGTCAACGCCACGATCGGCGCCGAGGACCGCGCCGGCGCGGCAGCGGCCGCGGCGGCGGCCGCGGACGCGGACTTCGACACGGTCAAGGTCAAGGTCGGCATCGGCGACGACGCCGGGCGGCTCGCGGCCGTGCGCGCGGCGGTCGGGCCGCGCGTCGCCATCCGCGTCGACGCCAACGGCGCCTGGAGCATCGACGAGGCGATCGCCACGCTCAACGCGCTCGCCCCCGCCGGGATCGAGCTGGCCGAGGAGCCCGTCCACGGCGTCGAGCCGCTGCGGTCGGTGCGCGCCGAGGTCGACGTGCCGCTGGCGATGGACGAGACGGCGGCGCAGGACGGCGCCGCGGGCTCGGGCGCCACGGACGCGGTGTGCCTCAAGATCGCGCGCTGCGGCGGCATCTCGGGCGTCTTGCGCGACGCGGCCGCCGCGCGGGCGGCGGGCTCGTCGGTCTACCTCGCCTCGACCTTCGACGGCGCGGTCGGGATCGCCGCCGCCGTGCACGCCGCGGCCGGGCTGACCGCCGCCGGCCCGCTGCCGGCCCACGGCCTCGCGACGCTCGACCTCTTCGCCGAGCCGGGCGAGCGCCTGCGCGCCGTGCGCGGCGCGATCCGGGTGCCCGCCGAGCCGGGCCTGGGGGTCCCGTGACCGCGCGACCGGGCGTCACGACGTGGTACCTCGAGATGACCGACCCGGCGCAGCTGCGCCCGGCGAGGCCGGTGGAGGGTCTCGAGATCGGGCGGCTCGAGCCCCCGGACCCGTTGTTGAGCCGGCGCCTGTACGCGGAGGTCGGCGGGCCGTGGCAGTGGACGGATCGCCTGGAGTGGGACCTGGAGCGCTGGCGCATGCACGTGGAGCGGCCCGAGGTCGAGACGTGGCTGCCGCGGCTCGACGACGAGCCGGTCGGCTACGCGGAGCTCGTCCGCGAGGGCTACGTCGTCGAGCTCGCGTCCTTCGGCCTGCTGCCCGGGTTCGCCGGCCGCGGCTTCGGCGGCGCGCTGCTGGCCGCCGTCACGCGCGACGCATGGGAGCGCGGCGCGCAGCGGGTGTGGCTCCACACCTGCTCGCTGGACTCGGCCGCCGCCCTGCCCGGCTACGAGCGGCGCGGCTTCCGCCGCTACCACGAGGAGCGCGGCTGAGCCCGCCCGGAGGCTGGACTAGCGGTGCTCGAAGTGGACCTCGCGGCGCGCGCCGATCGGCAGGTACCCGATCCGCTGGTAGATGGCGTTCGACGTCGGGTTCGAGAGGTCGGTGAAGAGCACGACCCGCTCGGTTCCGCGCTCGAGCGCGTCCGCGGTGCAGGCGGCGGTGATCGCGGTGCCGTAGCCGCGGCGGCGCTGCTCCGGCGGCGTGTAGACGGGCGCGACCCGCGCGACGCCGCTCACCGCGGGGGTCCGGGCGGCGAGCGATACCGGCGCGCCCAGCTCGTCCTCCCACAGCCACAGCCGCCGGTCGTCCATCCGCTCGCGCACCAGAGGGGCGACGTCGGTGGCCGGCGAGGGAGTCTCCGCCTGGAAGGCCGTGTACCACCGGATCGCGACCTCGAGGTCCCCCGCGTCCGCCGCGCGCGCCCGACCGGCCGGCGGCGGGTCCGGCGGGCGCAGCGTGCCCAGCTCGTAGAGCTGCAGCCGCACCCTGGTCTCGCCGCGTGCTCCCGTGGCCGCCGTCCATGCCTGCGTGAAGCGCTCGACGTCCGTGTCGCGGCCGTTCACGCCGGGCACGCTCACGCCCGCGGCCCGCAGGGTCGCGACGAGCTCGGCGGCAGCGTCCTCGGGCACCACCCCCAGGAGCAGGTGGAAGGGCGGCGTGCGGAAGACCGCGCCGCGGACCTCCGCGCCGTCCTCGAACCAGCCGAACAGCATGGGCTCGTCGGACCAGCGGCGACCGCGGCGCACCGTCTCGAGCACGGTGAGCGAGATCGTGTGCTCGGCCGGGCTCGCGGTCAGCAGGTCCCAGGTGCGCTCGGCGTACTCCTCGACGTCGCTGGTGAGCCTCCAGGGCACACCCGCGGACGCTAGAAGATCCCGTAGGCGCCCCAGCGCCGCCGCTCGGCCTCGAGCGCCGCCGCTCGCGCCCACGGCG
Source organism: Solirubrobacteraceae bacterium (assembly GCA_034665245.1). Classification (GTDB taxonomy): domain Bacteria; phylum Actinomycetota; class Thermoleophilia; order Solirubrobacterales; family Solirubrobacteraceae; genus DASQFQ01. The sequence continues at coordinate 236 of JAXDGC010000496.1, read as the reverse complement.
TGTGCTGCGTGTTGTCGCGCTCGCGCCGCAGCGTCGCCATCGTCTCCCGCTCGGAGCGGGCCGCCCGGCGCTCGGGCGGGGGCAGGCGCCACTCCGCCATCCACGTGAGGGCGGCACGTCCACGCCGCGCGGTGCGGGTGGTCCGGAGCATCGTCGCGCGGACGCTACTCCGCGTCGCCGCGGCTGTCAGCGGTTCGGGGTACCTCCGGGTGCGTGCCGATCGCCGCCGCCACGGC
>JAXDGC010000495.1:0-4450 GCA_034665245.1 Solirubrobacteraceae bacterium | reverse complement strand
TCGATGCCCTCGACGACGGCCAGCTTGCCCTGGTTGACGACCCGGCGCGCCTCGAACGGGGTGTGGACGATCCGGAACCAGCCCTTGCCCGGCCCGCCGCTCTGGGCGTCGATGTAGTCCTGCAGCTGGTGGATGCGCTTGTCCTGCAGCCGCACCCCGTCCATCTCGTTGCAGGAGTTCTTCTTGTACGGATAGGCCTCGCACAGCACGGCGTTGTCGACCAGCAGGTTCACGAACACCCGCTGCCCGGCCCGCCACGAGCGCTCAAGCCACTTGTAGTAGCTCTGCTCGTGGGTCAGCGACGCGTGGTTGGGCCAGTCCTTGAACGTCGGCCAGCCGGTGGTGTCGTGGAAGCCGACCGGGTTGCCGTAGGAGATCGTGTTCTCGACGACTGCGCCGGCCCCGTGCGGCTCGTGGTCGGGGCAGTCGACCATCGCGTAGGTCACGCCGTAGGGATGCCACGGGCGCCCGCAGTGCGCCCGGCCGCCGAGGAACTCGAAGGCCATCATGTGCATGTGGGCGTCGATCAGGCCGGAGACCTCGCCCCACGAGCTCGCGCCGCGCGCCACGGGGCCCGACACGTCGAGCTCGACCTCGGGGTAGGCCGCGCAGCCCGCGCGCGGCTCGAACGCGAAGCGAGACCGGCCGGCGCCGCGCGGCGCGGCGATCAGGTGCCCGGAGCCGTCGACGGCGAGCACGCGCCCGGAGTCCGGGAGCGAGATCGCGAAGTCGCCGCCCGCCGCGTCGACGCGCCAGTCGGCCGCCGGGCTCGGCTGGGCCGCGCTCTGGACCGGATCGGCGGCCGCGGCCACGGGGACCGGGAGCTTGAGCACGGGCGGAACGGTCGGCACCGGCGGCACCGGGACGCCCGGCACGGTCTGGCGCGCGCCGGCGGCCATGAAGTCGCCCTTGCGGCCGTAGAACAGGTAGCGCCCGAGCGCGGTCGCCTGCATCCGGAACGGCTCGGCGGCGCCGACGTCCGCGGCCGAGGCGGTGTAGCGCCCGTCGGCGGCCTTGGCCACGAAGCGGCCCGCCGCCACCGACTTGAGCCCGTAGCAGCCGCCCGCCAGCGAGTAGCGGTCCTGCGCGTGCGCGTCCGCGGCCGCCGACGCACCCACGACCGCCAGGGCGATCACGAGCAGAAGGCGACGGGAGCGGGCCACGGCGGCGACGATACCTGCCGCCGCGCGCCGATGCGCCGGGTTCAGGCGGACTGCCAGAGGTCGCGCGTGCGCACGAGCAGGAGCGCCGCCGCGAGCCCCGCCAGCGCGAGCACGGCGGAGATGAGGAGGATCTCGTTGATGCCCGAGGCGAACGCCGCCTCGTAGGTCGAGCGCAGGCTGTCGCGCGCGCCGGGCGGAGCGAGCCGGGTGGCCGCCGCGACGTCGCCGTCGGCGATCCGGTCCGTGACCGCGGCGCGCGCCTTGCCGAGCCCGTCGGTGCGCTGCCCGACGCCGTCCGCGATCCGGCTCTGCAGGAGTGCCCCGAGCACCGCGATCCCGACCGCCAGGCCGAGCTGGCGGCCCGTGTTGTTGATGCCCGACGCGAGGCCGCCCTGCGCGGGCGGCAGCACGCCGAGGTGGGCGAACGTGACGAGCGGATTGGCCAGGCCCGTGCCGGCTCCGACGAGGATCAGCCCGGCGAGCAGGTGCAGCCACGACGTGCCGGCGTCGACCCCCGTCATCAGCACGAGGCCGCCGGCGCACAGCGCCATCCCGGCGGCGAGCGCGCCCCTCAGCGGCACCCGCGCGCTCATGCGTCCCGCCACGAGCGAGACGACGAAGGCGACGATCGCGAGCGGCGCGAGCCACAGCCCGACCTCGACCGGGGTTCCCTGGCGGACGTCGAGCAGGAACAGCGACAGGTACACGAACGCGCCGAACGCGCCGCCGGAGAGCGTCGTGACGATCACCGTCGCGCCGAGGAAGGTCCGGTTGCGGAAGAGGCGCAGGTCGAGCATCGGGGCGGCCACGCGCAGCTCGACCACGCCGAAGGCGACGAGGCAGCCGGCGCCGGCCGCCGCGAGGCCGAGCACCGGCGCGCTCGTCCAGCCGAGCGCGTTGCCGCGCAGCACCGCGAAGACGACGAGGAATAGCCCCGCCGACAGCGTCGCCACACCGGGCCAGTCCACCGGATTCGGATCCGGGTCGCGCGAGTCGCGCACCTGGAGCACCGCGAGCACGATCGTCGGCAGCCCGAGCACGACCCCGAGGCCGAAGATCGCCTGCCAGCCGAACGCGCCGACCAGGAGGCCGCCAACGAGCGGGCCGGCCGCGAAGGCGAGGCCGATCACCGCGCCCCAGATCCCGATCGCCTGCCGGCGCTGCTCACCCTCGAACTCCTGGGCGAGCAGGCCCAGCGAGCTCGGGAACACGATCGCGGCGCCGAGGCCCTGCAGCGCGCGGGCGGCGATCAGCGCCCCCGCCGAGGGCGCGAGCGCGCACACCGCCGACGCGGCGCTGAACAGGCACAGGCCGCCGACGAACAGCCGCTTACGGCCGAACAGGTCGGCGAGGGAGCCCGCCGTGAGCTGGAAGACGGCGAGCACGAGCGAGTAGCCGCTGAGCACCCACTGCAGGTCGGTGAAGGACGCGTGAAGGTCCTTGGCGATGTCCTGGAGCGCGACGTTCGGCGCCGCCACGTTGATGAGCAGGAGCGCGGTCGAGACGCAGACGGCCGCGAGGGTCCAGCGCTGACGGGTGCTCACGCGGCGATCCGCTCGGCGGCGCCGAGCGTGCGCGCGGTCCACGGGTTGACGAAGCGCCCGTCCGGGTCCAGGCGCTCGCGCAGCGCGGCGAAGTCGCGCCAGCGCGGGTAGCGCGGTGCGAGCTCCTCGGCGCCGAGGAAGGATCGCTTGCCCCAGTGCGGCCGGCCGCCCCAGCCGCCGAGCAGCGCCTCGACCTCGCGGAACGGAGCCTCGAAGGCCATCCCCTCGAACACGTGCACCGCGACGTACGCGGTCTCGCGCCCGTGCGCGGGCGAGAGCAGTGCGTCGTCGCCGCCGGAGAAGCGCAGCTCGATCGGGAACGACACCGGATGGCGCGCGAGGATCTCGCGGCACGCCCGCACCGCGTCGGCGGCGCGCGCTCGCGGCAGCGCGTACTCCATCTCCTCGAAGCGCACGAGCCGCGGGCTCGCGAACACGTCGAAGGACTCGGCCACGCGCTCGCGCCGCGACGCCGAGCGGCCGGCGAAGCGGTTGAGCGCCGGGATCGCGCGCGGCACCCGCCGGGCCACGCGGTTGACGAGCCCGAACGCGTGGTTGTCGAGCGCGACGTCCTGCAGCCACTCGCGCCGCGGGCGCCGCGGGGTCGCGGGCGCGTCGGTGCGGTTGTTGGTCCGCGTCAGCGCGAGCGGCGAGTGCGGGAACGTGAAGAGCTCGAAGTGGTCGTTGGACTCGACGGTGGTGTCGAGGGCCGAGAGGACCTCCTCGAGCGGCCGCGGCTGATCGACGGCGTGGAGTCGGAAGGCGGGCACGCAGCGCAGGGTGACGGCGACCACGACTCCGAGCGCGCCAAGCCCGACGCGGGCTGCGAGCAGCTCGTCGCCGCTCTCGACCGCCAGCTCGGACCCGTCGGCGAGCACGAGCTCCATGCCCGTGACGGCGGTGGAGAGATTGCCGAGCGTGATGCCCGTGCCGTGGGTCCCCGTCGCCAGCGCGCCCGCGAGCGACTGCGCGTCGACGTCGCCGAGGTTCGGCAACGCCAGACCGTGGCGGTGCAGCTCGCGCACGAGGCGCCGCAGCGAGATGCCGGCCTCGGCGCGGACGAGGCCGCTCGCCCGGTCGACGTCGAGCACGCGGTCGAGGCGCTTGAGCGAGAGCAGCGTCCCGTCGGTCGCGACACCGCCGGAGAACGAGTGCCCGGCACCCGCCACGCGCACCGCGCGCCCCCGGGCGACGGCCTCGGCCAGCTCGTCGCGGGTCCCCGGTCGCACGTGCTCGGCGGGCGCGCACGTCTGCCCGCGCGACCAGTTCGACCACATGCTGCGAGGCTACCGCCGGATGAGCTGGGAGCCCGAGCTCGAGGAGCTGGCCCGCCGCGAGGCGCTCGCGCGCGAGATGGGCGGCGAGGAGCGCGTCGCGCGCCAGCACGCGTCCGGCCGCCGCACGGTCCGCGAGCGCATCGAGCGGCTCTTCGACCCGGGCAGCTTCCACGAGACGGGCGCGCTCGCGGGCGTCGGCGCCTACGGCGACGACGGCGAGCTCTCGGACTTCACGCCGGCCAACATGGTCTGCGGCCACGGTGAGATCGAGGGCCGCCCGGCCGTCGTCCAGGGGGACGACTTCACGGTCCGCGGCGGCGCCGCCGACGCGGCGATCTGGCAGAAGATGGTCTACGCCGAGCGGCTCGCGCACGACATGCGGATGCCGCTCGTGCGGCTCGTCGACGGGACCGGTGGCGGCGGCTCGGTCAAGTCGCTCGAGCAGATGGGCCATACCTACGTGCCG
>JAXDGC010000494.1:0-2929 GCA_034665245.1 Solirubrobacteraceae bacterium | reverse complement strand
CTACTTCGGCAACGGCGCCTACGGCATCGAGTCCGCCGCCCGCACCTACTTCGGCCGCCAGCATCCCGGCTGCGACAAGGACCGCGCGCGGCCGTGCGCGGCCCAGCTCAAGCCGGAGGAGGCGGCGATGATCGCCGGGGTGGTCGCCTCCCCGAGCGCCTTCGATCCCGTCGCCCACCCGGCCGCGGCCAGGCTGCGGCGCGACCTCGTGCTGCGCCGGATGCTCGAGCAGCGCCTGATCGCGCGCGAGCAGTACGACGCCGCGGTCGCCGAGCCGGTGCCCTCGCGGCGCGACGTCCAGCCCCCGCGGGAGGACACGAAGTACCCCTACTTCACCTCCTGGATCAAGCAGCAGGTGGTCGACAAGCTCGGCGGCGGGCAGACGGGCGCCCGCCAGGCGTTCGAGGGCGGCCTGACCGTCCAGACGACGATCGACGGGCGCTTCCAGCAGGCGGCCGACAACGCGATCAACGCCTGGCTGCCCAACCCCGCCGGGCCGCGCGCCTCGCTGGTGGCGATCGACAACCGCACCGGCGAGGTTCGCGCCATGGTCGGCGGCGACGACTACAACGCCACGCCGTTCAACCTCGCCACCCAGGGCCAGCGACAGCCGGGATCGGCCTTCAAGCCGTTCGTGCTCGCCGAGGCGCTCAAGCAGGGGATCTCGCCGGGCTCCGTGTGGTCCTCGCGCAAGAAGGTCTTCGACGTGCCCGGCAGCAGTGAGAAGTTCACCGTCGAGAACTACAACAACGCCTACGCCGGCGCGACCTCGCTCGCCGCCGCGACGACGACCTCCGACAACTCCGTCTTCGCCGAGGTCGGCATCAAGGTCGGCACGAAGCGGATCGCGCGACTGGCCCGCCGGATGGGCATCCGCACGCCGGTCTCGCACAACTGGGCGATCTCGCTCGGCGGCCTCAAGCAGGGCGTCACGCCGCTCGACATGGCGCACGCGTACGAGACGTTCGCGCGCCAGGGCAAGTTGACCTACGGCTCGATGAGCCCGGGCGCGATGCGCAACGGCCAGCCGGTCCCCGGCCCGGTCGGGATCGAGACGATCGGCCGCCGCGAGGGCGGCAAGCTCAAGTCGATCAACCTCCCCGACGGCAGGCCGGCGCGCAACCGCGTCCGCACCAAGCGGGTGCTCGATCCCGGCGTCGCGGCTACCGTGACCTCGCTCCTGCAGGGCGTGGTCAAAAACGGCACCGGCACGCGCGCGCAGCTCGGCCTGGTCCCGGTCGCGGGCAAGACCGGCACGACGGAGAACTACGGCGACGCCTGGTTCGTCGGGTGGACGCACGAGTACACCGTTGCGGTGTGGGTCGGCTACCCGAACAAGCTCGTGCCGATGAAGACGGAGTTCAACGGCCAGCCGGTCGCCGGCGGCACCTACCCGGCCGGGATCTGGAAGACGTTCATGGAGTCGGTGCTCAAGATCGACCCGCCGCCGCAGCTCAAGGTGGATGCGACCGCGAGCGTGACGCCGGCCCCCGGCGCCGGGGCCACGGCACCGGCCGCGCCGGCGCCGAGCGCGGCCGCCCCGCAGCCGGACAACGGCGGCACCACGGCGCCCGCTCCCACGAAAAAGAAGCCCGCGCCCCAGCAGCCCACGGACGTCCCGCCCGCCGAGCAGGCGCCCGCGCCGCCGACGACGCCCGACAACGGCACGACGGCGCCATCCGGCGGTACCCCGCCGTCCGGCGGCACCACCCCGCCCGCCGGCCAGGGTTAGCTCAGCGCGCGCGGCGCGACCGTGTCCCGCAGCCCCGGGGGCCAAGGCTTTGACACCGAGCGGAAGCCCGCCGCGCAGAAGCGCCACGGCAGCTCCGCCGCCTTCGTGATGCCGATCCGCGGCCCCTCGATCAGCTCGATCGGGGGCCGGCCGGCGGGTGGCGGCTCGATCGTGATCGGCCCGCCCGCCAGGTCCGTGCCGTTGAGGTCGAGCTCGATCCCGAGCGCCTGCGTCAGCTTCCCCGGGCCCGAGCAGAGGTCCTCGCGGCGCTCGAGCCCGCGCCGCTCGCGCATGCGATCGATGCCCTCGAGTGGCTCGAGCGCGCGGATGAGCACCGCAGCGCCGACGCCCTCGTCCTCACAGACCGCGTTGAGCAGGGCGTGGATGCCGTAGGAGCGGTAGACGTAGGCCCGCCCGGGCGGGCCGAACAGCACGTGCGTGCGGGCGGTCAGGCCGACGTAGGCGTGGCAGGCGGGCTCCGACTCGTGGTAGGCCTCGGTCTCGACGATCGCGCCGGCGCAGCCGTCGTGGCGCACGACGCAGCCGACGAGGGCGCGCGCGACCTCGACCACGGGCCGCGCGTAGAAGGCCGCCGGGAGCGCGCTCACCCGGGCTGGGCGTCGAGCGAGGCGCGCGCGTGGGCGAGCTGCTCGCGCACGCGCGGGAGCGCCGTGCCGCCCTCGGACACCTTCGACTCGAGCCACGAGCGCTGCTCGAGCAGCGCGTAGAACTCGTCGTCGAGCTCGGGCGAGTGGCGCGCGAGCTCCTCGCGGGTCAGGTCCGACAGCGACCGGCCCGCCTCGAGCGTCTCACGCACGAGCCCGGCCACGATCCCGTGCGACTGGCGGAACGGCACGCCGCGGCGCACGAGCAGGTCGGCGACGTCGGTGGCGGCGATCATCTCGTCGGCCGCCGCGGCGGCGAGGCGCTCGCGCCGGAACGCGATCCCCGACAGCATCCCGCGCGCGGCCGCCAGCGTGAGGTCGAGCGTGTCGACGGCGTCGAAGAGGTGCTCCTTGTCCTCCTGCAGGTCCTTGTTGTAGGTCAGCGGGAGGCCGTGCATTACGCCGTGGAGGCCGACGAGGTGCGCCGCGACGCGCGGCGCCTTCGCCCGCAGCTGCTCCGCCGCGTCGGGGTTCTTCTTCTGCGGCATGATCGAGGAGCCCGAGGCCCATGCGTCCGAGACCTCGCAGAAGC
>JAXDGC010000493.1:0-3807 GCA_034665245.1 Solirubrobacteraceae bacterium | reverse complement strand
TACGTCGGCAGCAAGAAGACGATCATCTTCTACACCCAGCAGGTCGGCGGCACCGTCCGCAAGGGCCTGGTCGGCACGGTCTCGAAGGCCAGCGGCAAGTACGGCTCGAAGATCTCCATCAAGATCGACGACGACCTGCAGCAGCCCGCTCCCGGCGTGTTCTCGTCGCTGGTCGACCTGACCACGACGATCAAGGCCAAGGCCGGCAAGCACTACCTGGTCAGCTCGGTCGGCTGCACGAAGAAGAAGCACAACTTCGGCGTGAAGTTCAACTTCAACCCGAACGCGACGTTCCCGGCCACCGGCACAGCCGAGGGCGCGACGACGTCGAAGTGCAAGAAGTAGGCAGCACCGGCTCATAAGACGCAGGCGACGGCCCCGCTCCGGCGGGGCCGTCGTCGTTCTTAGACTCAAGGGCCGCCGTGCTCCTCCCCGCACCCGTCTTCGCCCACGGCCTCGTGGGCCGGGCCGACCTGCCGATCCCCGAGGGGCTCTTCGCGGGGGCCGCGGCGCTCGTGCTGGTGCTCTCGTTCGTGGCGCTCGCGGCGCTGTGGTCGACGCCGCGGCTGCAGGAGCCGCGCGAGCGGCGATTGGTACGGCTGCCGGTCGCGGTCGACGTCGTGCTCGGGCTCGCGGGGGTGGTGGCGTTCGCCGCCGCGGTCTACGCGGGCCTCGCCGGGACGGCCGCCGAGCAGGACAACCTCGCGCCGAACGTGGTCTTCGTGATGCTGTGGGTCGGAGTGCCGTTCGCCTCGCTGCTGTTCGGCGACGTCTTCCGGCTGCTCAGCCCGTGGCGCGCGATCGGGCGGACGGTCGGGTGGGTGGCGGCGCGCGTGAGCTCCGGCGACGCGATGCCCGAGCCGCTGCCCTATCCCCAGCGCCTCGGGCGCTGGCCGGCGGCCGCCGGGATCCTCTTCTTCGGTGTCTGCGAGCTCTGCTGGGCGGGCGGCCGCGAGCCGCAGACGCTCGCGATCCTCGGGCTCGCCTACCTCGTCGTGGCGCTCGTCGGGATGAGCCTCTACGGCGTGGAGCCGTGGACGCGCCACGCCGAGCCGTTCGGCGCGTACTTCTCGCTGTTCGCCCGCCTCGCCCCGCTCGGCCGCCGCGACGGGGTCCTTTACGGCCGGCCGCCGGGCACCGGCGCGACCGGCCTCGATCCCGTGCCGGGTACAGCGGCGCTGCTGCTCTCGGCGATCGGCATCACCGCGTTCGACGGCGGCAGCTCGGGCCCGGTGTTCAACGCCGTCGCGCCGGGCCTCCAGGACTTCTTCGGCAGCGCCGGCGCGAACAAGGGGACGGCGCTCGAGCTCACGTTCGGCCTGGGTCTGGCGGTCACGGTCCTGCTCGTCTGCGCGATCTACTGGGGCGCGATCCGCGGCATGAGCCTGCGCGGCCTGCGACAGCCGATGAGGCGCGTCGAGCTCGGCCACGCGCTGCTGCACACGCTCGTGCCGATCGCCGCCGCCTACGTCGTGGCGCACTACTTCTCGCTGCTCGTCTACAACGGGCAGGACATCTGGCGCCTGGCCTCGGACCCGCTCGGCGACGGCAGCGACCTCTTCGGGGGCGCGAACGCGCGGATCGACTACTCGATCGTCTCCGCGACGGGGATCTGGTACATCCAGGTCGCCGCCCTCGTGACCGGCCACGTGCTCGGGCTCGTCCTCGGCCACGACCGCGCGCTCGCGCTCTACGGCAGCGCGAAGGAGGCGACCCGGTCGCAGATCGTCATGCTGATCCTGATGGTGTGCTTCACCTGCCTCGGCCTTTGGCTCCTCTCGGCGGCGAACGGATGAGCCCGCCGCTCGTCCTCGCCCACGCGGGCCACTGGCTCGTCTCGCTCGCCTACATCGCACCGCTGATCTTCCTCGTCGGCGTGATCCTCGTCGGCAAGATCCGCGACCGCAGGGCAGGCTCCGGCGATCCGCCGGAGTAACAGGGAATCACTGCGGGGGACATTGCGTTTATCGAGGTGAACGGGCAACCGCCCGAGGTCCTCGTGCGAATGAGAGATCAGATGAGCCTGCGCGAACTCAAAGTCCTGCTCGACCAGGTGCCCGATACCAGGGAGCTGATCCTGCGCCGCGAGGCTTCGCGCGGGCCGGCGTGGAACGCGCTCTACGACGCCTGGAGCGATGCGCACGAGGAGGCCGAGGCCGCTTGGCGCACCTGGAGGTTCGGTGGCGGTCGCGAGGCCTACAGCGCCTACCGCGCGGCGGCGGACCGCGAGGACGCCGCCCAGGACGCGGTCGCCGTCGTCGGCAGTTAGCCGAGCTGCCGCAGATCCGCGGCGAGGTCCTCCGGGGTGAGCTGGTGGGCCGGATAGCCGAGGCGTTGCCGCCCGGCGCCGTCGACGACCACCACGTACGCGGAATGATCGAGCGTGCCGCGCTGCGGGGCGATGCCGTAGCCGCGCCAGACCGGGGCCAGCTCGCGCTCGGAGCCGAGTACGAAGCGCACGCGGCCGGTGACGTGCTGCTCGAGCAGGAAGCGCCTGGCGTTCGCCCGCGTGTCGTTGGGCGGGTCGACGGAGACCGCGAGCACCGGCACGTCGTGCCCGAGGCGATCGAGCGCGCCGCGGACCGACTGCACCTCCGCGGGACAGGTGTCCTTGCAGGTCGAGTAGACGAACGCCATCACGACCGTGCGCCCGCGGTAGTCGGCCATCGACACCCGCCGGCCGTCCTGGTCGCGCAGCCGGAACGCGGGCGCGCGCGCCCCCGGCGGCCGGACCGAGCCGGCGAACGCGCCGGCCTGGCGCGCTGTGCCCTGGCCGCTGCCGGCGGCGATCCACACGCCCGCGACCGCGGCGGCGGCGCACAGGCCGAGCGTGGCGAGGGCGTAGAGAACGCGGGTCTGCACCCGCGTCAGGTTAGGCCTCCGTCAGCCCGCGGCGGATCGCGTAGCGGACGAGCTCGACGCGGTCGCGCATCCCGAGCTTGCGCAGGAGGTTCGCGCGGTGCGACTCGACGGTCTTCTCGGCGAGGTGGAGGATCTCGGCGATCTGCTTGTTGGTGTGGGCCTCGGCGATCAGCTTCAGGACCTCCTGCTCGCGCGGGGTCAGCGGCTCGTCGGGCCCCGCGCGGTCGTCGCTCATCCAGTCGCGGATCAGCGAGCGCTCGACGGCGGTGGTCAGGAACGCCTCGCCGCGGTGGACGGCGCGCATCGCGCCGATCAGCGCGTGGTCCACCTCGCGCTTGAGCACGTAGCCCGAGGCGCCCGCCTTCAGCGCGTCGAAGACGTAGCGCTCGTCGTCGTGCATCGAGAGGACGAGCACCTGCGTGCTGGGCATGTGCGAGCGGATCTCGCGCGCGGCCTGGAGCCCGGTCATGCGCGGCATCGAGACGTCCATCACGCACAGGTCGGGCTTGGTCGCCAGCGCCTGCTCGAAGGCCTCGACGCCGTCCTCGGCCTCGGCTATGACCTCCATGTCCGGCTGACGGTCGATGAGGAGGCGGAGGCCGCCCCGGACGATGCCGTGGTCGTCGGCGATCAGGACCTTCATGTTGCTCCCATCGTGAGTTCGATCGTGGTGCCTTCGCCCGGCGCGGAGAAGAGCGCGAGGTTGCCGCCGATGAGCAGCGCGCGCTCCTGCATGCCGGACAGGCCGAGGCCGCCGACGCGCCCGCGCGGGCGGCCGGTGCGGCCGGAGTTGCCGGGGCCGGGGTCGAAGCCCAGGCCGTCGTCGGAGATGCGGAGGATCGTGCGACCGACGAAGGAGAGCTGGACCCTGACGTGCGCCGCGTTGGCGTGCTGGGCGATGTTGGAGAGGCTCTCCTGGGTCACGCGGTAGATCACGAGCTGCTC
>JAXDGC010000492.1:0-2870 GCA_034665245.1 Solirubrobacteraceae bacterium | reverse complement strand
CCTCAGCTGACCGCGAGCCGCTCGAGCGCCGTCCGCACGCCCGGGGGGATCTCGTGCGGGCGCCGCTCGTCGCGGTCGACGAAGACGTGGACGAACCAGCCCTCCGCCGCCGGCGCGGGATCGTCCTCGCGGTACAGCCCGATCTCGTAGCGCACGCTCGAGCGGCCCAGGTGTGCGACCCGCAGCCCGGCGCGGACGACGTCGGGGAACGACAGCGCCGCCTTGAAGGCGCAGTGCGACTCGACGCACAGCCCGATCACGCCGCCCTCGTGGAGGTCGAGGCCGCCCTCCGTGATCAACCAGCGGTTGATCACGGTGTCGAAGTACGAGAAGTACTCGACGTTGTTGACGTGCCCGTAGACGTCGTTGTCCTTCCAGCGCGTCGGAACGTCGAGGACGTGCGGGTAGTCGGCTAGCGCAGCCACTCCCGCAGCTTCTCGTAGACGGCGGGGTGGTTGAGCAGCGCGATGTGGTTGGTCGCGCCGACGTGGAGCCCGAACTCGTCCTCGAAGCCGAGCTTGCGCGTGCGGCTGCGCCCCGAGGCGCTCGGCTGCAGCACCAGCGTGTCGCCGACGACCCGCCCGACGGGATGGCGCGCGCTGCGGGTGACGGTCGCGGAGACGAAGCAGTGCGTCGCGCCCTCGAGCAGCGGCACCTCCTCGCACGCTGCGGCGCGCAGGGCCTCGGGGTCGCGGTCGCGCCAGTCCTCGTCGACCAGCGACCCCTGGCGGAGGTCGCGGATGCCCGAGCTGCGGCGGCGCAGGAAGGTCGAGTACATGCGCGTCTCGGGCAGCAGGCTCGCCGCGTGGCTGACGAGGTGGACGGCCTGCTCGAGCGGCGCGCCCATGTGCGGCGAGCCGAGCGAGATCACGTGCCGCACGTGCTGCACCCACGCGGCCTCGTCCTTCGCCGCGCGGTGGCAGGCGCTGCGCGAGACGAGCCCGCCCATCGAGTGCCCGACGAGCGCCACCTCCGCGACGTCGACGGGCCAGGCGGCGACGACGGCCTCGAGCACGTCGGCGAGCGAGCGCCCGTTCTCCGAGATGTGGCGGCCGCTGTTGTACCGGACGTAGACGGGCGTGAACCCGCGCTCCTGCGCGAGCCGCGTGCCGTAGTCCAGCCGGCCCTGGCGCACGCCGAGCCGCCAGCCGTGCTCCTCTCCCATGAGGCCGTGGACGAAGACCACGAGCCGCGGCGTCGCGGCCGGGAAGGCGCGGGCGAGCTCGTCGCGCTCGGGCGCCACGGGCAGGCCGTCCACACGCACCGACATGGGCTCCTGCAGCGGGCTGCCCTCGCGCTCGAGGCGGTCGCCGATCAGACCGTTGAGGACCGCGAGGCCCATGCCGCCGGGGAGCGTGGCCGACAGCGGGCGCTGCGGGCGCGGGCGGCGGCGCACCAGCGTCTCGGCGCCGCGGCCGAGCGCTGCCGTTGCGCCGCCGAGCGCGCCCACGACGCCGTTGGCCACCGCGTCGTGCACGAAGCGGATCGGCTTGCCCGCCGGCACGTGGCGGAAGGCGCGGCCGGCGACGTCGCGCTCCGTCGTCCCGATGCTGCGCGTGAAGCCGTTGAGCTCGTCGAAACCGAGGCGGACCAGGGCTGCGGCCTCGTCGTGGCGGCGCGTCAGTTGTGTCATGGGTCGATGTACCTTCGGTTCGGGTAGGGGTTACGCATGCACTCTCGCAACCCGATCCGACGACTCGCGCGCCACACCCCCTCCCCGCTCGACGGCATCGTCGAGTACGGCGCCGGCTTCCTCGACGACGTGACGGAGATCGTCAAGGGCCTCCCCGACGATCCGATCGACGCCTGGAACCCGGAGCACATCCGCCGCACGCTGCCATGGCTGAAGGCGATCAACGCCGCCTACTTCCGCCCCGACGTGCGCGGCCTCGAGAACATCCCGGTCGGCGAGCCGTCGCTGCTCGTCGGCAACCACTCCGGCGGGCTCATGATCGCCGACACGTTCGTGCTCTCGGCCGCCTTCTACGACCACTTCGGCCCGGACCGGCGCTTCCACCAGCTCGCCCACGACGTGGCCGCCAAGAGCCCGCTGCTGGGCCTGATCCGGCGCTACGGCGTCGTCCCCGCCTCGCACGACAACGCGCGCGCCGCCTTCAAGCTGGGCGCACCCGTGCTCGTCTATCCCGGCGGCGACTACGAGACGTTCCGGCCGAGCTGGCACAGCGACCAGATCGAGTTCGGCGGCCGCCAGGGCTACCTCCGGCTCGCGCTCGAGGAGAACGTGCCGATCGTGCCCGTGGTGGCGATCGGCGGGCAGGAGACCGCCCTGTTCCTGACCCGCGGCCAGCGCGTCGCCAAGCTCGCCCGGCTCGACCGCCTGGCGCGCATCAAGGTGCTGCCGGTCTCGATCGGCCCGCCGTTCGGCATCAACCTGCTCGACCTCCCGGGCCGCGTCCCGCTCCCCGCGAAGATCACGATCCAGGTGCTGCCGCCGATCGACCTGCACGAGCGCTTCGGCGAGGACGTCGACGTCGAAAGCGCCCACGAGCAGATCACGGAGGAGATGCAGGACTCGCTGAGCGGGCTCAGCGAGGAGCGGACGCTGCCCGTCGTCGGCTGACACTTGTTGCGGCCTCAACAAGTCGCTATATTGTTGAGAACGCAACAACGACTTTGACGAGGAGAGCCGTGAAGCTCGAAGGCATCCACCACATCACCGCCATCACCGGCGACGCGCCGCGCAACGTCGAGTTCTACGCCGGCACGCTCGGCCTGCGGATGGTCAAGAAGACCGTCAACCAGGACGACCCGACCGTCTACCACCTCTTCTACGCCGACGAGCAGGGCTCCCCCGGCGCCGACCTGACGTTCTTCGAGTATCCGGGCGCCGCGCGCGGCCGCCCCGGCGC
>JAXDGC010000491.1:0-7091 GCA_034665245.1 Solirubrobacteraceae bacterium | reverse complement strand
GCGGCACGGCCGGCCCCGGCACGCTCGAGATCGTGAGGTTGGACATCCGCGGGTGCGCGAAGGCGTGCGCGAGCGTCCGCTGCACCGGCCCCGGTGCGAGCGAGAGCGCGCGGAAGGCGGCGTCGAGATCCTCGGCGGCGCCGTCGCGCCCGCGCCTGGACGTCGCGCGATGGACCAGCTCCAGCCGGGCGACCGGGTCCGGCTCGTCGCACGGCAGGTCGATGAATACGAACGAGATGCGGTTGCCGCCCTCCGCGTCGTCCGCCCCGCGCACGTCGGCCGGCACCATGACCTTGAGCCCCTGCGGCGCCTCGCCTCTCCGCCAGGCGAAGCGCCGCAGCGCCCCCGCGCAGGTGGCCAGTACGACGTCGTTGGGCGTCACGCCGAAGCGCCGCCGCAGCGCCCGCACGTCGTCGAGCGACCGCGTGACGCGGACGTGGTGGCGCCGCGGCGAGCCCGGGCGGTTCAACGAGGAGCCGGGCGCGGGCGGCAGCAGGGTCTGCGACAGCGTCCGCGCGCCGCGGCTCGCGAGCCCGGGGAGGCCGCGCAGGCGACTCGGTGACCCGGCGAGCCGAACGGGCGCGAGGGCGAGTGCGGCCCCGTCGGCCGCCCGGTCGGCGACGGCGCGGGCAAACCGTGCGGTCGCCGGGGGCGCGGGCGCCGGCGTCCACGGAGCTCTGGAGCGCTCCGGGGCGCCCGGCCTCGGGTCGAACAGCATCTCGCCGAGCTCGACCACGGCGATGCCGTCGACCATGCAGTGGTGCATCTTGCCGATCATGGCGAGGCGCCCGTCGGGCAGGCCGTCGGCGATCCACATCTGCCACAGCGGGCGGTCGCGGGGGAGCGGGGTGGAGAAGATCGCGTCGGCGATCTCGTCCAGGTCGTCGCCCTCGGCGTGGAGCAGGTGCGCGGCGGGGTCGAAGTCCGGGTCGTCGACCCACAGCGGCTCGTGCACCCCGAGCGGCACCGACGCGAGCTTCTGCCGGTACCGGGGCGCGATCTCGAGCCGCCCCGCGATGTGGTCGAACAGCTCGGCGAAGCCGGGCCGCGGCCCGTCCTCAGGCGGCTCGAAGGAGGAGACCCAGCCGACGTGCATCGGCGCGGTCGGGCTCTCGACCGCGAGGAAGGAGGCGTCCAGGGCCGACAGCCGCCCGGCGCTCACGTCTCTCTCTCCAGCACCGGCTGCCAGTGATCGTGCGTGAGCCGCGCGGGCTCGGTCGCGTCGCAGAACTCCGTCAGGACGGCGGCGAAGCGGTGGGGCTGGGCCTCCTGTGGCATGTGGCCGGCGTCCTCGAAGACGACGAAGCGGCTGCCGGGCATCGCCTCGTGGGCGGCGGCGCCGTGCGCGACCGGGATGATCGAGTCGTCCTCGCCCCACACGATCAGCGAGGGCAACGTGGCCGCGAGCGCGAGCCGGCTGTTCGCGCTGACGCGCTGGCCGCCGGGCTCGACCACCGCGCGCAGGGTATGGAGGAACGCCTGCCGCGAGCCGGCGTTGTCGAGCTCCGCGAAGCCGCGCGCGAGCACGGCGATGTCACCGGCCGGCCGCAGCCCGACGCGGGCGAGCAGGCCGCCGAGCTCGCGGCCGAGCCCGACCAGCCGCTGCGAGGTGAGCGCCGGCAGGACATAATCGGAGCCCGGCAGGGACGCGGCGCGCAGCAGCAGGTGAACGTCACGGCCGAGGCCGCCGCTGGAGACCAGCACGAGGCGCTCGGTCCGCTCGGGGAACTGGTAGGCGAACTGCATCGCGATCCCGCCGCCGAGCGAGTGCCCGGCCACCGTGACGCGCTCGTGCCCGAGCGCGGTGGCGACGTCGCGCGCGCCGCTGGCGTGCGCGCCGAGCGAGTAGTCGCCGCGCGGCGTCGCGGACTGGCCGTGGCCGAGGAGGTCGGGCGCGATCACCGTGAAGCGCTCGCTCAGCAACGGCGCCACGCGCGCCCACGTCTCCGACGAGTTGGCGATCCCGTGCAGCAGCAGCAGCGCGGGGCCGCTGCCGGCGGTGCGGTAGCTCACGCGCTGGCCGTGCAGCGTCATCTCGTGCTGTTCGAACGTCACTCACCCCAGGAGAGCACGCGGGCGAGCGCGATCCACGGGTCGAAGGGGGTCGACCCCGCCGTTTGGAGGGTGTGGGGGCCGGAATGGGGGGATCCCGCGGGGTTCGATTCTCACCCACGCCCCTGCTTTCCGGATATAAGGCGTCATGGCCATGCTGGGGACGGGCAGCGTGTTCGCCGGCCACCGCGTCGAGGCACTCGTCGGGCGCGGCGGCATGGGGGTCGTCTATCGCGCCCGTGATCTCGAGCTGGATCGCACCGTTGCGCTGAAGGTGATCGGATCAGACCAGCTCGAGGATCCCGTCGTCCGCGAGCGCTTCCTGCGCGAGGCGAAGGCCGCCGCGTCGGTCGACCACCCCAACGTGATCCCGCTGCATTACGCGGGTGAGGAGGATGGCATCGCGTTCCTCGTCATGCGCTTCGTCGACGGGGACGATCTGCGCAACCTCGTCCGGCGTGAGGGACCGCTCGCCCCTGAGCGCGCCGCCGACATCCTGGTCCAGGCGGGCGAGGCGCTCGATGCGATCCACGCCGCCGGCTATGTGCACCGCGACGTCAAGCCCGCGAACCTCCTGCTCGCACGCAGCGGCCATGTCTACGTGACCGACTTCGGCGTCGCGAAGCGCGTCCTCACGCGCGGCGGCGCGACGAAGACCGGACATTGGGTCGGCACGCTCGACTATGCGGCGCCGGAGCAGATCCGCGGTGGGCGGATGGACGCCCGCGTCGACGTGTACGCCCTGGGCGGCGTGCTCAACTTCATGCTCACCGGCCAGGTGCCGTTCGATCGCGAGACCGACGAGGCCAAGATGTACGCGCATCTGACCGACCCCCCGCCACGGCCGTCCGCGATCCGCCCGGAGCTGCCGACCGAGCTCGACACGGTCGTCGGCAGGGCGATGGCAAAGGAGGCCGACGACCGCCATCCGTCGACCGGCGACCTGGGACGAGCGGCGTTCGTGGCGGTCCACGGGGAGCGCGACGCGGGCACAGAGCGCATGGTCGCGACCGGCGCCGCCGCGCCCGGGGGCGCGCCGAGCGAGCCGGGGCTCGCGGATGAAGCGCCCACGCGGTCGGCGCCCGATCGGCCGCGGTCGGGAGCAGGCGGCGCGCGCCGTCGGCTGGCCTTGCTCGGTGGCGCGGCGACGCTTGCGATCGCGGCGGCGGCGGTGCTTCTCCTCGGCGGGGGCGGCGGAGGCCGGCAAAATCCGACGCCGACGCCGACTCCGCCAACGGGCGCGGTGGTGGGCACGACGATCACGGGGATCGCGGACCGCCCGAACAGCGTGGCCGTCGCCGGAGGCGACGTCTGGGTGATGAGCTTCCGCAGCCGGCGGCTGATCCGGATCGACGGTGCGACCTCACGCCCGCGGGGCCGCGGGCCGGCCCTGGGCCCGGGGACCTCCGACCTGAACGGCGCCGGCGACGAGCTGTGGGCGTCGAACTCGCGGACCCGGGAGGTCGCGCGTGTCGATGCGCGAACCGGGCGGATCACCGCGCGCCTGACGGCGCCGGCCCCACCGCTGGCGGTCGCCGCGGATCGTGACTCGCTGTGGGTCGCGACCGACGCGGAGGTGCTCCGCTACGACCGCCGCACGCGGCGCCGGCTCGACCGGATCGGGATGCCCGCCGGCGTGGTGGCGATGACCGTCGCGCCGGGCGGCGTCTGGATCGCCGAGCGTCACACGCCGATGGTCGCGTTCGTGCGGGCCGCGACGGGTCGCGTCGCCCCAGGCGTGCGCCTCTCGGGGCAGCCCTATGACATCGCGTTCGGCGCCGGATACCTGTGGGCCAGCATCCGCGCCGACGATTCGGTCGCGCGCGTCGACCCCAAGACGCGCGCCGTGGTGGCGATCGCCGCGGCCCGGCGCCCGTCGCAGCTCGCGGTGGCGTGCGGTCTGGTCTTCGTCGCCGGCTTCACGGATCACGCCGTCGTCACGATCGATCCGAAGACGAGTCGGCCGGTGGGCAGGCGGCTGGAGACCGGCTTGAACCCGTTCGCCGTCGTCGCCGACGTCCGGCGGGTCTGGGTCACGTCGGTCGGGAGCAACAACGTCGCCCGGATCGACTGCCCCAGGTCATAGATCTCGGCGGTTGACCACGCCGCTCTGGAGGGCGCGCATCGCGAGCGCCGCGCGCTTCTGGTTCTGCGGGAGATCCTGGAGGGCGAAGACGTCGAAGAGCTGGCGCAGGGTGCCCTTGACGGTGTCGACCGTGACGACGAGCTCGTCGGCGATCTGCTGGTTGGACGGCGGAGCGGCGTAGGTCGAGTCGCGGTATGGGCGGCACAGCGCCATCAGCACTCGCCGCTGCGCCGGGCTGAGCGCCAGGTCGGTCTTGGCCTGCTGCGCCGTGCGGGTGGGTGTGCTGCCGGTCGGCGCCTCGGCGGGCGTGCAGTAGGCGATCAGCGTCTCCCCGACGGCGAGGACGTCGCCGTCTCGTAGCCGCCGCCGGCCGTGCACGCGCTCGCCGTTGAGGCGCGTGCCGTTGTGCGAAAGGCCCTCGTCACACAGGACCCAGCTGCTGCCGACGCGCTCGATCTCGGCGTGCAGCCGCGAGACCTCCGTGTCCCACTCCAGGCTGACGTCGCTCGAGGGCCGCCGTCCGATCGCGATCCGCTGCCGGTCGTCGCCGAGCTCGAGGATGACCTGCCGGTCGTCACCGTCGCGGTAGAGCAGGAACGGGATCCCGAGGCGTTCAACCTGGATCCGCTCGCGCAGCTCCGCGGGCGCGGCCACCCCGGGGTCGAGGGGAGACGAGCTCACGGCCGCACTCTAAGCCCATCGGCGACGCGAAGGTGTGGACCGATCCACACCGTCGCGCGCGCGTCCGCCACCCAAGGCCCATATGACGCGGGCACGGGCGGCGGGAGCCTCGTGAGGCACCCAGAAACGGCCGCCGCCCCATCCGAGGAGCGGCGCCTCGAGGAGGCCCACGATGCGCTCCACCCCGCGGAACTTCCGCCCGGGGCGGGGCCGGTGGCCCGCGCTCTCGCTGACGGTCGCAGGCGTCTTCGCCTGCGCCGCGGCGGCGTGCGGCCCGGCTCCCGCCACCTCCAGCACGAACGTGGCCCGCGCGGGCCTCGGCCTCGACGACAGCGGCTATTTCGGTGTCGCCGATCGCCTCCAGGTCCGGCTCGACGGGTCATGGAACGAGCGCGAGGGCCGCTACGACCCGCGGCCGGGAGAGGTCGACACCGAGGTCAACGCGGACCTGCTGCTCGCCCACTCCGTGGCCGCGCTGCGTGGACACCAGGGCGCGAGCCGCAACGACCGTCGTGCGCGGCTCGTCGCGCGCTGGCTCGTCGACGGCCACGTCTGGGTCGAGACGCCGCGCCGCGGCGCCGGCGCGGACGCGCACGGCCCGTCGTTCGTCAGCGCGCCGGAGACCCCCGGACAGCACATGGTCTTCAACGCGGAGGCGGTCGACGGGCTCGTCCACGCCTATCTCGCGCGGCGCGCGCTGCACCTGCCATACAGGACGGTCGCGCTCATCAAGGACCGCATCCGCCGGCTCGCCCGCAGCCAGGACTGGCGCTGGCCGGCCCTGCGGCTCAACCAGTTCAACTGGTACGTCGAGATCTTCGCGGCGACCGCCGTCGTGAACGGCGAGCGCAGCGTGCTCGCCCGCGGCATGCGCCGCCACCTCGCTCGCTTCGCGGCCGGCGCGCGCCGCAACTTCGGCCCGGGCATGCACTTCCACTACCTGCCCGACTCGCGCCCGGGACATCAGATGAACGTCGACTCCGCGGAGTACGCCAACATCGTCCTGAGCGCCACTCGCTACTACGGCCAGGCGCGGCAGGCCGGCATGCCGCGCCCCCCGGCGAGCCAGCGCAGCCTCTTCCACGGCTGGATCCGGCGCGCGATCGCCGGCTACTGGACCCACAGCGGCTACCTGAACTGGGACAGCGGCCTCGGCTTCGAGCGCTGGCACCAGGCAAAGAAGCTCGGCCTGGCCCAGCAGGCGCTGATCGGCATCGCCCGCTCCGGCGACCTCGCGCCGTCGCCGGCCTGGCGGGCGTATGCGAAGTGGCTCCTCGACCGCAGCCTCACCTGGTACGACCGCATGGCGACGCGCGAGGGTGCGATCCCTCCCGCCGTGCTGTTCGACGTGTCGGCCGTGCCGCTCCCGGCGGGCAACGCGGATCTGGCCGCCGCCCGCGTGGAGGGCAACGCCGCGCGCGCCGTCGCCGCGGGACTCGGCCGGGCGGTCGCGGCGAAGGCGCCGCCGGCGCTCTACTCCTACGACCCCGACATCGGCCGGCTGGCCGTCACGACGCCTCGCTACAACACCGCGATCATCGCCGCCAGCCAGCACGCGTTCCCGTACGGCGGCATCGAGCTCGCGCGGCTCTATGACGGCGAGCAGAACGTCGCGGCGAACATCGGCGGGCGCGCCCCGGCGGCGTTCGGCGTGATCGCTCGGCGGCGGGACGGCCGCGCGATCCTGGCCTCGCAGGCGGGAGGCTCAGCGCCGTCGCGCCGCGTGCCCCGCCTCCGGCTCACCCGTGCCCCGTCGGGCGTCGGTGCGTCGGCGACGACACGGCGTGCGATGGCGGGCGCGTTCACCGATCTCGCAGCGGTCGGGCGGGTGGAACGGGCAGGGATCGCCGTCACGAGCCGCTATCGGTTCGCTCCCGCGTGGATCGAGGGCCGCTGGTCGATCACCGGGCGGGGCCTCGGCCGCGTCGAGGTCACGTTCCCGAGCTGGGGTCACGGCGCGCGCGTCGTCGCCGCCATGCGCGACGGTCGCCACATCAGCGTCGGTCGCGCGCGACTCCCGCTCGCCGGCGTGCGCAGCCTGCACGTGATCAGCGAGCGCAGCGGCTACACGGTCGAGCCGCTGGCGCGTCCGCACGGCGCCGTGGTCGGCCTGCTCGACACGACGCCGCAGTCGTCGGCGCCGTCGGCGGGGCCGAGCCTCGTGGTCGCACTCCGGTACGGCGCCGCGCGCACCGTGTTCGGCGCGCGCAACACGGTCGACCCGGCGGTGCTGTGAATCGGCGCTGCGACCCCCCCGGCGGCGCCGGCGGGG
>JAXDGC010000490.1:0-13264 GCA_034665245.1 Solirubrobacteraceae bacterium | reverse complement strand
CCGCGCCCGGCGAGCGCCCCGCGCCGGTGCGAATGGTGCTCCGGCGCAAGCAGCCGCCGCCCCCGCCGGCGTCGCCGCCCCGGCCGCGAATGCAGCGAGGCGTCCGCTCTGAGCCGGTCGGCCCGCCACCGACGACGCCCGAGGCGGGCATGGAGATCGTGATCCCGCCCGACGAGCGCGGCGTCTTCCGCCGCGCGATCGACGCGCTGATGGGACGGCACGCAGAGCCCGCGTCGAACGAGGAGGACGCCTCGGCGCCCGAGCCACCGGCGCCTGGTGCGTCCGCCGCCGTCGCGCGTACGCCTGCACCTCCATCGGTCTCCGGCCCGCGGACGCCACCTACCCCGCCGCCGCAGGTGGGCGGCCCGCGCGCGGCGCCGCCTGCGGGAGGTGTGCAGCGGTCCGCCGGCGGGCCCGCAGCGCCGCCTGCCCCCGGGCCGGCGGTGCACGGCCCGGTCTCTTCGCCGCCCGCCCCCGCGCCCGTGCACGGCCCCGGCCCCGGCCGGCCGCCGGGTGCGCTGGCGCGCGCGGCCGCAAAGCTCCGCGGGCAGCGCCCGCCGGAGGCGCCGGCGACCCAGTCGCGGCGCACCAGTGGCCCGGCGTCGCACGCCGAGCCGCCGCGGCCCGTCCACGGTCCGGCCTCGCACGCCGAACCGCCGCCGCCGGTCCACGGGCCGGCGTCCCACGCCGACGCGCCGCCGACGGTTCACGGTCCGGCCTCGCACGCCGACGCGCCGCCGACGGTTCACGGTCCGGCCTCGCACGCCGAGCCGCCGCCGGCGGTCCCCGGGCCGGGCGCACGGATCGACATCCCCGGCCCGACCTCGCACGCCGAGCCGTCACCGCCGGTACGCGCCACGATCGCGCGCGCACCCGCACCGCCCGAGGTCCACGGCCCCAGCTCCCACGCCGAACCGGCGCCCCCCGTCCACGGCCCGGCCTCGCACCCCGAGCCGCCGCCGCCCGTCCCCGGCCCGGCCGCGCGGATCGACCTCCCCGGGCCGACACACGGCCCGACCTCGCACGCCGAGCCGCCCCCGCCGGTACGCACCACGATCGCGCGCGCACCCGCAGCGCCCGAGGTCCACGGCCCCAGCTCCCACCCCGAGCCGCCCCCCACCGTCCACGGCCCCAGCTCGCACGCCGAGCCGCCGCCGCCCGTCCGCGCGAAGCTCTCACGCGCGCCCGCACCGCCCAAGGTCCAGGGCCCGACCTCGCGCGCCGACGTGCCGCCAACGGTTCACGGTCCGACCTCCCACGCCGAGCCGCCGCCGCCCGCGCATGGCCCGGCGTCGCACGCCGACCCGTCGCCGCCAGTCCATGGGCCGGGCGCGCGCATCGACATCCCCGAACCGACACACGGCCCGGCCTCACACGCCGAGCCGCCCCCGCCCGTGCGCGCCACCATCGCGCGCGCACCCGCAGCGCCCGAGGTCCACGGCCCCGGCTCCCACGCCGACCCTCCGCCCACCGTCCACGGCCCGACCTCGCACGCCGAGCCGCCGCCGCCCGCGCATGGCCCGGCGTCGCACGCCGAGCCGCCGCCGCCCGCGCACGGGCCCGCCGCGCGGATCGACCTCCCCGAGCCGACGCACGGCCCGGCCTCGCACGCCGAGCCGCCCCCGCCCGTGCGCGCCACCATCGCGCGCGCACCCGCAGCGCCCGAGGTCCACGGCCCCACCTCGCACCCCCGGGCACCCGCCCCCGTCCGCGCCAGGCTCTCGCGCACGCCCGCGCCGCCCAGGGTCCAAGGGCCGGCCGCGCGCATCGACATCCCCGAGCCGACACCCGGCCCCAGCGCGCGCATCGACATACCGCCATCGGTTCAGGGCCCTGCCTCGCACGCCGAAGCCGCGCCCACCGTGCACGGCCCCACCGCGCAGGCCCAGGCCGCGCCGCCCGTCCACACCGCGCTCTCGCGCGCACCCGCGCCGCGGCCGGTGCATGGACCGCGCTCGCACGCCGCCGCTGGGCCGAGCGTTCACGGTCCCCGAGCCCAGACCCCCGTCCGCATGGACGCCCTGCGCCAGCGGGCCGCGGCGCCCACCGCCGTCGCGCGCGCCCCCCGCCCCCGGGCCGCCGCGCCTCCGCGGCCCCCCCAGGACCTGGCCGCCGCCGCGCGGGCGGTCGGCGCCGAGGTGAGCTCGGGACCCGACTTCGTCGAGATCTCGTTCCCCACCCCTGCGGGCTCCGCGCACCCATCGTCCCCGCCTGCCGCGCACGCGTCTCCGCCCTCGGGTGCCGCGCCGGCGTCGGTGGCCCGCACCGCCGCTCCGGGATCGCCGTCGTCCGCGCCGGCTCACGCGGCCGCGAACGCGCCGCGCGCGCTCGGCGGAGGCGCGGTGCTCGCCCGGGCGACGGGCGGCGGCTCCGGCGGCGACCTCTCACTCACCGACAACGTCGTCGAGGCCGTCCTGCGCGCGATGCGCGAGGAGAACGAGCACCTCGGCATCATCGACGGCATCGACCCCCTCTTCTAGCCCGTGCCCTCACTCCGCGTCCTCACCAGCAGCCACTTCAAGGTCAGCGTCCCCGGCCTCACGATCGGGACGTTCAGGGAGTGCAGCGGCCTGTCGATGGAGTTCGACGTCTTCGAATGGGCCGAGGGCGGCAACAACGAGTTCGTCCACCACCTGCCCGGCCGCATGCGCTATCCCTACCTCACGCTCTCGAGCGGGATGACGGACGATCAGGCGATGCAGACGTGGTTCTGGAAGACCCGGGAGCAGGCGGAGCTCAAGGAGGTCATCATCGAATTGAAGACCCAGGACGCCCAGACCAGACGCGCCTGGACCTTCGCCGACGCCTTCCCCGTCCGCTGGACCGGCCCCGGCATCGCGGCCGACGCGACGGGAATGGCGAACGAGTCCCTCGAGATCGCCCACTCCGGGCTGAAGATGGGCTGACCGGATGCCGCTCCCGCAGAACTTCGAGCACGCCCAGCTGGTCATCGACGGGGGGACGCCGATCGAGTGCGCGTTCAACCCGCAGGAATACTCGATCAGCAAGAGCAACGTCTGGACGATCAAGCCCGTCGCCGGCACCGACACGCCGAAGCCGGAATTCGGCGGCGGCATGCCGTGGACGATCCGCGTGCAGCTCCTGCTCGACGCCTCGCTGAAGGGCGCGGACGCCTCCATCAAGGAGGACGCGATGAAGATGCTCAAGATGATGGAGTCAGGTGGCGGGGGCGGCGGGGGCTCGGCGCCGCCGACGGTGACCTTCAAGTGGGGCTCGATCGAGAGCCCGAAGATGGTGGGCAGCTCGCTGAGCATCCGCTTCGTCATGTTCCGTCCCAACGGCGAGCCGGCGCGCGCGCGCGTGGACCTCGAGCTGACGCAGTCCGAGCAGGCCCAGGAGGGCCAGAACCCGACCACGCGCGCGCAGGCGGGCCTGAAGGTCCACACCGTCACCGACGGCGACTCGCTGCCGTCGGTCGCGTACAAGAACTACGGCGACGCCACCCGCTGGCGCACGATCGCCGAGGCGAACGGGATCGACGACCCGCTCGCGCTGCGCCGCGGCCACCAGCTGTCGATCCCGAGCCTCGAGACCTGATGCCCTCCTCGACGGACACCCCGCTCTACCGCATCCTCGTCGCGGGCCAGGAGATCGACCCCGCCGAGGCGAACTGCGTCCACGAGATCAAGATCACCGACTGGCTCCGGCTCCCGGACGTCTGCACGCTCCAGGTCGGCTACCCCGCCAAGGCCGAGGGCGAGCCCTTCCAGGCGCTCGACGACTCCAAGTTCGAGATCGGCAAGGAGCTCGAGGTCAAGCTCGGCGCCACCGACGAGACCGTGACCCAGACGCTCTTCAAGGGCGAGATCGTCACCGTCGAGCCCGAGTTCCACGCCGGCAGCGTGGCCATGGTCGTGCGCGCGTACGACAAGACGCACCGGATGATGCGCTCCCGCAAGCAGCGTGTCTTCTTCCAGCAGACGGTCTCCGACATCGTCGGCAAGGTCTGCCGCGAGTACGGCCTCAATGCCACGACGAAGGCGAGCGGTGACCCGCATGACGCCGTCATCCAGCACAACGAGACCGACTTCGAGTTCGTCCAGCGCCTGGGCAGGCGAATCGGCTTCGAGTTCGTCGTCGACGCGTCCGATGTCACGTTCGCCCCACCCGACGCGAACGGCGAGAAGGTCGAGCTCAGCTACCCGGACGACCTGCGCTCCTTCCGGCCCCGCATCACCGCGGTGCAGCAGGTCGAGAAGGTCAACGTGCGCGGCTTCGACTTCAAGGCCAAGCGAGGGGTCCTCGCCACCGCCACCTCCCCTCAGCAGGTGACCGGCGCCGGGATCACCCGCAAGCAGGTGTCGAGCAAGTTCGCCGGAGCGGTGCTCGAGATCGGCGGGCAGTCCTTCGACAAGCAGGGCGAGGCCAAGGTCATGGCCCAGGCCATGCTCGACCAGCTCGCCAACGCCTACCTCGGCGCGGAGGGATCGTGCGCCGGCAACCCGAAGATCAAGGCCGGGATCCTGCTCAAGATCTCCGGTGTCGGCCGCAACTACTCGGGCACCTACCGCGTGGCCAAGGCCACCCACGTCCTCCGCGGGGGCGCCGGCTACGTCACCTCGTTCTCCAACTCGGCCGGCGAGCACACCCTCCTCGGCCAGTCGGCCGGCAACGGGAGCGGCGCGCTGCAGGCCAACTCGATCATGGTCGGCGTCGTCACCAACAACAACGACCCCGAAAAGCTCGGCCGCGTGAAGGTGAAGCTGCCGGCGATGAGCGACACGGAGTCGTTCTGGGCGCCGGTGCTGCTCCCCGCGGGTGGCAAGGAACGCGGCATCTCGATGCTCCCGATGCCGGACACCCAGGTCGTCATCGCGTTCGAGAACGGCGATCCCTCCCACCCGTACGTCATCGGCACGATGTTCAACGGCAAGGACACGCCGGGCGACGAGATGGCGGTCACGGACGGCTCGTTCGCGCTCAAGAGCGACAAGAAGGCGCTCATCCGGGCCAAGGAGGACATCACCCTCCAGTCCGACAAGGGCAAGTGGATCGTCAAGATCGACGGCGGCGAGATCACCGAGACCGTCAAGACCGGCGGCTACACGGGCCAGTTCGACGGCGCGTGGAAGCTGACCGGGAAGCAGGCGATCACGATCGAGTCGAACCAGAGCGTGACCATCAAGGCACCGACGATCACGGTCGAGGCGCAGGCGTCGCTGACGGTCGAGTCGAAGGGGACGCTGTCGCTCAAGGGTGCCCAGGTATCGATCGACGGACAGGCAATGGTGAATATCACCGGCGCGCTGATCAACATCGGATAGGTTCGGAATCAATGACGGAACTACTCGGCTCGGGGCTCTCGTTCCCCCTCACGGTCGACCGGCGCGGCGGCATCGCGCTCGCGTCGGGCGAACAGGACGTGGACCAGGCGATCGAGATCATCCTCAGCACCGCGCCCGGCGAACGGCCCATGCGGCCCGAGTTCGGCTGCGGCGTGCACGACTTCGTGTTCGACACGGTCGACGCCGCCACCGCCGGCCGGCTGGAGACCGAGGTGCGGCGCGCGCTGGATCGCTGGGAGCCCCGCATCGAGGTCGAGGACATCGACTTCGACCTCACGCGCATGATCGACGGCCAGCTGCTGATCAACATCGGCTACCGCATCCGGTCGACCAACCACAAGCGCAACCTCGTCTATCCGTTCTACGTCATCCCCGACGAGGGCGAGCCGGAGGAGGAGGGCGAGTGAGCAAGCTCCCCGACATCCAGCTCGACGACCGGCGCTTCCAGGACCTCGTCTCCGAGGCGCGCCTGCGCATCAACCGCTCGTGCCCGGAGTGGACCGAGCACAACGTCTCGGACCCCGGCATCACGCTGATCGAGCTCTTCGCGTGGATGACGGAGATGACGATCTACCGGCTCAACCGGGTCCCGGACAAGCTGCACGTCACGCTGCTCGAGCTCCTCGGCATCCAGCTCGACGGGCCGAGCGCCGCGCACACCGACCTCCGCTTCCGGCTCGTCGAGCCGCCGGCGGAGCCGCTGCTGATCCCGGGCGGCGAGACGGAGGTCGGCACGCCGCGCACCGCGCGCGACGAGGCAATCGTCTTCCAGGTCCGCGAGGACTTCACGATCCCCGCCGCGCGGCCCGCCGCGTATGTGCTGCAGCGCGGCGGCCAGATCAAGGACGTCGGCCTGGCCGACGGCGAGGCGCACCCGCAGGGCGCCGACCAGATGCCGTTCGGCAACCCGCCCGCGGTCGGGGACGCGCTGTTCCTCGGCTTCGACGAGCCGATCGGCCGGCTGCTGCTGCAGGTCGACGTCGACGCCTCGCCCGCGCGCGGCGCGGGCGTGAACCCCGAGGACCCGCCGCTGCGCTGGGAGGTCTCCCAGGGCGACAACGACTGGGAGGAGGCGGTCGTCCTCGAGGACCTGACCGGCGGCTTCAACTACGGCGCCGGGACGGTCGAGCTGCAGCTCCCGCCCCGCTCCGCCGTCCAGCCGCTCGGCGGTCACCGCATGCACTGGCTGCGCTGCCGGATCGACGACAAGACGCGCCACGGCGGCGCCGCGACGACGTACACGCAGGCGCCCGAGATCTACTCGCTCACGGCCGCGCCGATCGGCGCGCTGCTGCCGGCGCTGCACGCCGCGCAGGAGGAGAACGAGGTCCTCGGCGTCTCCGACGGCACGCCCGGGCAGGTCTTCCCGCTGCGCTTCAACCCGGTCCTCAAGCCGGGGGTCGGGGAGACGCTCGAGGTCCAGGACCCGGAGTCGGGTGACTGGGCGGCCTGGGAGCTGCGGCCGGACTTCGTCACGTCGACCGAGTTCGACCGCCACTACATCCTCAATCCGGTCGCCGGAGAGGTCGAGCTCGGGCCGGCCATCCGCGAGACCGACGGCGGCTGGACCCAGTACGGCGCCGTCGCGCCCAAGGGCGCGCTGATGCGCTTCACGCGCTACCGCCATGGCGGCGGCCGGCCGGGCAACGTCGCGGCGGCGTCGCTCAGCGTCGTGCGCTCGTCGCTCCCCGGCGTCGACACGGTGACCAACCCGCACGCCGCCACCGGCGGCGTGGACCCCGAGGCGCTCGACCACGCCCGCCAGCGCGCGGCGATGGAGATCCGCACCCGCTACCGCGCCGTGACCGCCGAGGACTTCGAGTTCCTGGCCGGCGAGGCGTCGCCGCGCGTCGCACGCGCGGTCTGCGTGCCGCCGCAGGTCACCGGCGGCCCGGTCGCGCTGCACCTCGTGCCGCGTCTGTATCCCGCGGACCGCCAGCTCACCCACGGCGAGCTGCTGCTCGACGAGGAGCTCCTCCAGGAGGTCTCGGACTACCTCGACGAGCGCCGGCTGATCGGCACGACGGTGCAGTTGCTGCCGTGCAGCTATCGCGGGCTGTCGGTCGTCGTGAACCTGCAGGCGTCGCCGCTCGCCGACATCGCGCGCGTCGAAGAGGACGTCGCGCACGCGCTCTACACGTACATCAACCCGCTCGTCGGAGGCAATCCCACGGGGCCCGGGCAGGGCTGGGAGTTCGGGCGCGCGATGAACCAGGGTGAGCTCTACGGCGTCGTCCACGCCGTCGACGGCGTTGAGTTCGTGAAGATCCTGCGCATCTACGAGACCAACCTGGAGACGGGCGAGCAGTCCTCCAAGCCCGCCGGCAGCCACATCGTGCTCGAGGCGGACGAGCTGCTCGCATCGGCGCAGCACATCGTCAAGGCCACGCACCGGGAGGCGTAGATCCGTGGCGGAATCCACGGGCAACGGCGCCGCGGGCGGCGACTACAAGACCTTCATGGGCGCCGGCTTCGGCACCCTGATGGTCCAGCTCGCGTCCGGCACCAAGGAGACGCCGAAGAGCGCGTCGAGCCGCGCCTACCTGCGCGACGGGCTGCCGTCGCTCTACGCCGAGGGCGACTTCGGGATGCGCTTCGTCGGCGCGCTCGAGACGCTGCTCGACCCGATCGTGGCGATGCTCGACGCGCTGCCCGAGCACTTCGATCCCGACTACGCCCCGCGCGACATCCTCAACCTGCTGAGCGCCTGGCTGGGCGTCGACCTCGACGAGTCGCAGGCGATCGCGGTGCAGCGCGACACGATCCGGCGCGCCGCCGAGCTCGGGCGCCGCCGCGGCACGAAGGGCGGCCTGGAGCTCGCGCTCTCGCTCGCCTTCCCCGGTGTCCCGCTGCGCGTGGAGGACGAGGGCGGCGTCGTGTGGTCCGCGGACGGCAAACGTGTGGAATCAAAACCGTCGCAGTTCGTCGTGTACTGCGACAAGCCCGTCACCGAGGACGTCCAAGCCGCGATCGCACGTTGCATTGAACAGTTCAAGCCGGTACACACCGCATACCGGCTGCGCGTCAAGGCACCAAAGAAGAAGCCCACTGAATCATGAGAGTTTGCTCAAGCTGCGGCCGTGAAAATCCCGACGACCGGGATTTCTGCGAGTGCGGCGAATACCTGCGCTGGGACCCGACCGGGGTGGTCCAGGCGATCACTCCTGAAGTCCTGCAGGCAGCCCAGCAGGAGGCGGCGCCCGCTGCGCAGGCCCCCGCCGCCGACGCTCCCGCCCCGGCACAGCCGGTGGCCCCCGCGCCCGGGCAGGCCCCGACCCAGCCCCCGCACCCCGCCGCTCGCCCCGCGCCGCCCCCGGCGCCGCCCGGTCCGGGCAACGGTCAAAGCGCCGCCCCGGCCGCGCCCGCGCCGCCCGCCGCGCCGGTGCCCACCGCGCAGCAGCCCGCCGTCCCCGCGGCGCCTCCGCCCCCGCCGGCCGCACCGGCGCAGCCCGAGGAGCCGGACCCGGCCGCGATCTCGCTGCGCCTGCCCGAAGGCGAGCAGGTCAACCTCGGCGAGACGCTCGCCGTGGGCGTCGAGCCCGGCCAGCGCGCCCGCGTGCTCGCCCTCGTGCGCAACCAGAGCGGCATCGTCGACAACTACGAGCTGTCAGTGCGCGGACTGCCGAACGAGTGGTGGTCGATCTTCCCCAACACCGTCTATCTCGTGCCGTTCGGGACCAGCGGCACCTACGAGCAGGAAGTGGAGATCCACTTCCACCCGCCGCGCACCGCCGAGGCGGAGGCCCGGATCTGGGACCTCGAGGTCGCCGGCGAGTCCAAGGCCTACAACCGCCAGGCCGCCGCCGCCCCGCTGCGGCTCGGCATCCAGCCGTTCGAGGACTTCAAGACCAAGCTCTCGCCCGAGCGCGTGTCCGGCCGCAAGAAGGCGCAGTTCAACGTCGCGGTCAAGAACACGGCCAACGCCCCGGTCACGGTGGCCATGGACGCGGCCGACCCCGACAACGAGCTCGAGTACAAGTTCAGCCCGGCGACGATGGAGATCCCGCCGGGCGAGTCGATCGACTCGACCATGCTGGTCAAGCCGCCGCGCCAGAAGTGGATCGGCCGGCCCGAGGAGAAGCGCATCCAGGTCTTCACCAAGACCGGCGAGGAGGCGCAGCAGGCCAAGACCGCCGCCGACATGGAGCTGCCCGGGGCGGAGGGCGAGGAGGGCGCCGAGGGCGAGGAGGGCGCCGGCGGCAAGCCGAAGGGCAAGGGCCTGCTCGGCCGCCTCGGCGTGACAGCGCCGCGTGCCCAGGTCGGCGCGGGCGGCGTGCGGGTCCAGGGCCCCCGGGTGCAGAAGCCGGTGGTGCCGAGCAAGAACCTCGACCTGAAGAACCTCAAGGCGCCGGGCGGCGGCATCCAGGCGCCGCAGATCCCGCTGCTGCCCAACCAGGCGGTCTTCCGCCAGAAGGCGTGGCTGCCCTGGTGGATCGCGCTGCTGCTGCCGCTCTTGATCCTGCTCGCGATCCTCCTGTTCCTCTTCCTGCCCAAGAACGTCGTCGTCCCGGAGGTCACCGGCGCCAAGTCGACGTTCGAGGCCGAGAAGACGCTGACCAAGGCGCAGCTGAAGCTCAACCCGGCCACGAAGCAGAAGGTGTCCACCGAGGCGCCGCCCGGGACGATCATCAGCCAGACGCCGGCGGCCGGCCAGAAGGCGAAGAAGGACTCCGAGGTCGCGATCGAGATCGCCGTCGGCAACGGCAAGGTCGAGGTGCCCAGCATCGTCGGCAAGACGCAGGCCGACGCGGATCCGATCCTGCGCAAGGCGAACCTCACGGTCGGCCAGGTCTCGCCGCAGCCACCCGATCCCAAGGCGAAGATCTCGAGCCAGATCCCCGCGGCCAAGGAGATCGTGAAGGAGGGCACGCCGATCGCCATCTTCACCGCCGACCCGCGCGGCAAGAAGAAGGGCAAGGGCAAGGTCGACAAGAAGAACGGCGCCGCCGGCGGCGCCAAGGGCGCCGCGGCGACGCTGCCCGCCCTGGCCGGCGCCGGCGCCGCCGCGGCCGCGCAGAAGGCCGCGGAGGCCGGGCTCGTGCCCGAGACGGTCAACCAGTTCTCGGCCAAGAAGAAGGGCACGCTGATCGGGACGATCCCGCCGGCGGGCACCAAGCTCGCCGAGGGCGCCAAGGTCAAGCTGCTCGTCTCCGCCGGCTTCCCGCAGCTCGCCTACGACGACGGCAAGAACATCCTGCTCGCCGGCGGCGCCGACGGCAAGCGCCTGCCCGCGGTCGCCAAGGGGCCCTCGGAGGACATCGACCCGAGCTTCTCCTTCGACGGGTCGAAGATCGCCTACGCCGGCGACCGCCGCGTGTTCATCAAGGACCAGACCAAGCCGGACGAGCCGGCGACCGCGGTGACCAAGGCCGACGAGGTGTACTCGGACATCGCGTGGGCTCCGACCATCGACCAGAACCTGCTCGCCATGTTCCGCGACAAGAGCCCGACCAAGAACCACAGCGACCAGGACCTGTGCCTGCTGCAGGTCACGAAGCAGCTCGCGCAGCCGCAGTGCATCCCCGAGCCGGGTTTCAGCCTCGAGAAGAACCTGCGCTGGGCCCCGGACGGCAAGACGATCTTCGCCTTCGGCGTCAAGAGCCTGGGGACGTTCGGCATCGTGCGCTACAAGTCGAAGAAGGCGTTCTCGCCCGACGCCAAGGACTGGGGCAAGGGCAAGTTCGTGACCGACATCAAGCAGCCGAACAAGGGCGTGCTCGACTGGTCGATCTCACCGGACGGCAAGCGGGCGGCGATGGTGGCGAACTTCGAGACCGGCGCCTTCCAGCTCTACCTCGGCAAGCCGAATGACTTCGCGCTCACGGCGGCCAAGCCGCAGCCGGTGCGGGCGTGCAAGGTGGCGTGGCGCTCGGACGGCATCGAGCTCGTGGTCGTGCAGGCCGACGAGGGCTGCGCGGAGGCCAACGGCCAGCTCGCGCGGATGCCGGTCGATCAGCCGACCAAGCAGCAAGGGCTGGGCTTCTCGGGCGACAACCCGGTCTTCCAGCCGCTGTCGCTGGGGTAGCCCGTGCTCTGCACGAGCTGCCGTCGTCAGCTCTCGCGAGGGGCCGAGTACTGCGGTACCTGCGGGACGCCCGTGGCCGGCGCCGCCGCGCCGCTCGAGCTCGTGCTCGCCGATCGCACGCGCGTCCCGCTCGTCGGCGACATGACGATCGGTCGCGCGCCGAGCAGCTCCGTCGTGCTGGCCGATCCGAGCGTCTCGCGCCTGCACGCCCGCATCTCCTCCGGCGGCAACGGCGGCGGAGCGCGCATCGAGGACGCGGGCTCGAGCGCCGGCACGCTCGTCGACGGCGTGGCGATCTCCTCGGCGACGGCGCTCCACGACGGGGCGAAGCTCCAGCTCGGCTCGCTGGAGATGCGCGTCGAACGCCGGCGGGACGCGGCAGAGGCGGGCCGCACGATCGTCGTGCGCCCCGGCGCGAGCCTCATGGTGCCGGCCGTCGGACCGTCCGGGGTCGCCCCGGCGGCCGCGACGTCGTTCGGCATGAAGCCGCGGGTGCGCTCGGGCTACGCGCTCAAGCGTCTCGACGCGAGCGAGGGCTCGCGGCGCTGGATCCTCAGGGACCTCAACCGCAACACGTTCCTGCGGTTCTCCGACAACGACGCGTCGCTGTTCGAGCTGATCGACGGCAGCCGCTCGCTCGCCGACCTGATCGGCGAGGCCGAGCAGCGCTTCGGCGCCGCCGGCGCGCCGCGGCTCGCCCGCCTGCTCGCCGACCTGAGCGAGCGCGGCTACCTGGCCGGCGTGGCCGGCGCGGCCGCGGCGGACGAGGCGCCCAAGGGCCTCCTGCGGCGGCTCTTCAAGCCGCGCGAGAAGACGATCGAAGGGCTCGGAGGCTTCTTCGACGCGCTCTACCGGCGCGGCGGCTGGGTGCTCTTCACGCGGCCGGCGCTGTATTCGATCGCGGTGCTGATCGTCGCCGGGCTGGCCGCGTTCGTCTACCTCATCGTGGGCCGCTACGGCACGCCGTTCGTGGTCTCGAAGCGGATCGGGCTCGGCGCGCTCGTGTTCCTGCTCGGGCGCTTCGCCGTGGTCGCCGTGCACGAGACCGCGCACGGCCTCGCGATGTCGTCGTTCGGCCGCCGCATCGAGCGCGCCGGGCTGAAGCTCGTCGCGATCTTCCCCTACGCGTTCGTCGACACCTCGGAGGCATGGTTCGAGCCGCGCCCGCGGCGGATCGCGATCAGCGCCGCCGGGCCCATCTCGGACTTCGCGCTCGGCGCGATCTTCTCGATCTGCTGCGTCTTCCTCGCGGGCACCGTGCGCGACGTGTTCTTCCAGCTCGCGTTCGCGGGCTACGTCGGCGCGTTCTTCAACCTGAACCCGTTCATCGACCGCGACGGCTACCACATCCTCGTCGACTACCTGCGCGAGCCGGGGCTGCGCAAGCGCGCGAAGGACCAGTTCAACCGTCGCCTGACCGGCAAGGCCCGGACCACCGACTCCCCCGTTCTGGCGCGCTACTCGATTGCCGGGCTCGGTTGGTCGATACTGGCTGCAGGCTTTGCGATCTTCATGTCACTCCGGTATGAGCCCATCATGTCCGCCCTCGCTCCTCGCTACGTGGTCTGGACCGTGCTCGGGACGATGTGGCTCGCGCTCTTCATCCCCGTGTTCGTGGTGCTCGGCAAGCCGCTCGTCGAGCGGCGCCGGGCCGCGACCTGAGGCGCGTGATGGCCACCTCTGAGGCCGACGTCGCCGCCAAGCTGATCGAGCGCCTGCTCGTGGATCCGGCGTTCCGCGCGCGCTTCCGCCGGAACCCCGCCGAGGCGTGCCGCGAGGCAGGGCTCGACGAGCTCGCGCAGGAGATGTCGATCGGCGCCGGCAAGGCGATGCTGACCCTCGACCTGCGCGAGTCGAAGTCGAGCCTGGCCGGCGTGATGATGGCCGCGGCGATGGAGGGCGTCGGCGTGATGCAGTTCGTCGAGCACGTCGC
>JAXDGC010000489.1:0-2902 GCA_034665245.1 Solirubrobacteraceae bacterium | reverse complement strand
GAGCTGCGGGCGCGCTCGCTCGTACACGCCGAGCGGCTCGCGGCGAGCACGCAGGCCGCGGTGCGCGTCGGCGTCCTGCACGGCGCGGCCGTCGTCGTCGTCCACCACGTCTTCCGGCCCGACGCCGTCTTCCAGGTGCTCGAGGTCGGCGCGCAGCTGCCCGCGCACGCGTCGGCGCTCGGCAAGGCGATGCTCGCCCACGCGGAGCCTTCGGTGCTCGACGACCTGATGGCGGAGCCGCTCGTGAAGCTGACCAACCGCACGCTGACCGCGGCGGCGCTGCGCCGGGAGCTCAAGGCCGTCCGCGAGGGCGGCCTCGCCCGCGAGCGCGACGAGGCGGTGCTCGGCGAGTCCAGCGTCGCGGCCGCGATCCACGACAGCGCCGGCCACGCGGTGGGGGCGATCGGCGTCGTCGGCGACACCGAGCGGATCCTGCCCCGCGGCCCCGCGCGCGGGGTCGGCCCGGCCGTGACCGAGGCCGCCCGCAGCGTCTCGCGGGAGCTTGGCGCCGGACGCTGGACCGGCGGCTGAGTCGCGCCATGGACCTGGCGTGGTCAGGCCGGCGCCTGCATTTCGTGGGGATCGGCGGCGCGGGCATGAGCGGCCTCGCGCTGGTCGCGCGCGAGCTCGGGGCCGAGGTGACCGGTTCGGACCGCTCGGGCGGCTCCTCCTACGCCGCGCGATTGCGCGCGGCCGGGATCGCGCCCGTCGAGGGCCACGACGCCGCCAACGTGCCCGAGGGCGCGGAGGTCGTCTACTCGAGCGCGATTCCGCCCGGGAATCCCGAGCGCGCCACCGCGGCGTCCGAGCTGCACCGCGCCGACCTGCTCGGCGAGCTCACCCGCCTGCGCCCGACGATCGCCGTCTCCGGCACCCACGGCAAGACGACGACCTCGAGCATGCTCGTCCACGCGCTGCGCGGCGCCGGGGCGGACCCGGGCTACCTCGTCGGCGGGGAGGTGCGCTCGACGGGCTCCAACGCGGGCTGGGGGACGGGCGAGTGGCTGGTCGTCGAGGCGGACGAGTCCGACCGCTCGCTGCTCAAGCTCGACCGCCGCGTCGCGGTGCTCACGAACGCCGAGCTCGACCACCACGCGACCTACTCCTCGCAGCGCGACGTCGAGGCCACCTTCCGGGCCTTCCTCGCGCCCGCCGAGCACGCGGTCGTCTGGGATCGCCCGGCGCTGCTGGCGCTGGCCGGTGGCAGCTCCCGGCTCTGGCCCTTCGACGCCGTGCCCGAACTGACGGCCGGCGGCTCGCGCTTCGTGCTCGACGGGGTCGACGTGGCGCTCAGCGTCCCGGGCGCCCACAACGCGCTCAACGCCGCCGCCGCGCTGACCGCCTGCCGAGCGATCGGCGCCGACGTCGCCGCGGCCGCCGCCGCCCTGCGCGACTTCTCGGGCGCCGGGCGGCGCTTCGAGCGGGTCGGCACGACGCCGGAGGGCGCGCTCGTGGTCGACGACTACGCCCACCACCCGACCGAGGTGCGGGCCACGCTCGAGGCCGCCCGCACGCTCGCGCCGCGCCGGCTCGTCGCCGTCTTCCAACCGCACCTCTACTCCCGCACGCGTCACCAGGCGCGCGAGTTCGGCGCCGCGCTCGCGCTCGCCGACCTGCCGGTGGTGACCGAGATCTACCCGGCGCGCGAGCGGGCCGAGGACTACCCCGGCGTCTCGGGCCGGCTCGTCGCCGAGGCGGCCGCCGACGCCGCCGGGGGGCGGCGCGTGGCGTGGCTGCCGGACTTCGACTCGGCGGAGCGCTTCCTGCGCGGCGAGCTGCGCGAGGGCGACCTGCTGCTGACGCTCGGCGCGGGCGACATCGACGCGCTCGGCAGGAGGCTGGCCGGTCCGGGTCGAACCCCCGGAGGGTGAAGCGGATCCTCGCCGGAGTGCTCGTCGCCGCGTGCGCGCTGGCCGGCGGCTGGCTGTGGGTGCGCGACTCCTCCCTGCTGGCGGTGCACGACGTCTTCATCACCGGCGCCGACTCCAGCGAGGGCCCCCAGATCCGCAGCGCGCTGCGCACCGCGGCGCTCGACATGACCACGCTGCACGTGCGCGAGGACGCGCTGCGCGCCGCCGTCTCCCAATACGCGTCGATCAAGGGCCTCGACGTCAGATCTGACTTTCCGCACAAGCTGTTCGTCCACGTCCGCGAGCGCGCTCCGGTCGCCGCGATCCAGAGCGGCGGCTCGACGGTCGCGGCCTCGAGCGACGGGCTCGTGCTGCGCGGGATCCGCGCCCGCGGCCTGCCGACGCTGCGCGTGCGCACGACGCCCGCCGGCGACCGCGTGACCGATCGGCGGACGCTCGGCGCGCTCGGCGTGGCGGCCGGCGCACCACCCGAGCTGCGTGCCCGGCTCGTGCGCCTGTGGTCGGGCCCGCGCGGCCTCACCCTCGACCTGCGCAACGGCCCGGACCTCATCTTCGGCTCCGGCGCGGACGCCCCCCGCAAGTGGACCGCGGCGGTCCGGGTGCTCGCCGATCCGAGCTCCGAAGGCGCCACCTATCTCGACCTGCGCGTGCCGGAACGGGTCGCCGCGGGAGGCCTCGGACCGGTCGAGCAGGAGCCCGCGGATCCGGTCCCGGCTGACCCTCAAGCTCCGGCTGAGACTGGGGCTACTCTCAACCCGTAGTAGAGACTTAGGCGGTTTGCAAGACAGCTTGCCGTCCTACCATCGTGTTGACAGAAACGCCGAAACGCCCGTAACGTGCGAAAATCCGAACCACGTCGAGCGAGGGGAAACGCTCGACTCCTACTAGAGGTCCGGACAGGAATTTCATGGAAGCTGGCAGCTATCTCGCAGTCATAAAGGTCGTCGGTGTCGGCGGCGGTGGGACCAATGCGGTCAACCGCATGATCGACGCTGGGCTCTCCGGCGTGGAGTTCATCGCGTGCAACACGG
>JAXDGC010000488.1:0-3206 GCA_034665245.1 Solirubrobacteraceae bacterium | reverse complement strand
CGCCGAAATCGGCAGCAGAGTCCGACCGTGCGTCCTCGAACAGGAAGTACGCGTGTGCCCAGAAGCGCCCGTCGCTCTCGTAGCCGTGCGCCGGCCGCACGGAGCGCCAGAGGGTGTAGCGCCCGATGGTGGTGCCCGGCGGCGCGGTGAACGACCAGCCGACGTACTTTCCGGTCACGAGGCGCGTGTTCGCGGCCAGTTCGCTCGACAGGGCACCGCCGGGCACCGCACACTGGTTGCCGCTGGATCCCGCCGCGTAGGCATCGAACGTGCTCCACCCGTCCGTGCGAAGCGCGGAATAGTCGGCTCGTTTGCAGAAGGAGACTTCGTAGGAGCCGGCGGCGGCAGGTGCCGGGGCGCAGAGCAGCGATGCGGCGACGACCGCCCCCGACCACCGGAGGAGCCGACCAGCGAGGAGAACGCGAACGGGCCGCACTTCAGGTCCTCGTAGGAGCGTCGCCGGCCATTCTCGCCCCCCGGTTGCGCTCAGCCCACGCGGACGGTGAGCGCGCGCGAGTAGCCGAGCTCGAACGGATAGCTGCTCTGGTGCCGGATCCGCACCCGGATCGGGTAGCGGCCGCGGCGGCCGCTGAAGTTGTAGGTCGCGTGCCAGCGCCCCCTGCCGTCGGTGCGGGTGTCGTCGAACGTGCGCCACCGGCCGCGCTCGCGCCCTTGGAGCACGAGCAGGAGTCCGCGGGCCGGAACGCGTTGGCCGCGCGTCCGCAGACGGCCGCTGAACCTCACCCGGCCTTCTCCGGAGAGGCGTCTGCGCGAGGCGCGAATCGTGCTCGAGGCCGGCACGCGATAGGAGACGGCGCGGGCGGCGCCGAGCACTCCAGACGCCCCGCCGTATACGAAGCGCAACGTGCGACTCGGACCGGGAGGGATCCGGATCGAGAAGCGCCCGCTGCGGCCCGTCCTGACGGCGCCGACAAGCTGCGCGCGAGCACCACGGCGGCGGACGGTCGACGCCACCCCGATCGTCTGGTCAGCGAGCGGCTGGCCGGCTGAGAGCAGCAGCCGGCCGTGCACCGCGGCGCGGCGGCCGAACGGCACCTTGACCCGATTCGAGCGAACGCGCCGCGTGCGGCGGCCGAACTTCGCGCTCGTCACGGAGAGGCGGGTCGGGCTGCCCTGGGTCACGTTGCCGGCCGCGTCGCGGACCGTGACGCGCATGTCGATGCGCGAGGCGCTGCCGCGGTCGAGCTTGGCGCGGAGCCGGCCGGCGGCGAGGGTGGTGGGGAGGTTGCGGTACGGCTCCTTCGACCGATTCCGGACCTCGATGCCCGCGGAGGCGACGCCCGAGGTCGCGTCGCCGACCGCGACGACGATCGTGTTGCCGCGCGCACGCTCGAGTTCCGCGGTCGGTGGCGTCCCATCGAGCATGATCTGGCGCGGGACGGCAGTCCCGTTGCCGGCGGCGTCCTCGGCCACGATCCGGGCGTTGTGGATCCCGTCCGGAGTACCTGGGGGGACGCTCAGCGTCGCCGCGCGGCGGGTGGCGCACGGGACCGGGCGGTGGTAGTCGCACGACGCCGCGACGCGCCGTGTCGTGCCGCCGATCTCGAGGCGCGCCGCGCGCACCCCGACGTTGTCGCTCGCGTCGTAGGTCAGGACGTGGCTGGGCTTGCGCCAGCCAGGGGACAGGAGCGGACCGCCGACCTTGAGGCTCGGGGCGTTGGAGTCGGAGACGGTCACGCGCGTCCCGAAGAGCTTGATGGTGGCGATCGGCGCGCCCTTGTAGGCGCGCGGGCACCCGGAAAGGTCCTCACACGAGACGGTGTAGGAGATCGTTCCGGCATTGATCCCATAGACGGCATGCGAAGCGGCACCGACGCCGCTGTCGCTCCCGAACGTGCAGCCGATATCGCCAGGCTTGGTGGTGCACGTCTCGCCGAACACCCCGCCGATGATCTGGGCGCCGTCGTCGCGAGCGAAGATCCTCCAGGTGTCCCCCTGATCGCCGTCCTGGCCCGGCTGGGGGTCGTTGGCGGCAGTCCGCAGCTTCACGCCGAAGCGCCACGTCTCGAGCCGCGTGAGGCGGGTGCCGGCCGGCGCGTCGAAGATCCAGTTTCCGCCGGTGAGGAACGGAGCGTTGCCGTCTACGGTCGACGAGCGGACCAGGAGCTGCGACGGGCACTGGTCCGCGAGCTCGTACGAGGAGGGGTCGGGCGGGTTCGGAGGGAACGCTGACGCCTCCGGCCGCCACGCCCGGTTCACGCCGCCGGCACCCGGCGCACCGCACGACACCACGTCATAGGTCCCCGCCCCCGCGGACGGCGCGTTGGCCGCTGCCGCGGCCAGCCCGACCAGCATCACTCCCAACCCCCGCATCCCTGCTCGCATCGCGCGGGAATGTACTCCTCTGGAGGGGTCATAACCGCTGCTAGGGTCCGCCCGC
This sequence comes from Solirubrobacteraceae bacterium, assembly GCA_034665245.1. Taxonomy (GTDB): domain Bacteria; phylum Actinomycetota; class Thermoleophilia; order Solirubrobacterales; family Solirubrobacteraceae; genus DASQFQ01. Next base: position 805 of record JAXDGC010000488.1, on the reverse strand, counting down.
GATGGCCGCGGGCACCGAAACGCTCAAGCGCACGCCGCTGCACGATCGCCACGCGGCCGCGGGCGCGCGGCTGGTCCCGTTCGCGGGATGGGAGATGCCGGTGCAGTACGCCGGGATCCGCCCCGAGCACGTCGCGGTTCGCACGAAGGTCGGCGTGTTCGACGTCAGCCACATGGGCGAGGTCGAGACGAGCGGGCCGGACGCGGAGGCGTTCCTCCAGCGGATCCTCTCCAACGACGTCTCCAAGATCGCCGAGGACGGGGCGCAGTACTCGGTGCTCTGCAAGGACGACGGAGGCGTGCTCGACGACCTCTTCACCTACCGCCTCGGCCCGCAGCGCTTCCTGACGGTCACGAACGCGTCCAACCACGAGAAGGACCTCGCGTGGTTCAAGCAGCACGCGAGCGGCTTCGACGTCGAGGTCCACGACCGCCTGCACGACTACGCGATGCTCGCGGTCCAGGGGCCCGACGCGCGCGGCCTCGTCGCTCAGCTGGCGGAGGGCGAGCTTCCCAAGCGCTTTCGCACGACCACGCTCACGTTGGCGACCGCGCCCGACGTGCTCGTCGCCGGTACCGGCTACACGGGCGAGGACGGCGTCGAGCTGCTGCTCGCGCCCGAGCACGCGGGCACGGTCTGGGATGCGCTGACCGAGCGGGGCGCCGTGCCCGTGGGCCTCGGCGCGCGCGACACCCTGCGCCTCGAGGTCTGCTTCCACCTCTACGGCAACGACCTGTCCGAGGATCGTGGCCCGATCGAGGCGGGGCTCGGCTGGTGCTGCAAGGAGGACACGGGCTTCATCGGC
>JAXDGC010000487.1:0-2528 GCA_034665245.1 Solirubrobacteraceae bacterium | reverse complement strand
GCGAGCTGGCGGCGCAGCGCCGCCTCGTCGAGCGCCCGCTGCTCGGCAGGGTCGCGCCCCTCGGCCTCGGGATCGAACAGGCTCATCCGTCGTATGCGACTCCGGCCTCGGCCAGCCTCGCGAGCCGGAAGCCGATCGGGCGCTCATGCTCCTCGCGGAGGTGGCCGAGCAGCCCGGCGGTGCGCGCGAGCAGCGGGATCGCCTTGAGCGTGTAGGCGGGCAGGCCGAGGTCGAGCATCGGCGCGGCGATCGCGCCCGAGACGTTGAGCGGCAGCACGCGGCCGTAGACCTCCGGCACCGCCGCCTCGATCGCGCGCAGCAGGGCGACGTGCTCGCCGGAGACGCCGAGCTCGTCGCTGAGCGCGAGCAGCCGGACGGTGCGCGGGTCGCCGTCGCGGTGCAGCGGGTGCCCGAAGCCCGGCAGCGCCCGGCGCGCCTCGCGGTGCTCGCGGACGATCGCGGTCGGCTCGGCGCCGGAGGCGAGGCCGTCTTGCAGCAGCGTCCCCGCGTACTCGGTGGCACCGAGGATCACCGAGCCGCAACCGAGCAGCCCCGCGGCCACCGCGCCCTGCAGCGACTCGGGCGCGGCCGACAGCGTCATCCGCGCCGCCTGGACGCTCGGGACGAGGCCGTGCTCGGCGATCGCGACGAGGCAGGCGTCGGTCATGCGCCGCTCGCGTTCGTCCGGTGTTCGCCCCATCAGCAGCAGGAAGAACATCTCGGTGAGCGTGACGTGACCCATCAGGTCGCTGGTCAGGTCGAACCCGCGGACGGTCACCGCGTCTGCGGTGGCCTCGGCGATCGCCGTCTTGGCCTCGGACAAGTTGCTCCCCCTCGTTGTCGCCTCGTGCTGATACTAGGCGTCAAGTGCGCGGCCTCCTGCTCGACATCACGCCGCTCCGCGGGCGCGAGTTCCGGCTGCTGTTCCTGGGCCAGCTCGTCTCGTTCTTCGGCTCGATGATCACGTTCGTCGCGCTGCCGTTCCAGATGTACGAGCTGACCGGCTCGACGTTCGCGGTCGGCGCGCTCGGCGCCTGCGAGTTCGTCCCGATCGTCACCGTCGCGCTCGTCAGCGGCGCGCTGGCGGACGCGTTCGACCGCAAGCTGCTCGTGCTGCTCTCCGAGCTCGGCTCGGCCGCGGTGATGGCGGCCCTGCTCGCCAACTCGCTGCTCGACCACCCGCACGTCTGGGTGCTGTTCGTGTGCGCGACGGTGCTGGCCGGCTTCTACGCGTTGCTGCGCCCGCCGCTGGACGCGCTCGTGCCTCGGGTGGTCCCGCGCGAGCAGCTGAAGGCCGCGATGGCGCTCGAGTGGGTGCGCGGGAACGTCGGGATGATCGCCGGGCCCGCGCTCGGCGGCGTGCTCATCGCCGCGTTCGGCGTGACGCTCACGTACGGGATCGACCTCACGACGTTCCTGATCTCGCTCGGCTTCCTCAGCGCGATGCGCGCGAGCCCGCCGGCGCCCGACGCCGACCCCCCGAGCCTGCGCTCGATCGCCGAGGGCCTGCGCTACGCGCGCAGCCGGCCGGAGCTGATGGGGACCTACCTCGTCGACATCAACGCGATGTTCTTCGGGATGCCGCAGGCGCTGTTCCCGGCGCTCGCCGCCGGCTACGGCGGCGCGGAGGTGCTGGGATTCCTGCTCGCCGCGCCGGCCGTCGGCTCGATCCTCGTCGCGCTGTTCAGCGGCTGGACCCGGCACGTCCACCGCCACGGCCGAGCGGTCGCGCTCGCCGCCTCCGGGTGGGGCGTGGCGATCGTCGGCTTCGGCTTCGCCGACGCCCTCTGGCTCGCCCTGCTGTGCCTCGCCGTCGCGGGCGGCATGGACGCGATCTCGGGCCTGTTCCGCAACGTGATCTGGAACGAGACGATCCCCGACCGCCTGCGCGGGCGGCTCGCGGGCGTCGAGATGGTGTCGTACACCTCCGGCCCGACGCTCGGCAACTTCGAGGCCGGGGCCTTGGCGTCGCTCGCGGGCGTGCGCGCGTCGATCGTCTCGGGTGGCGTCATGTGCGTCCTCGGGACCGGCGTGGTGCTCGCGCTGATCCCCTCCTTCTGGCGCTACGACGCCCGCCGGCCGGCGCGCCGGGAGGCGCCGGCCGGGAGCGCGGGGGGCTAGCCGACGCGCGCCACGAAGCTGCGCCGGCGCGCGCCATGGAACCTGCCGTCGGGCAGCGCGACCGGGGCGCCGGTGGACGAGACCCGCGGGGCGTCGATGCCCGCGGCCGCCGCCCTGGCCCCGCGCGCTCTCCCCGCGAGCGTGACCTTGACGGTGGAGGTGGCGGCCCTGCCGCCGGCCGGCGTGAAGGTGACCTTGAGCACGTAGCGGCCCGGCTTCGCCTTGCGCGGCAGCTTGAGCCGGTACGAGGTCGTCCCGGCGGCGATCCGCTTCGAGCCGCGGGCGATCACCCGTCCCGAGCGGACGAGCGCGAGGCTGACCTTGCCGCCGGCCGCGGCGCTGAGCGAGATCCGCAGTGCCTTCGCGCGGGCGAGCTTGACCGTGCGCGGGGCGGAGACCTCGAACGC
>JAXDGC010000486.1:0-3399 GCA_034665245.1 Solirubrobacteraceae bacterium | reverse complement strand
GCGCGTTGCTCTCCTTCTACGGCCAGCACGAGCACCGCAAGCTCACGCTCGCCTCCGCCCAGCTCGACATCCTCGACGGCTTCTGCGGGCCCGAGCAGGCGGCCCGCCGCGCCGCCTGCGCGACCGCCCACGCCGAGGTCCGCGAAGCGGGCGCCGCGCTAGAGGCGCTGCAGGCGCACGCCGGGGCGCGCGATCGCGAGCTCGACCTGCTGGTGTGGGAGCTCGAGGAGATCGAGCGCGCCGACCCGAGCGAGGCCGAGGAGGCCGACCTGGCCGCGGAGCGCGAGCGGTTGCGCCACCTCGAGGGCCTGCGCGGCGCGGCCGCGGGCGGTCTGGCTGCGCTGGCGCCGGAGGAGGGCGGGGGAGTGGAGGCGCTCGCGTCCGCCGCCGCCTCGCTCGAGGCGATGCGCGGCGTGGACCCCGCGCTCGACACGCTCGCCGAGCGCGCGCAGGCGCTCGCGCTCGAGGCCGACGACCTGACCGCGGAGCTGCGCGGCTACGGCGACGGCGTCGAGGCGACGGGTGGGCGGGGACTGATTCTCGATGAGGTGGAGGGGCGGCTCGCCCAGTTCGACCGGCTCAAGCGCAAGCACGGCGGCACGATCGCCGCGGTGCTCGAGCACGCGCGCGAGTGCGCGCAGCGGCGCGCCGAGCTCGAGGGCGCCGAGGAGGCGCTCGAGGCCGGCTCTCGGGCCCTGGAGGCTGCGCGCGGCGTGCTGGCCGAGCACGCGGCCGCGCTGCACGCCGCGCGGGCGGCCGCCGGCCCGCGGCTCGCCGACGCGGTCCGTGACCGCCTCGCCGAGCTCGCCATGGAGGGCGCGAGCTTCGCGGTCGGCCTGTCGCCACGCGAGGCGGCCGGCCCGGCGGGGGCGGACGATGTCGAGTTCCTGATCGCCCCCAACCCGGGCGTGCCGGCCGGCCCGCTGCGCGAGACCGCCTCGGGCGGCGAGCTCTCGCGCGTGATGCTCGCGCTGATGAGCGTCGCCGAGGCGGCTGGGGCGGGGACGCTCGTGTTCGACGAGGTCGACGCCGGCATCGGCGGGCAGACCGCGCGCGCCGTCGGCGAGCAGCTGCGCGCGCTGGCCGAGGGCCGCCAGGTCATCTGCATCACCCACCTGCCGCAGATCGCCTCGCTCGCGGACCGCCACTTCACGATCGTCAAGGACGCCTCCGGCGCGACGGCGCGCACGACCGTCAGCGAGCTCGACCGCGGCGCGGTCGTCGGCGAGCTCGTGCGCATGCTCGGCGCCGACGAGACCGACGTGGCGGCGCGCCGCCATGCAAAGGAGCTGCTGCGTGCCGCCTGACCTCCGGGGCGAACCGGGCGCTGACACCGCAGCCCGCGCACGGCCACCCCGGAGGATCAGCGGCTAGCGCGCGGACGCGCGAGTCGGGCGCTCCGCGCGCGCGTCGAGCGCGGGGAGCGGCAAGGCCGGGATCGCGAGGCCGACGAGCGTCGCCTCGACGAACAGTGATGCGATGCCGACGGGGTCCATCCACATGCCGACGTGGTCCTCGAGCTGCGGCAGGCCGACGGTGCGGCTCAGCACGTAGCCGATGATCGTGAGCGCGGACAGCATCCCGGCGGCGAGCAGAGCGAGCTGCACGTGGCGGCCGAGCGTGAGCGCAGCCGCCAGCACCAGCGAGGCGACGATGAGCGCGCAGAACATCGCGGCCATGTAGTGCGCCTCCCGGAGCTTGTCGGGCAGGTCGATCAGGTGTGTGACGGCGATGCCGAGGAGGCAGACGACGGCGGTGAGGCGAGCGAACGGGAGCGAGCGCATCATGGATCTCCTGGGAGCGGGTTGGGGTCAGTGGAGGCCGAACGCGGCGGCGAGCGCGTGCAGCGGCGGCGCCATGGCGTACGCGGTCTCGAGGTCGCCTGTGAGCCAGACGTGGAGCATCTGCGTGGTGCCGTAGCGCGCGACCTCGCCCTTCGGGCAGTGCTCGAACGGCATCTGGCGCGGGGCGCCGCGCATGGGGTGCCTGCAGACGTAGTGCGCGTGCCAGCGCAGCAGCGGGTTGTGGTGGAGCGGCGGGGGCCGGTCGCTCGGCGCGCGGAACATCACCGCCGCCAGCCGCCGCCGGCCGTCGGGCCCGCGCCAGAACAGCAGCGACTCGGGATGCCCCGGGTCGAGCGCACGCCCGTCCGATTCGGCTGGGGCGCTATTGAAGTGGCGGATGCCGTGGCTGCTCCAGCGCCCGGCCGGCAGGTACCCCGCGCGGCGGGCCCTTGCGAGCGTCGGGTAGCGGGCTCGCAGGCGCAGCACGCGCCGCATCAGCCTCCGAGCCACCGCCCGCTGGTGGCGCGTCGCCGTGGCGAGGTCGGGCATGTCGGCGCCCATGTGGTGGTCCAGCATCGGACGCCAGTGGCCGGCAGGGTCCATCGCGTCCCCGCCGGGCATGTCCGCGCCGGCGGGGGCGCCGAACGCGAGCGCAGCGGACAGTCCGAACAGCAGGGTGCGGCGGCGCGCACGGGCGCGCCTCGCCCGCATCAGCAGGCTCATGCTTCCTCCTCCCTCTCGATGTGGCTCCGGACGCGCACGGTGGCTGTCGCCGCCCGCGCTCACGACATCAGCGCGTGGGTCTGTGCGTGGGTCTGCGAGTGCGCCGGGGGGCTCGGCGGCACCACCGTGACGAGCATCGCGAACAGCAGGCACGGCAGGGCGAATCGGCGCGCGCGGGCGCGCCCCTTCCATGAGGCGAAGGACATGGCTCCTCCTGGGATGGAGCCGGCTCGAGGCCGGCGGGAGTGGCGGGGCGGCCCTGGTGGGGAGCGGGCCGCCGCGCGGGTGGATCGTCAGGGGCTAGAACGGAACCTCGGACGTTTTGTTTCGCGAAGTCCGCCGGAAGGCGCTCTAGACTGGCTGCCCAGAACCTGATGCCTGATCCCCGCCCGCGTACACGCTTCATCTTCGTCACCGGCGGTGTCGTCTCATCGCTCGGCAAGGGCATCGCCGCCGCCTCGATCGGCCGGCTGCTCGTCTCCCGCGGCCTCAAGGTCGCCCTGCAGAAGTTCGACCCGTACATCAACGTCGATCCCGGCACGATGTCGCCGTTCCAGCACGGCGAGGTGTTCGTGACCGAGGACGGCGCGGAGACCGATCTCGACCTCGGCCACTACGAGCGCTTCACGGACGCGAACACGTCGCGCGGCTCGAACGTCACGGCGGGCGCGATCTACAACTCGGTCATCCGCAAGGAGCGCCGCGGCGACTACCTCGGCGGCACGGTCCAGGTCGTCCCGCACATCACGGACGAGATCAAGCAGCGCGTCAAGCTGATCGCCGACTCGCAGGACGTCGACGTCGTGATCACCGAGATCGGCGGCACGGTGGGCGACATCGAGTCGCTGCCGTTCCTCGAGGCGATCCGCCAGTTCCCCGTCGACGTGGGGCG
>JAXDGC010000485.1:0-3004 GCA_034665245.1 Solirubrobacteraceae bacterium | reverse complement strand
GTCGTGCGTGATCCTCGAGCCCGTGCAGAACTCGGGCGGCTGCTTCACCCCGCCCCCGGGCTACTTCCAGCGCGTGCGCGAGATCTGCGACGAGTTCGGGATCGTCTTCATCTCCGACGAGGTGATCTGCTCCTGGGGCCGCCTCGGCACCTACTTCGGCGCCGAGAAGTACGACTACGTGCCCGACATCATCACGACGGCGAAGGGCATCACCTCCTCCTACGCCCCGATGGGCGCCGTGATCGCCTCCGACCGCATCTTCGAGCCGTTCAGCACGGGCACGAACTCGTTCGCCCACGGCATCACGTTCGGCGGGCACCCGGTCGCCTCGGCGGTCGCGCTCGCCAACCTCGACGTCTTCGCCAACGAGGGGATCATCGAGAACGTGGTCGAGCACGAGGGCGCGTTCCGGGCCATGCTCGACAGCCTGCGCGACCTGCCGATCGTCGGCGACGTGCGCGGGACGGGCTACTTCCACTCGATCGAGCTCGTCCGCGACAAGGAGACCAAGGAGACCTTCACGGGCGAGGAGGAGGAGTGGCTGCTGCGCGGCTTCCTGTCGCCCGAGATGTTCAGCCGCGGGCTGATCTGCCGCGCCGACGACCGTGGCGACCCGGTGATCCAGTTCTCGCCGCCGCTGATCGCGGGCCCGGAGCAGTTCGAGGAGATGCACTCCGTCCTGCGCCCGGTGCTCGAGGAGGCCTGCGAGCGCCTGCACCTCGGCGGCTGAGCGACGAGCATGCTCCCCCTCGGGGACCTGATCCGCGATCTCGACGTCCGCCTGGTGGCGGGGGAGGCCGGGCTCGAGAACGCAGTGCGGTGGGTCCACATCTCAGAGCTCGAGGATCCGACGCCGTGGCTGTCGGGGGGCGAGCTGCTGCTGACGACCGGCATGGGGCTCGAGGACCCCGAGGCCCAGCGCGCCTACGTCCGGCGGCTGGCCGGCCACGGGCTCGCCGGGCTCGGGCTCGGCATCGGCTTCGCGCACGAGGAGGTGCCCGACGCACTCCGTGAGACGGCCGCCGAGCTGGGCTTCCCGCTGCTCGAGGTGCCCTACGACGTGCCGTTCATCGCGGTCACCGAGAAGGCGGCGTCGCACCTGGTCAACGAGCATTACGCGGTGCTCCAGCGAGCGCTCTCGGCGCACGAGCGGCTCGAGCGGATCGTGCTCTCCGAGCGCGGCCTCGACGGCGTCGCCGAGGCGCTCGCGTCGCTGATCGGCGGCCCGGCGGTGATCTTCGACGCGCGGGGCGCCGAGCTCGTGCGCCGCTCGCACCGCCACCCGCTCCCCGACGCGACGGTCGACGAGCTGCGCGAGGAGCTGCGCCATCGCATCCGCGACGGCGCCCGCCGCGGCTACGGACCGGGCGGCGAGCTCGAGGGGCGCGCGCTGGCGCTGCCCGTGGTGCGCACGCCGCCGAACGGGACCGCGGTCTCGGCCGACGTGCCGCACGCATGGCTGGTGGCGGCCAAGGACGCGGGCCCGCTGACCGAGTTCGACCGCCTCACCCTCCACCAGGCCGTGACGATCGTGGCGCTCGAGCTGCTGCGCCGCCGCGTCGCCGACGACACCGAGCGCCGGCTCGCCGGCGACCTCCTGACCGCGCTCGTCTCCGGCGAGCTCACCGGGGCCGATCTGTCGCGCCGGCTCGAGCCCTTCGGCCTCGGCGAGTACGTGGGGGTCCTCGTGCTGCAGCCGCCGCGCGCGACCAAGGTCGAGGTCGAGGAGGCGCTCACCGCAGCCGTGCGCGACGAGGCGCCCGGCGGTCTCGCGGCCGGGACCGGCTCGTTCTCCTGCGCGCTGCTGCCGCAGGTGCGCGGGGCCGAGGAGGAGGCCTTCACGCTGGCCGAGCGCATCCGCGCCCGCGTCGCCCGCGACGTCGGCGCCGAGCTGCCCGCCGGCGCCGGGCGCGCCGCGCCGGCCGGCGAGCTGCGCCGCGCCTTCCACGAGGCGCGCTGCGCGCTCGAGGCGCGCGCGCTCGCGGGCGGGGAGACGAGCATGAACGGCGGCCCGCCGCTGCTGGCGACCTACCGCGACCTCGGCTCCTTCCAGCTGCTGCTCTCGCTCCAGGACGACGACGCGCTGCGGCTGTTCTGCGACTCGATCCTGTCGCCGATCGAGGAGGGCGAGGGCGCCTACGGCGGCGAGCTGATGCGCTCGCTGGAGTCCTTCATCGAGTGCAACGGGCAGTGGGAGAAGGCGGCGCGCCAGCTCTATTGCCACCGCCACACGCTGCGCTACCGGATCCGCAGGGTCGAGGAGCTGACCGGGCGCTCGCTGGATTCGGCACGCGACCGCATCGACTTCTGGCTCGCGCTGCGCGGGCGCGAGCTCATCAACTGACGAAAGGACTGCTTTGAAGGTCGGCGTTCCCACCGAGATCAAGACCGATGAGTACCGCGTCGCGCTCACGCCCGCCGGCGTGCGCGAGCTGCAGGAGCACGGCCACGACGTGGTGGTCCAGAGCGGCGCCGGCCTCGGCTCCGCGATCGAGGACGCCGACTACACCGCCCAGGGCGCGCGCATCGTGCCCGACGCCGAGTCGGTCTTCGGCGAGGCCGACATGGTCGTCAAGGTCAAGGAGCCCCAGCCGCCCGAGGTCGCGCTGCTCGAGCCGCGCCACGTGCTCTTCACCTACCTGCACCTCGCGCCCGACGCCGAGCTCACGCGCGGGCTCGTGGCCTCCGGCGCCACCTGCGTCGCGTACGAGACGGTGGAGGACGGCCGCGGGCGACTGCCGCTGCTGGCCCCGATGAGCGAGGTGGCGGGCAAGATCGCCACCCAGGCGGGCGCCTTCATGCTCGAGAAGCCGCTCGGCGGCCGCGGGCTGCTGCTCGGCGGCGTCCCCGGCGTCGCGGCCGGCAAGGTGCTCGTGATCGGCGGCGGGGTCGTCGGCATGAACGCGGCGATCATCGCGCTCGGGATGCAGGCCGAGACCTACGTCTTCGACCGCAACATCGACCGCCTGCGCGAGCTCGAGTCGATGCTCAACTGGCGCGCCTC
>JAXDGC010000484.1:0-6810 GCA_034665245.1 Solirubrobacteraceae bacterium | reverse complement strand
TCGTCGCGCCCGCGGCCGTGGACGACGTGTTCCGCCGCCTCGACGAGGCGATGGAGCCCCTCCTGGGTCGACATCATGCCGAGCCAGAGCACGAGGTGGCGGCGGCCGCGGCGCAGCTCCGGCCACGGCGTCACGCGATGGACGCGCGCCGGGTCCGGCCCGTTGCCGACCAGGAACAGGCGCGCCGGATCCACGCCGCCGCGGCCCAGCGCGAGCTCGGCGCAGGACCTCGACACCGTCGTCACGGCGTCGGCGTGGCGCAGTGCGTAGCGCTCGGCGCGCAGGAGCGCGCTATGGGCCAGCCCGCGGCGGCCGAACTTCGCTTCGAAGAGCTCCGGCGAGATCTCCCGATAGTCGAAGATCACCGCGGCTCCCCGGCGCGCGAGCGGTCGCGCCAGGGCGACAAGCAGGTCCGGCGGGGTGCAGACGAGCACGAGGTCGACGGGTCGCTCGCGCCGGACGGCGCGCACGATCCTCCAGAGGCGGAGGAAGGCGACGCCGTACTCGAGCAGGTAGCCGAGGGCGCCGCGGCCGGCCCGCGGCGCCTTGAACCGACGGACCCGGACGCCGTCGATGACCACATCACGTTCCCCGTTGCGGACGCCGGTCGGGCACGCCACGGTCACGTCGAAACCGGCCTCACGCAGAGCAGCCACCTGGCCTCGCACACGCGGGTCCGTCGGGTAGGGAAGCGCCTCGAGCAGCACCAGGACGTGACGGGTCACGCGGCTCGCCCCCTGGCCAGCGCGGACAGCCGCACGCGCTGTTCACGCCGCAGCCGGGCGCGCACCTCCGGCTCCGCGCGGGGTTCGCCGCGGAGCGCGGCCGCGGCGTAACCCCCGAGGTAGGCAGCTCCGCACGCCACCAGCGGGCGGTCGCGGAGGCGCGCGACCGCGGAGGCAACGAGATATCGCGGGTCGGCCCCGTACGCGTACGCCGCCCAGCCGGCGCGCCGGTATCCCCGGAGGATGCCGTCGTAGGATCCGACCCGTCGCAGGTGGACAACCTCGCCGCCGCGGACCTCGAAGCTCCGGGTCTCCCATCCGCACATGCGGGCTCGCACCTCGTCGATCGTGTCCCAGCCGATGATCGGCGGGACCGGCGAGATGGCCGCGAGGCACTCGCGCCGGTAGAAGCGGTTCGGGCCCTCGACGTGCCCCGGGGCGCAACGCTGGCGAACCAGCCGCCCGTCGGAGCCCGGCTGGAACAGGTAGGCGCCGGCAATGCCAAGTCGCGTTTCGGCGAGGAAGCGGCGCTCCATCTCGGCCAGCAGCGCGGGCGCAAGATGCAGGTCCGCGTCCAGCTTGGCGGCGACGTCCCACGGGTCGGCCGCCCGGGCGAGCCCCCAGGTGAACGCCCGCCACTCGTGCGCGCGCGCCATCCGGTCCCGGTCGCGGTGTCGCCGCGGTCGCTGCAGCAGTCGCGCGTAGCGATGTTCACCGGCGAAGCGGCGCGCGATCGCGGCAGAGCGGTCATCGGAGCCGTCGTCGACCAGGAGCAGGAGGTCGGGTGCGCGCTCCTGGGCCGCCACCGAGTCGAGCAGGATGGGCAGATGGTCCTCCTCGTTGAGGAACGGGACGACGACGGTCATCTGCAGGCGTTCCTGCGTCATGAGGCCTTCTCCGCGACGAACGGCCGGGTCGGCCGGCCCGCGGCGCGCAGACGCAGCCGGCGGAGCTCGTCGCGCCGCACGAACGCACGAACCTCCGCCTCGGCGCGAGGCGCGCGGCGCAGCGCGGCGGATGCCCAGCCGAAGACGTAGTTGAGGCTGCCAAGGACAGGCGGCGGGTCGCCGATCCGCTGCGCCGCCACGGCGAGGACGTGCACCGGAGGCTCGCCGAGACCCCACGCGCAGCGGCCCCAGCGCTGGTAACCGCGCAACAGCCCGTCGTGGCGACCCATGGCGCGAAGCTGCACCGGGTTGCCGCCTGGGACGTCGCTGCTGCGGACCTCCCATCCGCGCAGGCGGGCGCGGATCTCGTCGATCGTGTCCCAGCCCAGCAGCTGCGGGAACGGTGCGATCTCCTCCCAGCACGCGCGGCGATAGAACTTGGCCGCGCCGTCGACGTGGTCGGGCGGACAGCGGTGCGGCGGCGCACCGTGCGCGTCGGCGACATCGAGCCGGGGGCCGGCGATCCCGACGCGCGGGCGCTGCTGGAGCGATTGCTCGACGCTCGCGAGCGTCGGAGCCGTCAGGCGCAGGTCGGCATCGAGCTTGGCGACCACGTCCCACGACGCCCCGAGTCGATCGGCACCCCACGCGAAGGCCGCGGCGGCCGTCCCGCCCGCCAGCCGGTCCCGCCCCCGCGCCTGCGGTGGGCGACGCACCAGTCGCGCCCACTCGTGCTCACGGGCGAAGCCCGCGGCGATCGCAGACGAGCCGTCCCGCGAGCCGTCGTCAACCAGCAGCACCCGGTCCGGGAGCCGAGTCTGGGCCGCGAGCGAGCGCAGCAACTCCATGAGATGCGCCGCCTCGTCGAGGAACGGGACCACGAGCGCGATCTGTAGCTGCGCCACCGTCAGCTCCCCCCGACCAGCGCTTGCGGGATGGACACGAGCCTCGGGCCCGCGGGCGCGGGATCGTGAGCGAACGTCCGCTCGAGCGCCGCTGCGGGGCCCAGCGGCGGGTGCCATCCGAGCAGGCGCGAGGCAGCCGTCGTGTCGTAGCGGAACGACCTGAGGACCGGCGCCATCGGGTAGGGCGCCACCAGGCCGGGCCCCGGGAGGCGCCCGCCGGTGAGGGCGCCGACCCGTCCGGCGGCGCGCAGCATTGCGCGCGGGAGCGGCACCACGACGATCCGCCCGGTCTGTGACTGAACCCACCGCCGGAGGTAGGCCCACTGGCGGGGCGGGTCCGGGTCGACGGCGTTGAGCTCCAAGCCGGCCGCGCGCGGATGCTCGGCGCACGTCACAAGCAGAGACGCCAGGTTGTCGACCTGCACGAGCGGCATCGCGGCTGCGCCGCCAAACAGGAGGACCGTGCGCTCGCCGACCCGCCGGCCGAGCCGCGCGGGGAAGGTCCGGCCGGGGCCGTGGACGGCGCCGGGCCGCACGATCGTGACCGCGCACGGCCCGTCCGCGCGCAGCTCGCGCACCAGCTGCTCCTGCCAGCCCTTCGCCCATGCGTAGTCGTCGCGGTGCCCGAGCCGTGATTCGAGCGGGGTCAGCTCGTCGATGGTTGCGGCGCGCCCGCGCTGCGTGAAGCTGTACACCGCGAGCGTCGAGACGTGCACCAGGCTGCCGCGCCAGTTCGCCTCGCGGATCGCCGTGATCAGGCGCTCCGTCGCCAGCACTGTCGCGTCGAAGCGCGCACGCGGCGAGCCTGTCGTGCCCGCGGCGAGGTGGATGAGCGCGTCGGCGCCGGCGATCGCCTCGGCGAGGTCCGCGCCCGGTTGGCGCAGGTCGGCCGCAACGAGCTCGACCTCGGGCGCGTCGAGCTGCGCCGGGACGGGGCTCGACGGTCTGATGATCGCCGTCACCTCGTGGCCGCGCGCGAGCAGCTCGGTCACGGTGTGGCGCCCGACGAACCCGGCCGCTCCGGTCACCAGCGTCCTCATGCCGCGGTCCCCGCGGCGAAGACCGCCCGCATCGTGGCGTTGACCTCGTCCATCTCGCGCACCGCGACGGGCGGCGGCGCGTCGCCGGCGGCGGCGCGGTGGAAGGCGTCGATCAGCGTCCCCAACCCCTGGTAGGGGTCATGACGGCCGGCGAGCTTGCGGCCCACGAGCGCGGCGCCGCAGAGCAGGTCGCCGAGCCCGCGGCGCAGCGTCGCTGCCACCGCGGAGCTGCCGCTCCCCACCCGCAGCCGCCCGGTCAGGATGTCGGCCTCGAGCCATCCCTCCGTCCCGCGCACCGTCACCACCAGGTGCGGCGGCAGGCTGTGCCCGGACACCGTGACCGTCCCGTACGCGCGTGGCCCGGCCAGCACCGCGCGCAGCTCGTCGTTCGAGGCGAAGCCGGGCACGAGGCGCCGCTGAACAGTCGACACCTCCAGGCAGCCGCCGAGGTAGGGCAGGGCGAGCGAGAGCGGATGCGTGATGAAGTTCTGAAGCGCCCCACCGGGCAGGGCGTGAGCGAAGTGCGGCACCTCGCGGTCGGCGTACGGCCCGTCGGCGGGCATCACGCCGCCATAGGCCACGTCGACCGAGACGACGTCGCCGATCCGGCCCGCGTGCCACGCGGCGAGCGCGGCCAGCGATGCGGTCGCGAAGCGGGTGTTGTAGTCCTCGCACAGCAGCCGGCTGTGCCGGGCTGCAGCGTCGCGCATGCCGACGTACTCGTCCCATGTCGGCGCGATCGGCTTCTCGACCAGCACGTGCGCCCCCGCCTCGATCGACTGCCGCACGAGCGCGGCGTGCGACGCCGGTGGAGTGAGGACGTGAACGACGTCGGGCCGCGCCTCGTCGAGCATGTGGGCCATGTCGGTATAGGCCGGCCCCGTCTCGAAGCGCTCGGCCACCGCCCGGGCGAGCGTCGCCGACTGATCGCAGACGCCGGCTACGTCCACCCAGGGCCGCGCGCGGAGCCGCGCGAGGTGCTCGAACCCGATAGCGCCGAGCCCGACGACCGCGACGCGGACTCCTCTCACGCGTACACCCCCGTGCGTCGAGGGGACTGGGCGACGAGCTCCGCGGCGACGCACGTCGCCGCCAGCACGCCCATGAGGGCGGTGATGCCGGTCTGATTGAAGCTCGGGAAGCTGAACGAGGCGATCACGACCGCCGCGAGCGCCGCCTGGCAGCCCCGTCGCAGACCGGCGCCGGCGGGTCCCTCCCAGCGCGGGCCGGGCGCCGCCATCGCCAGCGCGAGGAGAGCGCACATCGCCAGTGCGGCCGGGATCCCGACCTTCCACGCCAGCCACAGATAGCCGTTCTCGGCGTGTCGTCGCAGCGCGGGTGCGACGTTCGTGCCAGGGCGCCCGATCAGGATGGTGGCGCCGAGGGCCGAGCCGATGACTGGCCGCGAGCGGATCTGCTGGGTCACGAGCCGGCTCTCCACGACGCGGTACTGGACGGCTGGATCGGTCGCGACGCTGGTCAGTGTCAGGAGACGGTCGCGGTACGCCGAGAGCGCGGTCGGCGCGAGCAGCGCGAAGGCCAGGCCCGTGAGCACCAGGGCGACCGGTGTCCAGACGGCCAGCCGCGTCCGCTGGGCCCAGTTGCCGCGGACGAACACCAGGCAGAACCCGATCAGCGTCACCAGCAGGAACGTCCGCTCGAAGGTCAGGACAACCGCGACGAGGTTGGTCATGACGACCGCGCCGAGAAGCGCTCGGGCGCCCGCGGAGCGCACTTCACCGCCGGTGAGCACGGCAAGTGCGAGCGTCGCGGCCACGGGGAACGCGAACAATCCGACCACCCGCCCCGCGGTCTGGAAGCTCCCCGGGTCGAGCGGCACGTCCACATCCGTGAAGTGCAGGTGGAAGGCGAATTGCGCGATGCCCCAGGCACCGAGCGCAAGGCCGAGCCAGCCGAGTCCGGCGAGCAGCCGGGGGCGCTGCTGGGGATCTGCGAGGACGGGCAGCGCCACCAACAGCGTGCCGAAACCGAGCAGTGCGCGAAACTCGCCGCCTACGCCGCTGATCGGCCTGCCCAGGACGAGCGCATGAAGGAGCTGCAGCGCCGCGGCGAGCAGGAAGAGCGCCGTCAGCACGATGGCCACGGACGTCAGCCGGCGCAGTGGCTGCCGCGGGAGCACGAGCAGGGCTCGTCCGAGGCCGGTGAGCAGCAGGACGTCCGACGGGAGGACCCCGGCGCTGTCGAGGCTGCCGCCGCTGCCGAAGCGGGCCTGGACGGCGAGCGGAACGATCACGGTGAGGGCTACGAGCGCGAGCAGGTGGGCGGCCGGGGCTCGGGCAGCCAGCAGCGCCGCGAGCCCCGCGGCGACGCAGGCAGCCGCCATGTGCGGTTGGCGGGCGGCGATCGTCCCGCCCACGATCGCGGCCATGAACAGGCCAACGGCGGCGAGACGGCGCGCCGGCGGCTGCGTGGCGGCGCGCTCCGCCGCAAGGGCATCCGCCTGCGCCAGCTCGCGCGCTTCCACGCGCCGCATCGCGATCGCTTCGGCCTGGGCGCGCTGAGTCGAGCGGGCCGCCGCGACATCGGCCACACGCGGCAGCGTCTCCACGCGCCGCGTCGCCGCAGCCTCCGCGCGGGCCGCGCGGACGGCTCTCGCCGCGGCAGCAAGCTCGTGCCGGGCCGGCGTGTCGCCGCCCTCGAGCACCAGGCAGAGCGCGACCGCGCCCGAGAGGATGCCGAGCGCGGCGGCGGCAACCGGGGTAGCGCCGGCCCAGCGCGCGAGCGCGGCTTCGAGCCCCGTCATGGCCGCCTGCACGGTGACCGCCACCGCAATCAGGCGGATCGACCGCCAGAGCACGGCTGGGGTAAGCGCGAGCCGCCGTACCGCGACGGTCGCATACGCGCACGCGAGCGGGCCCAGAAGTGCGACATGGGCGAGGGCCGCGCCCGCGATCCCGTACCTCGGCACGAGTGCCAGCAGCGCGAGCACGGTGCCGATCAACCAGGCCACGTCGATGCCGAGGCACGCGCGGACGCCGCCCCGGCCGAGTAGGAACTCGCGGATCACCGCGAGGACCGCGTGCACCGCGCCCACCGCGACGAGCAACTGGAAGGGCAGGACCATAGGCCGCCATTCGGGCCCGAGCAGCGCCGGCAGGGCCAGCGGGGCGAGCACCACGGCGGGCACCACCAGCGGCCAGACGAGCAGGGCCGAAAGGCGCCCCGCCCGCGCTGCCTGCGCCGCAACCGCCGTCGCATCCTCGGTGCGTGCCGCGGAGGCGAAGAGCACCTT
>JAXDGC010000483.1:0-2699 GCA_034665245.1 Solirubrobacteraceae bacterium | reverse complement strand
CGCCCGCCGTGACGATGTGGCGCAGCCCCAGGGCGGCGGGGTCGAGCCCCGCCTGGCGGGCGCGGGTGGCGAGGTAGGCGGGGAACGAGAGCGTCCCGAAGATCGCGGAGATGCCCAGGCGCGGGATCAGCTCGAGCAGCCGCCGCGACTGCCCGACGCCGACCGGCACGACCGTCGCCCCGGACGCCTCGATCGCCATGTGGTCGGCGATGCCGCCGGCGTAGAGAGCGTAGTTGAGGCAATGCGCGACGGTGTCCTCGGGGCGCAGGCCGGCGATCCGGAACGCCTCACCGCCGACGCTCGAGTTCGCCTCGTGGTCGGCTTGCGTGAGCCCGATCGCGACCGGCTCGCCCGTCGTCCCGGAGGTCACGTGGAGCCGCACGAGCTCCTCGCGCGGCGCGCACAGATGCTCGCCGAACGGCGGGCTGCTCTGCTGGCTCTCGCGCAGCTCCTCCTTGGTGGTGAACGGGAGGTCGGCGAGGTCGCGGCGGCCGCGGATGCGCTCGCGGTAGAACGGCGAGGCGGCCTCGAGGTAGTCGAGCTGCGCGTCGAGCGCGCTCACGCCGGGATCTGCTCCGGCGCCTCGCGCTGCTCCCGGCGCGCCGCGGCCCGCCGGCGCACCGAGGCGGGCGGTCGTCCGCGCGCGGCCAGCAGCCCGGCG
Organism: Solirubrobacteraceae bacterium; assembly: GCA_034665245.1. Classification (GTDB taxonomy): domain Bacteria; phylum Actinomycetota; class Thermoleophilia; order Solirubrobacterales; family Solirubrobacteraceae; genus DASQFQ01. Next base: position 2,038 of record JAXDGC010000483.1, on the reverse strand, counting down.
ACGACGAGCGCGGCGCCCGCCACCGCGCGCCCGGTGATCGGCTCGCTGTACAGCACGGCGCCGAAGATCAGCGCGCCGAACGGGATCATCAGCGCGATGAACGAGCTCGCCTGCGCCGACATCGCGCGCAGCAGGACCGTCAGGGTGACGAACGCGACAGCGGAGCCGATGACGGCGAGGTAGAGGATCGAGCCCAGCGCCTTCGCGCCCCAGACCGCGTCGCCCCAGTCCTCGGTGCCCGCCGAGCCCGCCAGCAGCAGCGCGCCACCGACCAGCATCCCCCAGCCGTTGAGCACGATCGCGTCCAGCGCCCCTGCGCGCCGCTTGATCGCGACGTTGCCGAGCGCCGCGCCGAGAGGGGAGAGGACGACGGCGATCGCGCCGATCGCGGCCCGGTCCTCACTGCCCAGCTCCAGGCTCTCCACGAACGCGAGCGCGAGCCCGGCGAGCGCGAGCGCGACGCCGGCCAGCAGCCGCGCCCGCAGCGGCTCGTCCTGGAGCAGGAAGGCGGCAAGGATCGCGGTGTAGAGCGGCATCACACCGAACAGCACCGCGGTCAGCCCTGACGGGATGTACTGCTCACCCCAGTAGACGAGGCCGTAACAGAACGCGAACGGGAGCAGGCCGAGCGTGAGCGCGAGCGTCTTGTCGGTCTTCAGCGACCGATGTCGCACGGCGGCAAAGCCGAGCAGGAGAACGCCGGCGGCGGTGAAGCGGATGCCGGCTCCGAGAAGCGCGGGCGAGTCCTCGAGGCCGATCTTGATCGCAACCCAGGTCGACGACCAGATGAGGACCAGGAGGACGTAGAGGCCGAATGCGGTGCTCCGAGACATCGCCGTCGAGGGTACGGCCCTGTTCGGGTCAGAGTTGCTTCGATGAGTCGCAGTGTGAAGGGGAACCCGCTTTGAGACAGCCGTACCCGGAGATCGAGCCCGACGAGAGCGGGCTGCTCGATGTCGGCGATGGCCACCGGATCTACTGGGAGGCGTGCGGTGCGCGTGACGCGAAGCCGGCGGTGGTCCTGCATGGCGGACCGGGCTCGGGTTGTGGCCCGGGCTGGCGGCGGCTGTTTGACCCGCGGGCGTATCGCGTCGTGCTGTTCGACCAGCGCGGTTGCGGCAGGAGCGTTCCGCACGCGAGCGGGCCGGACGTCGACCTGGCGGCCAATACGACGCATCACCTGATCGCGGACGTCGAGCTGCTGCGGCGTCATCTGTCGATCGAGCGGTGGCTGGTGCTGGGTGGCTCGTGGGGCTCGACGCTGGCGCTCGCTTACGGGCAGCGCCATCCTCAGCGGGTCACCGAGATGGTGCTGTTGTCCGTGGTGACGACGACGCGCCGCGAGGTCGAGTGGGTCACCCGGGACGCCGGCCGGTTCTTCCCGGCGCAATGGGCGCGGTTTCGCGATGGCGTCCCGCGTTCCGAGCGCGAAGGCAGCCTCGTGGAGGCCTACAACCGGCTGCTGCTCGACCCGGACGCTGCGGTGCACGTGCGGGCGGCACGGAACTGGTGCGCCTGGGAGGACACCCACGTCAGGACGCGGCCCGGCGACCCACCGGACCCGCGCTATGACGACCCGGTCTTCCGCCTGTGCTTCGCTCGGCTGGTGACGCACTATTGGCGCCACGCCGCGTGGCTGGAGGACGGCGCGCTCCTCCGCAACGTCGACAAGTTGACCGGCATCCCCGGCGTCCTCATCCACGGTCGCCTCGATCTGAGCGCCCCGTTGGACGTTCCGTGGATGCTCGCGGCGTCGTGGGAGGGCAGCGAGCTCGTGGTGATCGATGACGCCGGGCACACCGGCGGACCGACCATGACGGCGGCCGTCATCGCAGCCACCGACGGCTTTGCCCACCCACACCGATGACGCCGCGGCGTCCTGTGCGGAGGTAGAGCACCGCTGCTCTCACGTTTCGGCGATCATCCGCCCACAAGGACGACGAGGAGGAGCACGGTGTCGAAGCACCAGGAGCAGATCATCGCGGCGGCCAAGGGCAAGCTCGACGAGGAGATCCTCGGGGCGGCCTTCGGCAAGCCG
>JAXDGC010000482.1:0-19626 GCA_034665245.1 Solirubrobacteraceae bacterium | reverse complement strand
CGGGCGACCCCGCATCGCCTGCCGGTGACCGCTTAAGGCTGCTTCCTTCCGGACCTGACCTGGTTCACGGGCCGACATCGCGCGGGACCCGGCCATCGACGCTCCATACGGCGCGCTGACCCCGAGGGCCTTGCCCCTCGAGAGGGGATTCAGCCCCGCTAGAGCGGATTGCGGATTCAGGGCGCCGCTACATCCCCGCCTAGCACGGTCCGCCGTCCATCCTACTCGGCCAGCTCGCCCCGCAGCTTGCGCAGCGCGCGGTAGACGCGGCCCTCGACCGTGGTCAGCGGCTCGCGCAGCGCCTCGGCGATCTCGGGCACCGTCAGCTCGGCGCCGAAGCGCAGGGCGATCGCCTCGCGCTCCTCGGGGCTGAGCGTGGCGAGCGCGCGCTGCACGACGTCGCGGTGCTCGACGGCGTCGCCGACGTCAGCCGCGCCCGCGGGCGCCGGCCCGACGCGCTCGAGCGCCCGGCCCTCGGCGGCCGCCCGCCGCGCCTGGTCGCGCAGGAGGTTGAGCGCGATCGCGTACAGCCACGTCTTGGCCGATCCGCGGCGTCGATCGAAGCGCCGCCGCGAGCGCAGGGCCCGCTCGAACGTGTCCGCGAGCAGGTCCTCGGCGAGCGAGCGGTCGCCGGTGCGGTAGGCGAGGAACCCGAACAGGCCTTGTGCCTCGGCCGCGTACAGCCGCTCGAACTCATCGTCGCGCATGTCGGGAGACATCTTCGATCAGGAATCGGCGTGCTCGTTCGTAGTAGGGGGTGATGAGCCACAACGACGACCTCCAGCCGGACCTGCAGCCGGTCATCGACCAGCTCCGCGCGAATCGCCCTGAGGCGACGGCGCTCGAGCTGGACGCGATCAAGCAGCGGGTCCGTGCGCGTAGCTCACAGCCCGCACGGAGGCGGACAAGGAGAGCACAACTGATGAAGTCTCGAATGGTCATCCTGACCATGCTCGTGTTCGGCATGCTTCTGAGCACCGCGGGAGCCGGCCTCGCCGTCTCCGGCCTGAACTCGAAGCACAACGCCAGCGTGGCCCAATACGGCACGCCCACGCCGACCGCGACCGAATCACCGAAGACCGCGGTCCTGGGCGACCAGGACTCGGGTTCGGGCACCTCGCCGAGCGCCAACAACGGCGGCGGCGGGAACGGCCCGTCCAACGACGTCCAGCCCGCACGTCAGGTCGAGGCCGGCAGCACGTCGCCCTCGAGCCTCCCGTTCACCGGCTTCGCGGCGGTGCCGATCCTGCTCGGCGGGATCGTGCTGCTGAGCGCGGGCCTCGTGCTCCGGCGCCGCACCGGCGACGAGCGCTGACCGCGCGCGACGACGCATTCGTCCGAGAGGCGGGCTCCGGCCCGCCTCTCGGCGTTTAATCGTCACTCGAACGGTATGGGCGCTTTCGCGGCGAACGCGCGCCGCCGCGCCGGACTCCTGGAGCGCAGCCCGCGCACGAGGCCGCGCGTCAGCGGCTCGAGCGGGTTGAGCCGCAGCGCGAGCGCCGCCGTGCGCCGCGGATCCTCACCCGCGAGCGCCTGGACGACCGCCAGCCCATAGACGTGCTGCCAGTTGTCGGGATCGCGGCGGCGGGCGTCCTGCATGGCCTTCAGCGCGAGCGGGAGCTGCCCCGCACGCGCGTCGCACCAGCCCAGCACCTCGAACGGGTCGGCCTGCACGGACAGCAGGTCGAGGCTGCCCAGGGCCTTGTCGGCCGCGCGCGTGCAGTCGCCGCGCTGGAGCGCGTCGACGCTGCCGTTCAGGCGCCCCTGGGCGATCGCGACCGTCACCGGCGTCACCGCCACGAGCAGGCAGGCGAGCCCGGCGAGCAGCCGCCCCAGGCGGGGCGGCGCGGGCAGCGCCGCCGCGTCGCCCGCGGGCGCGGCCAGGATCGCCCCCGCGGTCCCGAAGAACCAGACGAAGAGCGCCGGCATCTCCCAGTCCCAGTCGACCATCGCGTGCGCGAGCAGGGCGACGCCCGCGGCGATGAAGGCCGCGTACGCGTGGCGGCCCGGTCCCCCGAGGCGCGACGCCGCGATCACGAGCGGGACCGCCAACGCGACCATGACCAGCGCGAGGCCGATCCAGCCGAGCTCCCCCCGAGTCTCGTAGTAGAGCGAGTGGCCGTCGATCACATGTGCGGGCGGAGCGGGGCGCTCGCGTTCCCAGAACAGCCCGTAGGTCCCGGCACCCGCGCCTCGCCAGGGGCGCTGCTCCGCGGCGTCGATCGCGACTCGCCAGATCGCGAGGCGGCCGTTGTTGCCGACCTTCGTCAGCCGTGAGCGCAGATCCTGGCCGCCCGGCGGGGCGTTGCCGCGCTCGAACGCCGCGCGCTGTTGCGCGAAGCGGTGCGGCAGATCCAGCGCCGGAGTGGCGATGGCGAAGCTCAGGAGCGCCGCGATCGCCACGGCGGTGAACACGCGACGGCGCGTTCGCGAGCCGATGCGGACCCTGAGCAGGCGCTCGTCGACGCGCAGTGCGAGCGCGCGCAGCCCCCCGGCCGCCACCACGCAGCCGATCACCACCACCAGCAACGCGCGGCCCTGATCGCGAGCGTCCGCCCCGGCGTAGTCGTTCCGAGCGAGCAGCTCCGAACCGTACGCACGCTGGAGCGCGAAGGCGACGGGCAGCCCGGCGGCGGGAAGCGCGCCCAGGAGCCCCCGCGGGTGGGCGAGCAGCAGGTAGAGGACGAGCCCGACGAGCGCGGCGGCGATCCCGCCGCGCGAGAACGTGAAGTAGAGCGTGACCGCGACGATCGGCAGGCCCGCGGCCGCCGCGACGCGGACGGCCGGGGGCTCGCGCTCCGACGCCGTGAGATGTGTCAGCATGAGCGCCGCGAGCCCGGAGAAGATGCCCATCGCGTTCCAATAGGTGAGCGGAAACGCGAGCCGCTCGTTGTTGACGCCGGCGCTGGTCGGAAATGTCGTCGGCAGCAGGCGAGTCGCGAGCGCGACCGCGCACGTGACGGCCATCGCCAATCCGACCCAGCGGAGGATCAGGCGCAGGTTTCCGGGGGCGCGTGCGTTCAACCCGACCACGACCAGGACGAGCAGATACAAGAGGGCGCGATTGAACTCGGGCAGCGCACGGGCGGGCGAACCGGACCAACCGGAGGACAGCAGGATCCACGCGGCGAAGAGTGCGAGCGAGCCGGCCGTGAGCCCGAGCGCTCCACTCCAACCCGCAAATGGCCGATCTACGAGTGTGAGCCGCGCGACGAGCAGCAGACACAGGAGGCCGGCCGCGAGCCCGATCGTGGTCGCGAAGAACCCTCCGGCGAGGAAAGCGAGCACGACTGTGAGGGCGCCGGGCAACGCCAGGAGCCAATTCGACATCCGGTCGACAAACGTACGAGCCAACTTTTGCCCCACTCCGTGGTTACATGTGCGGTGCGCCTACCCAACAGTGCCTGGAGGGTGGCAGCTTCCACGGAGAGGATGCAGGGGTGCACCACACACCGTGCGATTGATCTACAGGACTTCAGGGCAGACAGGGCAGACGAGCGGGAGGTACGGATGCCGGCACCCAACTTGAATCATCTGGAGTGCGCCTGATGGCGGTCCACGCAGAAACCCTGGAGCTGGAGTTCCTCTCGCGCGGCTCGGATGCCGCGCGTCAGCGTTTCCATCACCTTCGCCGTCTCCTGTTCGTCGCCGACGTGCTTGCGGGCGTGGCCAGCGGCGCCCTCGCGGGCGCCGTCGCGCGCGCGTCCAGCGGGCAGGTGCTGCTGCTGGCCGTCGTCGTCGCGGCGGCCTGGCCCGTCGCCGGGTTCCTGTGCGGCCTGTACGCCAGGGAGGACATGCGCGTATGGGCGAGCGGCGTCAGCGAGGCGCCCAAGCTCGTGCTGACCTGTCTCGCCGCGTCGTGGCCGATGTACGCCCTGCTCGACTCGATGAGCCTCGGACGGCCCGCCGCCGGCGCGTTCTTCGGCGCCCTCGCCTGCGGGACGGTCGCAGGGCTCGCGCGCTCGGGCGCCCGTGTCACCGCCCACCGTGCCCCGAAGCTGCGCCAGCGCACGCTCATCGTCGGCTCCGGCCTGGTGGCCGAGCGGCTCGCCGAACGCATCCACGACCATCCCGAGCTGGGACTGGTGCTCACGGGCTTCATCGACGACGGCGCCGGCGAGCACGGCTCGTCCTCGCTTCCGTACCTCGGCGGGTTGAAGGCGCTGAGCGACCTCGTCGAGCTCGACCAGGTCGATCGCGTCATGATCGCCTTCACGCGCGCGCACCACGAGGAGCTGCTGCACGCGCTGCGCGTCTGCCGCGACGCCGGCGTGGCGGTCGACGTCGTCCCGCGCCTGTTCGAGTTCCTCGACGGCGCGCGCTCGATCGAGCAGATCGGCGGGATGCCGCTGCTCTCGATCGACGCCCCGGTGTTCTCGGCGCCCTCGCGGCTGAGCAAGCGGACGCTCGACCTCGTCGGCGCGGGTCTGATGCTGCTCGTGCTGGCCCCGGGCCTGCTCGCGATCGCCATCGCCATCAAGCTCGACTCCCGCGGCCCGGTGCTGTTCACGCAGCCTCGCTCCGGGCGCGGCGGCCGGTTCTTCAAGCTCTACAAGTTCCGGTCCATGCACACCGAGGCCACGGTCGAGGTGCGCGAGGACGGCGCCATCGTCAAGTCCCGCGACGACGCCCGCATCACCCGCGTGGGCCGCGTCATCCGGCGTATGTCGCTCGATGAGGCGCCGCAGCTCATCAACGTGCTCAAGGCCGACATGAGCCTCGTCGGTCCACGCCCGCTCGTGATGGCCGAGGCGCAGAGCCTGACGGAGTCCTGGCAGGCGCGTCGCGCCGACCTGCGCCCGGGCCTGACGGGCCCATGGCAGATCGCCGGGCGCTCGACCATCCCCTTCCAGGAGATGATCCGCTTCGACTATCAGTACGTCGCCGGCTGGTCCCTCGCGCGCGACGTCGAGATCCTGCTCGCCACGCTCCCCGTGGTGCTCTCGGGTCGCGGGGCGTACTGACACCGGCTACACGCGCCAAGCGGAGGCGGCGGTGATCGATCTGCACTGCCACATCCTGCCCGGCGTTGACGACGGGCCGAGCAGCGACGCGGAGGCACTTGCGCTCGCGCGCGCCGCCGTCGCGCTCGGCACGAGCCTGATCGTCGCCACCCCGCACCGCAGCCCGCGCTGGCCCACCGAGCCGGCGACGGTGACCGCGGGCGCCAGTCGATTGGCCGAGCTCCTCGCGGCAGCCGGGATCGAGCTCGAGCTGCGCACCGGAGCCGAGATCGCGCTCGAAGAGGCTGCCCGGCTCGACGACGGGACGCTGTCGGAGCTGGCCCTCGGGCATGGACACCACATCCTGCTCGAAAGCCCGCACGAGCCGGCCGGAGATCGTCTCGAGCGGACGGTCAGCGAGTTGCTCGACCGCGGGCACGGGATCGTCCTCGCACATCCCGAGCGCTCGCCGGTCTTCCAGGACCGCCCCGGCCGTCTGCGTGAGATGGTCGAGACAGGCGTCCTCTGCTCGATCACCGCCGGCGCACTCGAAGGCCGCTTCGGGCCGGCGTCGCAATGGTTCGCGCTCGAGCTGCTGCGCGATGGGCTCGTGCACTCGCTCGCCTCCGACGCGCATGCGGCGGGCGCGCGCCCACCCGGGCTGCAGGCCGGCCTGGACGCCGCCGCGCGGCACCTGCCCGGGGTGGTCAGGCAGACACACTGGCTGACGAACGACGCCCCTGCCGCGATCCTCGCGGGAACGCCGCTTCCGTCCCGGCCGGACCTCGTCGCCCCCTAGCCGGGGACAGCGAAGCTGCGGGCGGCGTTGGCGACCGAGCCGGCCGACCGGGGCCGATAGGTCACCGTCACCTTGTACTTGCCGGGATGCATGCGCGGCAGGACGCGAGCGAAACGGCCGTTCGTCGTCCGCTGGAGCACGCGGCGGACGGCGCCGCCGGAACGGCGGCTCACCACGATCCGCATGCGCCCGGAGCGGGCACCTCGGAGGCGGCCCGAGATCTTCACGTGACGGGCGGCCCGTCGAGCGGCACCGGCAACCGGCAGGACGGCGACCTTCAGCGTGAACGTGGTGGTCGCGGCCGGCTTCGAGGCGAGTCGGGCGGCAGCCGCGGGCTGCACGGCCGTCGCGGAGGAAGCGGCCGCCTTCGTCGCGGAACGGGTGACCGTGGGCGCTGGGGCGACCGTGAAATTCGTGGTCACCGCGGCAACGGGCGGCGCCGCGGTGACGTACACCGCACCGGATGCCGCAGTCAGCGTCACGCTCGTCTGCGAGGCGCCCGTTAGGTCACGGGAGCCGGCCGGAAGCGTAACCGTGCGTGACACGGCGCCGGGCTCGTTGACGAGCGTATAGCCGCGCTCGAAGTCGCGCCGGAGGAGGCCGTTCCAGGCGTAGCGGCCGGCGAGCGGAGCACCGAGGTCGACGTCGTAGCCCGTCCACCAGTCCGTGGGCTTGCCGCCGAGGTCGTTGCCGAGGCCGTCACGGCCCGAGGAGATCAGGAAGTAGGCGGCGAGCCCGTAGAGGCGGCCGGCTGCCGAGCTCGAGGTGGCGTCGAAGACGACCCCGTGACCTTCGGCCTGGCGATGGTCGGCGAAGGCCATCAGCTTCTGGAAGCTCCATTTCCCGGTCCCGCCCGTGACGCCCGCGTCGTTGACGCCGCGCTCGAGGTTGATCAGGGTGGCGGCGCGGTGGACGCGCAGCTGGTCGGCGGTCGTGTCGCCGGCGAACCAGATCGCGTTGTGGACGATCTCGGTCGCCGGGAAGGCGGCGCGAACGCCCTGCATGTGATCGCCGAGGTAGCGCTGCCACGTCGCGCTGGTCATGGCGAGGCCGGTGCGCGGGTCGATCGGACTGACGGCGGCCCCGGAGCCGTTGGAGACCTTCATGTAGAGGTTGACGTCATCGATGTAGATGCCGGCGTAGCCCTTGGCGAGCCGGAGGCGCGCCTGGTCGATCCACCACTTCTGGAAGGCCGGGTTGCCGATGTCGGCGGCGTACTGGGTGCACTTGCCTGCGGAGCAGCCGAAGGGGATGTAGAGCTTGTTGCCGGCCGCGTCGCGCAGGATCCAATCGGGGTGCTGGACGTCGATGGTGCTGCCGGGATAGACCGCGTAGGCGCTCTGATAGAACCACGCCTTCGAGGACCAGCTGAGACGCGTATCGAAGTAGGGTGCGTAGGCGCGCATGCGCCAGTAATGCGCCTTCATCCAGTCCTGCTGCGCGGTGGTCGGGCTCGACGTGAAGGTGTCGAAGCTGCCCTCGGCGGAGCGCATGAAGTTGACGCTGCCGGCGTCGGCTGTGGCGGCCGATGCGGACGAGACGGAGATGGCCATGGCGGTGGCCGTGAGCGCGGCGAGGACGAACAGACGGGCGCGCGCCCCTGAGAACAATGAGTACACGTGAGCTCCTTTGGCAGCTGGGCCGTCTCGAACTCGCGAGACCCCTGGCTTTGCGTCTCCACCTCGCGGTGGATTTGCCTTTATCCGGATATGCGCGGTGCGTACTGCCCCTTACCCACGCAGGTATGGCGTCGGCATCCGGCCCCTGGGACTTGAGGGCATAGACGAACGTCCGAGTCGGCGGGCTAGGATGCGCCGCCGCTCCCGCCATGCCTCGCGTCCTCCTCGTCACCCAACCCACCGACGGAGGCGTGTTCCGCCACGTGCGCGACCTCGCCGAGGGATTGCCTGCCCTGGGCTTCGACGTCGCGCTCGCCGCACCGCCGCTGACGACCTCCGCGCCGGCCGGCACGGTCGTGAGGCTGCCGCTGGTGCGCGCCCCCTCGCCCGGCGCCGACGCTCGTGCACTCTCGGGGCTTGTGCGCGCCGTGCGCGCGCTCCGTCCCGACATCGTGCACGCGCACTCCTCGAAGGCAGGCGCCGTCGCGCGGCTCGCTCGGCTCCCGGCACCCCGCATCCCGGTCGTCTACACCCCGCACGGCTACGCCCATGCGGGCTATTTCGAGAGCCGGGCGCAGCGGCGGGCGTATGGGTTGATCGAAAGGACGCTGACGCCCCTGGCCTCGCGTGTCGTCTGCGTGTGTGAGGCCGAGCGCCGGCTGGCGCTCGACCTCGGCGCCGGCGGACGCGCGCGCGTCGTGTACAACGGGATCGGGCCGCCCGCGGACACGCCCGTCCTGCCCGAGGTCGCGGCCATGCGCGACCGCGGTCCCGTCATCGCGACCGTGTCATTGCTGCGGCCCGGAAAGGGCATCGAGACGCTGCTCGACGCGCTGCCCGAGGTCCTCTCCGTCCACGCCGGGGCGCAGCTGGCGATCGCGGGCACCGGCGTCGACCGTGAGCGCCTCGAGGGCCGAGCGCGCGCGCTCGGCGTGGCGAAGGCGGTCCGGTTCCTCGGCTTCGTCTCCGACACCGCGGCATTGCTGCGAGGCGCCGACATCTTCGTCTCGAGCTCATGGGCAGAGTCGTTCCCCTACGTGGTGCTGGACGCGATGGCGCTTTCACGGCCGATCGTCGCGACCCGGGTCGGCGGTGTCGCCGAGGCGGTGCGTGACGGGGAGTCCGGCCTGCTCGTCGCGCCAGGCGACGCCGAGACCCTGGCGAAGGCGATCGGCCGGCTGCTCTCGGACCCGGCCCGGGCTGCCGAGCTCGGGGCCGCCGCCCGCTCCCGGGTGACGACGCGCTTCACGCGCGGGCGGATGCTCGAGGACCTCGCCGCTGTCTATTCCGACCTCCTCGCCTGACGAGCGTCTACCGTTCAGCTGCAATGGATGCCCGCGTCCCGCCCGAAACGCCGGTCCCACGGAGGCTTCGCCGCCCCGGAGGAGAGGACTCGGTAGAGGCACGCCGCTACGTCGACGCGCTTCGTCGCCGCGTCTGGCTGATCCTCCTGCTCGGACTGGCGGCGGTGGTCGGCGCCGTCGTGGTGTCGTCGTGGATGCCCGACCGCTACAAGGCCACCGCCAGCATCGTCAAGCAGGTCACCACCGGCCCGTATGAGTCCGTCAACGTGGACGCGCTGACGCGCGAGCTCTCGACGATCGAGCAACTGCTCCTGACCTCCGACGTGCTGGATCCCGCCGCCAAGCGGGTGAGCGGCGAGACGCCGGGTTCGGTCCAGGCGGCGCTCGAGGCGAGCGTCGACCCCGAGGCGAACCTCATCTTCGTCACCGCCACGGCCGGCGACGCGAAGAGGGCCGCCCAGATCGCCAACGCGGTGGCGGACACCTTCATCGAGCGCCAGCGCGACGTCACCCGCAAGCAATACGAGCAGGCCCGCGCCGGCCTGGTCCAGGAGCTGAGCAAGGTCCGCGGCCAGCCCGGCGCCTCACAGCAGGAGCAGGCGATCCAGCAGCGGCTCTCGGAGCTCGGCGTCTCGCTGGCCGGGGCCGGGATGGACCTGGCGGTCGCCCAGCGCGCTACGCCGCCGGGCACTCGCAGCTCGCCGAAGCCGCTGCGCAACGGAGTCATCGCGCTGTTCCTCGGTCTCTTCATCGGCGTCCTCGTCGCCCTGGCGAGCGACCAGCTCGTGCCGCGCGTGACCGGGACGCGCGAGCTGACCCGACTCATGGACCTGCCGTTGCTGGGAACGGTCCCATACGTGCGCCGGCGCCTCTCGAGGGGGCGACGCGGCATCACGGGGATCGAGTACGAGAGCTACCAGACGCTCGGCACGTCCGTGCGCTTCGCGCTGCCGGCCGAGTCGGGCCCCCATGTCATGCTCATCACGAGCGCGCTGCACGCCGAGGGCAAGACCACCGTCGCGGCGCGGCTCGGGCGCACACTGGCGCAAGCGGGCCACCGTACGCTCCTCGTTTCCGCCGACCTGCGCTGGCCGACGCTGCATGAGCTCGTCGATACGCCCGCCGAGCCTGGGCTGAGTGAGCTGCTCGAGGAGCTCGACGACGCGACGACGCCGTCGCCGCCCAACGGCCTCCTGCGCCGGACCAGGGCATCGATCACGCCGGTGAGGTCCTCCCGGCGCCACGGCCGGCTCGACGTCCTGCCGAGCGGTCGCAAGCCGGAGGATCCCGCGCGCCTCCTCACCGGTGAGGGGCTCGAGGCGGTGTTCGCCGCCATCGCCGCGCTCGAGTACACCTACGTGATCGTCGACGCGCCCCCGCTCTTGGGCATCGCCGACACGCCGGCGCTCGCGCGCTGCGCGGACAGCCTGCTCTACGTCGGGCGCCTCGACCGCATCACGGTCGACAACGTGATGGACGCTCGCGACGTACTCGACCGGCTTGAGGTCAACCTGATCGGCGTCCTCGTCATCGGTGCGCGGAGCGATGCCTCGCCGTACTACGTCGGCCTGCGTGCTCCGGTGCTCGAGGACGCCTGAGCTGCCGCCGCGGGCGGCAGCATCGAGCCCGCCCAGATCAGGCCCGCGAGGATCCACAGGTGACGCCAATGCAGCGTGTCGACGAAGACGCTGTTCGCCAGCAGCCCACACCAGGCGGCGAGCAGCGCCGTCGAGCTGAGCCCGGCGGTGCCGCGTCCCAGGATGACGTTGCGGACGGCGACCAGGAGCGTCACGAGCAGGAGGCCACCGAGCAGGACGAGGCCGGCGGCGCCCTCCTCGGCGAACGCTCGCACGTAGGTGCTGTGCGCGGAGATCGGCGCGAGATACTCGAACTGCCCGGGCCCGATGCCGATCGGATGGTTCTCCGCGAGCTTGATGCCGCTGCGTTGAGCGCCGAAGCGCGCGGTGTCGTACGTCTGGATATGGGCGCGCTGCTCGAGGAAGGACGACGATCCCGTCAGGACCACGGTCGCACCGGCGGCGCCCGCGACGGCCACGAGCGTCAGCAGCAGGGCGCCCGCCCGCCGGCCCCCGCCGCGTCGCAGCGGCAGCACCGCGAGCATCACGAGCACGCCCACGCCGAGGTTCAACCAGGCCGCGCGCGAATACGAGGTGGTGACGCCCAGTACGAGGACGATCAGCGCGAGCAGCTTCAGCAGCCGCCCGACCCGGAGCAGACGTGGCTCGAGCAGCTCGTGCAGCACGAAGATCGCCGTCGGCACGAGGAAGGGGCCGTAGACGTTGGGATCCTTGAACAGGCCCTGCGCGCGATCGATGTACAGCTTGTGGAACTCGATCGAGCCCGGGAACGTGACGTAGAGGGCGAGCGTCGAGAGCGCCGCCGACACGACCGCGACGCCGAGCCACAGGATCAGCACCATGCGGGCGCGCCGCTGCGTCCGCACGTACCCGGCGATCCAGAGCCCGAGCAGGCAGAGGTAGACGGTGATGCTCATGAAGGACGCCGCTCGGCCGGGCTTCACCGCCTCCATGCAGGCGAGCAGGTTGACGGCGAGGAACAGGGCGACGAGGCCGTTCGCCCACAGCGGGGCGCTCCGGAGGTCGAAGCGGCCTGTGACCAGCGCGAGCGCCATCACGATCGCGAGCACGCCGTCGACCGGCGCCGGCTCGACGCGCACGAAGCCCAGGAGCAGGAACGCGAGGGCCACCGCCGCGTCATAACTCCAGAGCGCGAGTGCGACCACGCTCAGGAGACCAGCCCCGCCGGCGGCCGCGAGCGCGAGCGGCGGTCCGGTCGACCCCAGCCCGGCAGCGAGACCGACGCTGACCGCCAGCACCAGCAGCACGCCGAGCACGATCAGCGGCGCGGAATCCGGCAGCGCCCGCTGCGGCAATCGCGGTCGTGCGGCGAGCGAGGTCACGCCGAGAGCGTAGTCGGAGCGTGAGCGGCAGCGGCTCGCAACGGATCGCGCGCAACGCGCTCGCGCGCCTCAGCGGCGAGGTCGTCGCCAAGGGGGCGTCGCTCGTCTTCTTCGTCACGATGGCGCGCGAGCTGGGCCGCGAGGGCTTCGGCGCGTTCATGTTCGCGCTCGGCCTCACGGGCGCGCTCGTGCTCTGCGCCGGCTTCGGCACCGACGACCTCACGGCTCGGGAGGTGGCTCGCGATCGCTCGCGCGCCGGGCGCTTCCTGGCCGACGTCATCAGCCTCAAGCTCGCGTCGTGCACGGTGCTGCTCGCAGGTGCCGTCGTGGTCGTGAGCCTCGGGAGCTTCTCGCACGACACGCTCCCGGCGGTCGTGCTCGTGGGAGCCGGCGTGGCGACGGAGGCGATCAGCCGGACGTGGTACGCGGTCTTCCAGGCGCACGAGCGGCTCGACCTCGTGTCGCTGTCGGTGATCTGCCAGCGGACGGCGACCGCCGTGGTCGGGGTCGTGCTGCTCAAGCTCGGATTCGGGGTCGTGGTCGCGGCGATGGTGTTCGCGCTCGGCGCCCTGCTCGGACTTGCAACCGCGGTGCTCTCGGGTCGGCGCCTCGGGATCGCATCCGATCGCGCCAACCCGCATCGCTGGCGTGCCCTGTTGCGCTCCGGGCTGCCGATCGGCATCGCCGGCCTGCTGTTCGTCCTCCTGCTTCGGCTCGACGTGACGCTGCTGTCGTTCCTCTCGGGCGAGGCGGAGGTCGGGGTGTACGCCGCGGCGTACCGGCTCGTCGAGAGCACGCAGTTCCTGGCGTGGGCGATCTCGTCGGCGATGCTGCCGTGGCTCGCGCGCGCGCAGCGCCTCGCGGCGGGGGAAGGCGGGCTCGTCCGCGGCTACGAGCTGGGTCTCAAGGCCATGAACGGGGTCCTGCTGCCGATCGGCCTGGTGTTCGTGCTCTTCGCCGGGCCACTCATCGACCTGCTGTACGGACCGGCGTTCCGCGAGACGGTGCTCCCACTCCAGCTCCTCGGCCTCACGAGCGCCCTCTACGGCATCCAGAACTTCGCCAGCACGACCTTCGTGGCGCGCGACGCCGCAGGTACGTTCGCGCGCGTCGTCGGGGTCGTGGTCGTGCTCAACCTCGTCGGCAACCTGTTCGCGATTCCCCGCTACGGCGCCGACGGCGCGGCGGCCACCTCGCTCGCCTCGGGGGTGGTGCTCGCCGTCGCGAGCCTCGTGCTCGCGCGCCGGCGGATCGGCCGTGTGAGCGACGCGCGAGTGTTCCTCGGCCCCGTCACCGGCGCGGTCGTCATGACCGCCTGCGCCTGGCTGGCCGGGGACTCGCTCCTGTACGCGCTGCCGCTCGCGTGTGTGGCGTACGTGGTGACGCTTGTCGCCGTCGAGCTGATCGCCTGGCGCGAGGACGTGGACGTGTACCTCGAGGTCCTGCCGAGCCGGCTCCGCGACCGTCTCGTCGCGATGCGCTAGCGCCGCACGAGCGTCCAGATCCCCAATCGATCGAGCCACGGCTTGAGCTGGCGCTCGAACGGCACCTCGGCGCGCGCGCCGTACACCACCGGGTAGAGCAGCTTGCGCGGCAGCGAGAGGTCCGAGCGGCGGCGGTGCTCGGCGAGCGCGGCGAACAGGTCGGGGTGATCCGCGCGCATCACGCTGTAGATCTCCGCGTGCCGGCTCTTGGCCTCCGCGTTGAGGCGCGAGCCGTGCAGCCGCCGGCGATAGCCGATGACCCCCGGCCCGAGGTGCACGATCCCCCAGCGCCGCTCGGCGAAGCTCATCCAGAGATGCCAGTCCTCGTAACCCTGGTGTGCGGTCCAGGCTCTATACCAGCCGCCGACCTCGTCGAGCGCGCTGCGGCGGAAGAGGGCCGAGACCGGGTACTCGTTCGTGTACGCGACCCGGTACGGGTCAAGCCACTGCGGCACCGCTCGGACCACCTCGCTGTCGCCGAACTCCAGGACGTCGCCCACGCACGCGACGGGGCCGGGATCGGCGTCGAGCCGGTCGGCCATCGTCGAAAGCATCCCCGGCAGGGCCAGGTCGTCGGCGTCGAGCGGGAAGACGTAGCGCGACGACGTCAACGAGAGCGCCGCCATGCGCGCTCTGCCGACGCCGCGGTTGCTCTCGAGCCGCAGCACATGAGTCCCAGCCGCCTCGAGCTCTGAGAGGGTCTGCCGGGTCTCCTCGTCGGGCGACACGTCGTCCACGACGACGATGTGAACCGGCTCGGGCTCCTGGACCGAGGCGACCGCCTCCGCGAGCAGGCGGCCTTCACCGTGGCACGGGATGATGACGGCGATCCGCGGCGCATGTCCGCTCTCGTCTCGGCGTTGGGCACTCAAGCCGCCGCATGATGGCAGGCGCCAGGGTCGACGGAGCGACCGTAGAGTGCGCTCCTCGTGTGCCCTCTCGCCGTGCCGGCTTCACCTCCGTCGACATCGGCGATGGCTCGCACCGTCGTGCTCGAGACCACCGCACCGCCTTCGGTGGACTGGTCGGCGGCGCGCATCTGGCGGGTCATCGTGACCGTGCGCGGGCGACCCTGCGCGGCCTTCTGGGCGCCGGGCCCGGGCCGGCTCCTGGATCCCGACCGCTTCACGCGCGCGCTGATGGCCCCGGGTCATGACGTCGCCGCGTACGAGCGCGCGTACGAGCGCTTCCGGACGCGGATGGGGATGGCGGCGCGGCCCGGCCATCGGCGGATTACCTGCTCGCTGGTCGTCTGCACCCATCGCCGCTCGTCATACCTCCCTGGGCTGCTGGACGCCGTCGGGCGCCTCGACCCGCCGCCCGACGAGTTCATCGTCGTCGACAACGACCCGGGCACGCTGGATTCACGTGCGGTCGTCGAGGCCGCCGGAGCGATCTATGTCCGCGAGGACCGCCGCGGCCTCGACCACGCCCGCACCGCCGGGGTGCGCGCGGCGGGATGCGACCTCGTCGCGTTCACGGACGACGACTGCGTGCCCGCGGTCACATGGCTCGCGCAGCTCGACGAGCTCTTCGCCGCCGCCTCTGTCGCCGGGGTGACCGGACCGGCCTTCGCCTGGGAGCTCGAGTCGCCGGCACAGCTGCGGTTCGAGCTCGAGGGCGGCTTCAGCCGTGGCCTGCGCCGCCGCCGCTTCGACTGGACGACGATCTCGCCGCTCGACGCGGGGGCCGTCGGTGCCGGCGCCAACATGATCTTCCGCCGATCGGTGCTCGCCGGCCTTGCCGACCCCTTCCCCGGGGAGCTCGACGCCGGCACGCCGACGCAGTCGGGCGGCGACATGTACGTGCTCTACCGGCTGCTGGCCGCGGGCCACCGCGTGGTCTATGACCCGGGGACGTACGTGTTCCACCGCCACCGGCGCGATCCCACCGCCCTGCACCACGCCTTCTGGGGATACGGCGTGGGCCTCTCGGCGGTGATGACCAAGCTGCTGATCGAAGACGGCGAGCTCGCGGCGCCCGCCAGCTGGCTGTGGTTGTGGCGCCAGTATCGCTCGGCCGTCCTGCGCCGGCTGGCGGGCAAGGCCCAGTCGCGCCACGTGCGAGTGGCGTGGGACTACCTCCGAGGCGGCTTCGCGGGCCCGCGCGCCTGGCGGGCCGCCCGCCGCGAGCTCGGCCGCGAGCAGCCCGTAGGACCGGATGAGGGACGCGCGCCCCTGGATCTACCGGCGATCGCGCCGGCGGGTCGATCGCGGGCGGCCGTTGACGCCCCGTCGGTGTCTGTCGTGGTGCCGACGGTCGGGCGCCCGCGCGCGCTCGCGCGCTGCCTCGCGGCGCTGGCGGCGCAGCGTGAAGCGGGAGCCTTCGAGGTGATCGTCGTCGACGACGGCGTCCCGGCCGGCGTCGCGAGCGGCCGCGGCGGCGCGGACTGCGATCGCGTCCTGCGTGCGGGTGGGAAGGGTGCCGCGGCCGCCCGCAACCTCGGCGCGCGCGCGGCGCGCGGGCAGCTCCAGCTCTTCCTCGACGATGACCTCGTCCCGGAGAGCGATCTCGTGGCCCGGCACGTCTCACGCCACGATGGCCGGCCGCGTGCCGTCGTCGGGTACTGCCCGCCCGCCCCGCGCGACCCCGGGTTGGCCGAGCTGGCCGCCGCGCTCTGGTGGCACGACCATTTCGACGCCATGGGCGACGCCGGCGGCCTCACGTTCACGGGGATGCTCAGCGGCAATCTGTCGATCCCCCGGAGCGCGTTCCTCGCGCTCGGAGGCTTCGACGAGGGCGTGGGGCGGCTGCGCCGAGAGGACTGGCTGTTCGGCCTCACCGCGCTGGAGGCTGGGCTCGAGCTCGTCTACGCGCCCGACGCCGTGGCCGCGCACGAATTCAGCCTGGCCGTGCCGCGGCGCCTCGCAGCCGCCTATGCGGAGGGCCGCGGCGACGCTCTTCTGATCGCGCAGCGTCCCGGCCTGCAGCGCCTGCTCGACTCGGACAGGCCGTTCCGCGGACTGCGGCCGGCCGCCATCGCGCTGCGTGCGTGGACGCCGGTGGCGGCGCGCCCACGAGCGATCGCGACCGCTGCGGCCGCGCTCGCCGGACTCGAGCGCGCGCGGCTCCGGCGGCCATGGCTGCGCGGCTTCCAAGGCGCCCAGGCCGCAGCCTACGCGGCCGGCAGGCGCGCCGGTGCGCCTGCGCGCCCGCCCAGGTCCGCGAAGCCCAGGCTGCCGGTCGTGGTGGCCGAGTCGGACGAGCCGCTGCCGAGGCCTCGTGTGTTCGCCGAGCCGTTCGGGTTGCTCGCCGGTGCGGGACGACCGCGACCGGTCGTGCCCGAGCACGGCCGCTGGGACCGCTCCGTGGCCGAGGCGAGCGCGCGTGTCGAGACCCGCGCCGCGTCCCGCCGCGCGCCACGGAGGCATCCGCGCCCGGCGAGCGCGAGCGACCCGCTGCCGGTCGTCGCGTTCGGGCCGGCGCATCATCGAGACGAGAGCGTCCTCGTGCGCGACACCGACACGCAGATCGCCCGCGCCGTCGGCCAACGCGGGCACTGGACCGAGATCGACGGCCTCGTCCGCTCGGCCGCCTCCGATCACGTCGTGATCCCGATGCCCCGGGTGGTTCCCACCCGCGCGTGGCTCGAGGCCTGCGCCGAGTGTCTCGACGGCGAGCGCGTCGCGATTGTCTTCGGCGTCAACGTCCGTCCCCTGTCGGCCTCGGACGCGCCGGTGCTGCGCGCACGGTTCAACGACCCTGAGCGCTACCCGACGATCGACGGGCCCTTCCTGTTCGTCGCCGTCAACCGTGCTCGCTACCTCGAGCTCGACGGCTTCCAGCCCGACCTGGACCGCTTCGGACCATACGCCGCGCCGCTCGAGCTCGCCGAGCGCGCGCTCGACGAGGGCCTGGTGGTGCGGCACGAGCGGGTGCCGGGCGCCGGGGTCCTGCCGCGGCGGCGGTGGATCGGCGATCGTCGCGAGTGGTCGCGCCAGCGCGCCCGCGGCGCGCTGATCACCCGTCACGCCCTGAGCCGAGGCGCCGTCGCGGTGCCGCTGCTCGCCGCCCGCGGCGCCGCGCCGCTGGCCGTCGACGGGCTGCGGCGCCGCTATCCGCCGCACGTCGCCGCGGGGCGGCTCGTCGCCTATGCGACCGGGGCGGTGGAGGCGGTCGCGCTCTCCGGCCGGCGGTAGGGGTCGAGCCATGGGGTGGCGCCCACGCGGGCCGCCGCGCGGCGTGCCCGCAGGCGGCCCTGAAGCCCCTCGCCGAGGAGCGCGGCCGGCGCGCGCGCGAGGCTGCCGGCATCACGCTCACGCACACCCGCCGCGAGGTACGCCCGCGCCGCGCCCAGCCTGCCGCCGGCGCGCCGGCCGGCGCCCACCCGCCAGCGCTCGAGATCAGCGCCGCCGAGGCGCCCGCCGTGCTCGCCGACGAGCGCCGCGTGCTTCTCGGCCATCTGAGCCAGCTCGCGCTCGACCCCGCTCTGCGCCGTCGCGGTCATGTTGCCCGCATGCTCCGTATAGGCGACGAGCACCTCGCGGCTGGCGCCGCCGCGCGCCGCGGCCGCGAGCCGCAGCCACAGGTCCCAGTCGGCCAGCAATGAGAGCTCCTCGTCGAACCCCCCCACCGCCCGTACGAGGGCGGTCCGGGCCAGCACGGCCGACGGGCTCCCGATCACGTTTGTGCGAACAAGCCGCGGCAGCAGCGAAGCCGGGTCCGCGGCCGCGACCAAGCCGATCGGCCGCCGCCGCTCGTCGACGACGACGACGGCGCACCAGACGAAGGAGGCCTCCCAGGTGTCGGCCGCGTCCAGCTGGCGGGCGAGCTTCGGCGGGGCCCAGATGTCGTCGTCGTCGAGGAAGGCGACCCACTCCGTCTCGACCCGCGCGAGCCCGTCGTTCCGCGCTGCGGAGACGCCCCCCGCCACGCGTCGGCGCACGAGTTCGACCGTGCCGCCGCCGGCCGGCACGATCGGCGGCTCGGCGGAGCAGTCGTCGATCACGAGGGTGCGCACCGGCGGGCGTTCCTGGGCCGCGACGCTGGCCAACGCGTCCACCAGCAGGGCGGCCCGGTCGCGCGTGGGGACGACGACGGTGATCTCGCCGCTCACGCGCGCACGTTCCAATGCAGCGGCGGGCGCGCGACCCCGCTCCCGCCCCGCCCGGTCACCCGCAGCGGATACGCCTGCCAGTGGTAGTCGAGTGCGTAGGACCAGTCACCGCGGTAGACGCCGGGGTCGATGGCGTACTCGCCCGGCATCAGGTCGACGCGGTCGATCTCGACCTCCACCGTGAGCGACGCCACACTGCCCAGCCGCACCCCGTCCATCTCGGTGTTGACGTCCCAGCAGACGACGCCGTCGTCGACCCGATGGACGGCGACGCCGATGATCGGCTGCTCGACCGGAGGGTCGCCGCGCAGCTCGAGCACGATCCGCAGCGGGTCGCCCGTGGCGACCTCGCGGGTGGGCGCGCCGTCGCGGTCGAGCACCTCGACGCGCACGATCTGGAGCTCCTGGCTGCCGAAGCGGTTGCGGCGCAGCTCGAGCGAGCCCTCGGGCCCGCCGGCGGGCGCCGGGGTCCGCTCGACCGTGTCGGAGCGCATCGCCTCGCGGTACTCCCCCACCACGGTCGCGGCGTCGCCGGTCAGGCGCACGCCACCCGCCTGCAACCAGACGGCGCTGCTGCACTCCTCGGCGACCTTGTCGATGTCGTGGGAGGCGAACACCACGGCGGTCCCCTGTCGGCGCAGCTCGCGGATGCGCTCCATGCACTTGGCCTGGAAGCGCATGTCACCGACGGCGATCACCTCGTCGAGCAGGAGCGCGTCCGGCTCGAGCTGCGCGATCACCCCGAAGGCGAGGCGCAGCCGCATGCCATCGCTGTATGTCCGCATCGGCGCGTCGGCGAAGGCCTCGAGCTCGGCGAAGGCCATCACGTCGTCGAGCCGGCGCTGTGCCTCGCGGCGCCGCACGCCGGCGACCAGCGTCGCGGTCAGGGCGTTCTCGCGCCCGCTCAGCGTGAGGTCGAAGGCGTCGCCGAGGCTCAACACCGACGCGGTGCGCTCAGGTAGGGCCACGCGGCCGCTCGTCGGGCGGCCGAGGCCGGACGCCAGTCGCAGCAGGGTCGACTTGCCGGCGCCGTTGACGCCGATGACCCCGACGGCCTCGCCCGGCTCCGCCGCGAGCGAGACGTCGCGCAGCGCCCAGCGCCGCTCCTGGCCGCCGAGGGCGGGGAGCCGGCGGGCGACGAACCCGCGCAGCGTGCGCTCTCCCGGCTCGTAGCGGGGATAGGACTTCCAGACGCCCTCGAGGACCACTCCGGCGGCGGTCACAGCTCGTCCACGAAACGGGGTTCGGCGCGGCGGAACACGAGCCAGCCGGCGAGCGCGAGCGCTGCGCTGCCGAGGGTGACCGCAGCCAGCCGCTCCGGCGACGGGAAGTCGGTGCCCATGAGCACGCCGCGGTAGCTCTCCACCAGCGTGGTCATGGGGTTCAGCCGCAGCAGCGTCCGGTAGCGCTCGGGGACGCTGGTGAGCGAGTAGAAGATCGGCGTGCAGTAGAAGACGAGCGTCAGCAGCACACCGACGAT
>JAXDGC010000481.1:0-7383 GCA_034665245.1 Solirubrobacteraceae bacterium | reverse complement strand
TGGACGACGGGCGACTGACCGACGGCCAGGGTCGCACCGTCGACTTCCGCAACAGCGTCCTGATCATGACGTCGAACATCCCGGGCGGCCGCGACGGCGCGGAGCTGACCTTCAAGCCCGAGTTCATCAACCGGCTCGACGACATCATCGAGTTCGACTCGCTCACCGAGGAGCAGCTGCGCCACATCGTCGACATCCAGGTCGGCCGGCTGATCGCGCGCGTGGCTGAGCGCGGGGTCTCCGTGGAGCTCACGGACGCCGCCCGCGACCAGCTCGGCAAGCTGGGCTATGACCCGGTCTACGGCGCGCGGCCGCTCAAGCGCGTCATCCAGCGCCACCTCGTCGACCCGCTGGCGCGGAGCCTGCTCCAGGGCGACTTCGCCGCCGGCGACCACGTCCGTGTCGACGCGACGCCCGACGGCGAGCTCACGTTCGCCGTCGGCCAGCCGGTCAGCGCGGGGGCGTGAACACCGACTCGACGCGGATGATGACGCGGATCGCCCCGCGCTCCGGCGCGCGGTGGTACTTGCGCTGCTGATCGATCTGCAGCAGCCATTGCCCGAGGCGCGGCTTGCGAACGGGGATCTGGCGCCGCCTGACCGAGAACGTCCCGCACGGCGCGCCGGGGTGCCGGGCCAGCTTCACGGTCTTGCGGACGCGACCGCGGTTGAGGTAGTGCCCGTAGACGGCCCCCGGCCCGGTGAACCCGCGGCCGCGGAAGCGCACGCGATCCGACGGCGCGGCGGTCGACGGCTGGATGCTCACGTCGAACGCGGTCACGTTCGAGAGCGCGTCGACCGTGTTCGCGGGATTGGCCCGGTCGGTCGCGGTCAGCTTGAACGCGCGCTGGCCCTTGCGCCGGTAGGGCGCATCGAGCGCCTGGGCGGGGAGGTTGCCCGCCGGGTCGGCCTGGACGGTCCGCTGGAGCTTCCCGTCGAACGCGAGGTCGACGAGCCCGCCGGGCGCGAACCCTCCGCCCCCGAAGTCCACCGGCTCGCGCCTGACCTCCTTGCTGACCTCGTCGGTGGAGGTGACGTAGCAGGGCTTGAGCGGCGTCAGCGTGGCCGCCGGCGCCGTGGCCGGGAGCAGCAGCAGCGCGCCGACGGCGGCGCCGAGCAGGTGCGGGCGGCGTCTGGGCATCGGCGAAGTATGCATTCAGGACCGGAACACGCCACCGGTACTGAAAGGATCGGGTAGACACGCCTGAGCGAACCCACCGAGGAGACCCCGTGCCCACCTGGATCATGCTCTCGACGCTCACGCCCGAAGGCGTGCAGACCGTCCGCAACAACCCCGCCCGCATCCGCGAGGTCAACAACGAGATCGAGCAGCTGGGGGCCACCGTCAAGGCGCAGTGGGCCACGCTCGGCCACTTCGACTTCATCAACGTCGTCGAGGCGCCCGACGAGAAGACGATGGCGCGCGTCTCGCTCGAGCTCGGCTCGCGCGGCACCGCGCACTACGAGTCGCTCGCGGCGATCCCGATCGACGACTTCATCGCGTCGCTCTGAGCTCCGCCGGCTCCCCCATGCGGGTCCTCGTCGTCGGCGGCGGCGGCCGCGAGCACGCGCTGATCCGCGCGCTCGCGCGGTCGCCGCAGCGTCCCGAGCTGCTGTGCGTCCCCGGTAACGCCGGGATCCGGGCGGAGGCAGAGGCGCTCGACGCCGACGTCGCCGATCCCGACTCGGTCACCGGCGCGGCGATCGACTCCGGCGTGGACCTCGTGGTGGTCGGCCCCGAGGCGCCGCTCGTGGGCGGCCTCATCGACGCGCTGCGGGCCGCTGCCGTGCCCTGTTTCGGGCCGGTGCGCGAGGCGGCGCGGCTCGAGGGCTCGAAGCTCTTCGCCAAGGAGATGATGGAGGCGGCCGGCGTGCCGACCGGCCGCCATTGGGTCGTGCGCACGGTCGCCGAGGGGCTCGAGGCGAGCGACGCCTACCCCACCGTGATCAAGGCCGACGGCCTGGCGGCGGGCAAGGGCGTCGTGATCGCCCAGGACGAGGCCGAGGCGCGCGCGGCGCTGGTCGCGATGCTCGAGGAGCGACGCTTCGGCGACCACCCGGTGCTCGTGGAGGAGCTGCTGCGCGGCGACGAGCTGTCCGTGCTCGCCCTGTGCGACGGCGAGCGCGCCCTGCCGCTCGCGCCCGCGCGCGACTTCAAGCGCATCGGCGACGGCGACACCGGCCCCAACACGGGCGGCATGGGCGCGTTCTCGCCGGTGGGGGAGATCGGGCCGGCGCTGCTCGAGGAGATCGTCGCGACGGTCCACCAGCCGGTGCTCGACGAGCTGCGCGATCGCGGCACGCCGTTCCAGGGGGTGCTCTACGCCGGGCTGATGCTGACCGAGGACGGGCCGCGCGTGCTCGAGTTCAACGTGCGCTTCGGCGACCCCGAGACGCAGGCCGTGCTCCCGCGCCTGCGCTCGGACCTCCTCGACCTGCTGCAGCGCGCAGCGCGGCCGGGCGGCCTGGAGGGCGTCGAGCTCGAGTGGGACGAGCGCGCGGCGGTGACCGTCGTGCTCGCCTCCGCGGGCTACCCCGAGTCCTCCTCCTCGGGCGACGTGATCCGCGGCCTCGACCGCGTCCCCCCCGGCGTCGAGGTGACCCACGCCGGGACGGCCGAGGCGGGCGGCGAGGTCGTGACGGCCGGGGGCCGCGTACTCAATGTGACGGCGCTCGGGCCCGACATCGGTGCCGCCCGGGACGCCGCGTATGCTGCCGCCGACATGATCGAGTTCGACGGGCGCCAGCTGCGAACGGACATCGCGCTGCACGCCGCGCGCGCATGAGCGAGCGGCCCGCGCCGACCGAGCTCCAGACCCAGACGGCGGTCGAGAGCGAGTTCGAGGGCATGGACGTCGACGCCCCGCGCGTCGGCATCGTCATGGGCTCCAAGAGCGACATGCCGGCGATGGACGCCGCGGCGAAGGAGCTCGACGAGCGCGGCATCGGCCACGAGGTCCGGGTCATGTCCGCCCACCGCGACCCCGACACGGTCGCGGACTACGCGAAGAACGCGAAGATGCGCGGCCTGCGCGTGATCATCGCCGGCGCCGGCCTGTCGGCCGCCCTGCCGGGCGTCGTCGCCGCGCACACCGAGCTGCCGGTCATCGGCGTCCCGCTGACGTCGTCGAAGTCGATCGCGGGCGGCCTCGACGCCCTGCTCTCGATCGCCCAGATGCCCCCGGGCGTGCCCGTGGCCTGCGTCGGGGTGGACAGCGCGAAGAACGCCGCGGTGCTCGCGGCGCGCATCCTCAACGCCTAGGGAAGAGCGCGCGGGGGCGCGAGGTCTGTAGGGCCGGCCCCTAGGATTGCGTGCGTGATCGCGCGCTACACCCGTCCCGAGCTCGGCGCCGTCTGGACGGACGAGGCGCGCATGACCGCGTGGCGCGACGTCGAGGTCGCCGCCGCGGAGGCGCTCGAGGACGGCCCGACCGCCGCGGACCTCGACGCGATCCGGAGCGCCACGTTCACCGTCGCGGCCGTCGCCGAGCGAGAGGCGGTCACCGACCACGATGTCGCCGCCTTCATCGACGTGCTCTCCGCCTCGGCCGGCCCGGCCGGGCGCTGGATCCACTACGGCCTCACGTCCTCCGACGTGCTCGACACCGCGCTCGCACTGCAGCTGCGGCGGGCCGGCGAGCCGATCCTCGCCGGCGCGCGCGAGCTCGCCATCGCGCTGGCGGAGCGCGCGCGCGAGTTCGCCGACACGCTGTGCGTCGGGCGCACCCACGGCGTCCACGCCGAGCCGACCACGTTCGGGCTCAAGCTCGCGGGCTACGCGTTCGAGGCGCACCGCAACGCCGAGCGGCTCGAGCGCGCCTTCGCCCAGGCCGCCGTCGGCGCGATCTCGGGCGCGGTCGGCACCTACTCGGCGCATGACCCGGCCTACGAGGCGCGCGTGCTCGAGCGCCTCGACCTGCGCGCCGAGGACGTCTCGACCCAGGTCGTGCCGCGCGACCGCCACGCTGAGCTGCTGGGCGCGATCGCGCTCGCCGGCGCCGGGCTCGAGCGCTTCGCGACCGAGATCCGCCATCTCCAGCGCACCGAGGTGCGCGAGGTCGAGGAGCCCTTCCGCGCCGGCCAGAAGGGCTCGAGCGCGATGCCGCACAAGCGCAACCCGATCACCACCGAGCGCATCACCGGGCTCGCGCGCGTGCTGCGCGGCTACGCCCAGGCGGCAACGGAGAACGTCGCGCTGTGGCACGAGCGCGACATCTCGCACTCCGGCGCGGAGCGCGTGATCCTGCCCGACGCGACGATCCTCATCCACTACATGCAGCACCTGGCGCTGCGCGTCGTACGCGGGATGACGGTCCACCCCGACCGCATGGCGCGCAACCTCGACCTCACCTGCGGCGCGCTGTTCTCCCAGACCGTGCTGCTGGCGCTCGTCGAGCGCGGGATGGCGCGCGACGACGCCTACCGCATCGTGCAATCGGCGGCCCAGCGGGCGTGGGACACGCAGACGCCGCTGCGCGACCTGCTCGCCGGCGAGCCCGCCGCGGCCGGGCTCGACCTCGACGCCCTCTTCGACTACGGGCGCTTCACGCGCCACGTCCCCGAGGTGCTCGCGCGCCTCGACGCGATCCTGGAGCCGGCGCCCGCATGAGCGAGCCGCTGCTCCTGCGCGCCGCGCCCTCGGCCTCCGCGGACCTCTTCCACGCGGTCCCGCTCGAGATCATCGACCCGTTCCTCTACGCCGAGGTCGACGACCGCCGCTTCGCGGTCAACAGCGTGCTCGAGCGAGACCGCATCGAGAGCCTCGGCCTCGGCATCGAGGTGATCGACCCGGCCGAGCTCGGGATGGACGATCTGCTCAACGCGGGCGTCGGCTTCCTCGAGGCCGAGATGGAGTGCGACCTGCGGGCCTGCCGCCAGATCGGGCTCGAGCACGCGATCGTGCCGCCCGACTTCCCGCTCGCGTGGGCCGACCGGCTGCGCGAGGAGCAGGTGGAGCTGCGCGTCGACGCCGACGCGTTCGACCTGCGCCGGAGGGTGAAGACCGGCGCTCAGCTCGCCGGCATCCGCCGCGCCCAGGTCGCGGCGGACGCCGCGATGGCGGCCGCGACGCAGCTGCTGCGCGAGCTGCCGGCCGGCCTGACGTGCGAGCAGGTCCGCCAGGAGATGCAGCGGGTGTGCGCCGAGCGTGACGCCGAGCTGCCGGACACGGCGATCGTCGCGCACGGCGCGCAATCGGCCGACGGTCACGAGGAGGGGTCGGGGCCGATCGAGCGCGGCGAGGTCGTGCTGATCGACATCTGGCCGCGCGACAAGGCCTCGCGCTGCTGGGCCGACATGACGCGCACGTTCGTGGCCGGCGGCGAGGCGCCGCCCGCCGAGCTGCGGGAGTATTGGGAGCTCACGCGCGCGTCGCTCGACGCCGTGATGACGGCGATCCGCCCCGGCGCGGTCTGCCGCGAGCTTCACGGCCTGTCGTGCGAGCCGTTCGAGGCGGCGGGCCAGCCCACGGTCCGCACCAAGGAGCAGGGCACGGTGCTGGCGGAGGGCTACTACCACGGGCTCGGGCACGGGGTCGGCCTCGAGGTCCACGAGCGCCCGAACCTCGGCCGCTCCGACGAGCGGCTGATCGCCGGCGACGTCGTGACGGTCGAGCCGGGCTGCTATCGCCAGGGCTTCGGGGGCGTCCGGCTGGAGGACCTGCTGCTCGTCACGGACGACGGCTGCGAGGTCCTCACGGACTTTCCGTACGAGCTCTCGCCCTGACGGCGGAAACCGGCCGGGGCCGTTGCTAGCCTCGCTTATGTGACCCCGACCGCGCCCGACCTTCCCCTGCTCGCCAAGGGCAAGGTCCGCGAGATGTACGACCTCGGGGACGACCTGCTGATGGTCGCCTCCGACCGCATCTCGACCTACGACGTCGTGCATCCGACGCCGATTCCGGACAAAGGCCGCGTGCTGACCGGCCTGTCCGTGCTCTGGTTCGACCTCACGGGGCAGATCGTCCCGAACCACTTCGTCTCCGCCACCGACGGCGTGCCGGAGGACTTCCGGGGCCGCGCGCTGCGCGTGCAGCGCCTGGAGATGCTCCCGGTCGAGTGCGTCGTGCGCGGCTACCTGTCCGGCTCCGGCTGGAAGGACTACCAGCGCACCGGCACGGTCTCCGGCTTGCAACTGCCCGAGGGCCTGCGCGAGTCCGACCGGCTCCCGGAGCCGCTCTACACGCCGTCGACCAAGGCGGACGAGGGTCACGACGAGGCGATCGACTTCGAGGCGACCGTCGAGCTGATCGGCGACCGGGCGCTGGCCGAGCGCGTGCGCGACGTCTCGCTGGCCGTCTACGGCGCGATCGCCGACCACGCGCGCGAGCGCGGCGTGATCCTCGCCGACACGAAGTTCGAGTTCGGGCTCGACCCCGAGGGCACGCTCGTGCTCGGTGACGAGGTCTGCACGCCGGACTCCTCGCGCTTCTGGCCCGCCGACGAGTACGAGCCGGGCCGTGGCCAGGCCTCGTTCGACAAGCAGTACGTGCGCGACTGGGCCGCCGGCACGGGCTGGGACAAGACGCCGCCGGCGCCCGCGATCCCCGACGACGTCGTCGCCCAGACGCGCGAGCGCTACGTGCGGGCCTACGAGCTGCTGGCGGGCGAGCCGTTCTCCGCGTGGCTGGAGCGGGTCGGCGCGCAGCGGTGAGGGCGCGCGTCCTGATCCGGCCGAAGGCGGGCATCCTCGACCCCCAGGGCCAGACGGTCGAGCGCGCGCTGCCGGCGCTCGGGTTCGAGGGCGTGGCCAACGTGCACGTCGGGCGCCTGGTCGAGCTCGACGTCGAGGATCCCTCGCGGCTGCCCGAGATGTGCGAGCGCCTGCTGACCAACCCCCTCATTGAGGACTACGAGATCCAGTGAGGATCGGCGTCGTCCGCTTCCCCGGCTCCTGTGACGAGGTGGACGCGCTGCAGGCGGCGCGGCGGGTCGGTGACGCCGAGCTGCTCTGGTACGCAGACCACGACCTCCGCGGCGCCGACGCGATCATCGTCCCCGGCGGCTTCTCCTACGGCGACTACCTGCGGGTCGGCGCGATCGCCCGCTTCGCGCCGGTGATGGAGGAGGTCGAGCGCTTCGCTCGCGCGGGCGGCCCGGTGCTCGGCATCTGCAACGGCTTCCAGGTGCTCTGCGAGGCGGGGCTGCTGCCGGGCGCGCTGCTGCCGAACACGAGCCTGCGCTTCCTCTGCCGCCAGGTCGGCGTGACGGTGGCGAGCGCGGCCACGGCGTGGACGGGCGAGTGCACGCCCGGCGAGCGGCTCTCGATCCCCGTCAAGCACACCACCGGGCGCTACTGGGCGCCCGACCCCGTGCTCGACGAGCTCGAGGCCGGCGGCCAGGTCACGTTCCGCTACGCCCCCGGGCAGAATCCGAACGGCTCGGCG
>JAXDGC010000480.1:0-7600 GCA_034665245.1 Solirubrobacteraceae bacterium | reverse complement strand
TTCGCCGGCGCGCCGGGCTCGACGTGGGTCTTCGCCGGGCATGCGATCGCGGGGGCGAGCCTGGCGCTCGTGCTCGTGGTCAAGCTCCGCCGCGTGCTGCCGCGCCTTGCACCGGCGAGCGCGGCCGCGCTGGGATTGGTCGCCGTGGTGCTCGCGACCGGCCTCGTGTGGTCGAACGCCGGGAGCCTGAGCCTCGGCGGCTACACGCTGCTCGTGTGGCACGGCGCGCTGGGCGGCGCGCTCGCGGCGCTCGTGCTCACGCACGCGCTCGCGCGGGCGAAGCGCCCGCGGCGCCGCGACCTCGCCGACCGCCGCCAGTTCCTGACCGCGGCCGCCGTCGGCGCGGGAGCGCTCGCCGCCTGGCAGCTGCAGCGACCGCTCCAGCGCGCGCTCGGGCTGCCGGGCGCCGAGCGCCGCTTCACCGGCTCCTACGACGCGGGCTCGTTCACCGGCAACGACTTCCCGTCGACGTCGTGGGTCTCGGACCATCCGCGCCCGCGCTCGGCCCCGCTCTCGGTCTCCGGGCGGGTACGGCGCGAGCTCACGCTGAGCGCCGCGGAGCTGGCCCGCGGTGACGAGCTGACCGCGACACTCGACTGCACCGGCGGCTTCTCGACCACGCAGCGCTGGGGTGGCGTGCGCCTCGGCCGGCTGCTCGAGGAGGCCGGCGTGCAGGCGAGCGCCCGCCACGTGCGCGTGATCTCGCGGACGGGCTACCGCTGGAGCTTCGGCCTCGACGACGCCCGCGGCCTGCTGCTGGCCACGCACGTCGGCGGCGAGCCGCTCGCCCACCGCCACGGCGCGCCGTGCCGGCTCGTCGCGCCCGGCCGCCGCGGCTTCCAGTGGATCAAGTGGGTCGAGCGGATCGAGGTCCACGACGACCCCGACCCGGGCGCGGTCGCCTCGACCGTGCTCAGCTCGTTCAGCGCCGCCGGGCGCGGGGCCGCGTGATCAGGCGCGCAGCGGCGCGTCGTCCACGAACAGGTCGCCGATCAGCTCGCCGCCGCCGGGGCCGGCCCGGTAGGGCTCGAGGTCGGTGATCCCGGCCTCGGCGAGCACCTCGTCGTCGATCAGCGTCCGGCCGGTGTACTCGCGCGCCGGCTGCGTGAGGATCAGGTACGCGGAGTCGGCGTAGATCTCGGGCCTCCGCGCCTTGCCCATCGACTCGTCGCCGCCGAGCAGGTTCTGCACCGCCGCGGTCGCGATGATCGTGCGCGGCCACAGGGTGTTGGCCGCGACGCCGGCCTCGCGCAGCTCTTCGGCCGCCCCGAGCGTGAGCAGGGTCATGCCGTACTTCGAGAGCGTGTAGGCGGCGTGGCCGCCGAGCCAGCGCGGCTCGAGATTGAGCGGCGGGGACAGCGAGAGGATGTGGCCGTTGCTCGACTGCTTGAGGTGCGGGATGCAGGCGCGGATGGAGAGGAAGCTGCCGCGCACGTTGATGTTCTGCATCAGGTCGTAGCGCTTGGGCTCCGTCTGCTCGATCGGCGTCAGCGAGATCGCGCTCGCGTTGTTGACGAGGATGTCGATGCCGCCGAAGCGCTCCGCGGCCTGCTCGACCGCGCCCGCGACCGAGTCGGGGTCGCGCACGTCGCCGACGATCGGCAGCGCGGTCCCGCCCGCCGCCTCGATCTCCTCCGCGGCCGTGTAGATCGTGCCCGGCAGCTTCGGGTGCGGCTCGGCGGTCTTCGCCAGCAGGGCGACGTTGGCGCCGTCACGCGCGGCGCGCAGCGCGATCGCGAGGCCGATGCCGCGGCTCCCGCCCGTGATGAACAACGTCCTGCCCGCGAGACCTTCGGCCATCGATCCGATTCCTCCTGGGGTTCGTGAGATCGGGGAACCCTAGGGCGCGCGCCAAACGAGCAGCACGCGGCAGGGAGCGTGGTCGACGATGAACTGGCTGCGCGGCCGAGGAGTGACCAGTACCACCCTGGCGTCGAGGCTCAGCACCGCGGTGGTCCCGGCCGCGGCGGCGAACACCAGGGCCAGGAGCCGCCGGGGCTCGCCGCGGGCGCGGACGGCCATCGCCGCGCCGACGGCCTCGAACAGGCCGGCGCGCCGGCACCCGTCGGCGAGCACGAGCAGCGCCGCCAGGAACGCGACGGTCGGCCCGAGGTCGCCGGGCGCATCGCGCGCCTGCCGGGGGCTCAGCACGCCGGCCGCGACGAGCAACGCCGCCGCGAGGGCGAGCGCGGAGTTCAGCGTCCGTCCGCCTGCAAGAGGTGAGCGACGGGACTCGAACCCGCGACCGCCTGGACCACAACCAGGAGCTCTACCAACTGAGCTACGCCCACCACGGCGTCTGCGGGTCACATGGTACGCGGGGCGGCCTGGCGGCCGCCGCGTGCCTCAGAACCCGAGCTTTTTGCCGATGTCGCCGGCGGCGCCGCCCCCGAGCTTGCCGATCAAGTCCTGGGGGTCGATCCCCAGGCGCTCGAGGATGCTGCGGTGCTCCTCCGTGTCCACCTGATCGGGCAGCTCGGAGTCGGCCTGTGCGGCCTTGTCGTCCTCGCCGCGCGAGCGCAGGAGGTCGAGGATCTGGTCCTTGGGGATCTGCATGCCTTCACGCTGCCCCGCTACGCGGCGCGCCAGTCGGCGGACCGTCCCTTCGCTGACCCGGGGTTGCGTCGCCGCCCCAGCTGGTAGGAAGTGCGGCGTGGCGCAGGCCTTCGACCCGACCCCTCCCCCGTCCGCGCCACCCGATGCGCCGCGCCGCTGGTGGGGGCGCCACGGCGCCGAGCTGCGCTGGCAGGGCGAGCTCGGGCGCCTGATGATCGACCCGGTGTTCACGGGCAGGGGCGTGCCCCGCGGCGACGGCGGGCCGGTGCTGCTGATCCCGGGCTTCCTGGCCGGGGACTCGTCGATGTCGGTGATGGCCGGCTGGCTCGAGCGCATGCGCCACGCGCCGCACCGCTCCGGCATCGCCTGCAACGTCGACTGCTCGGACCGCTCGCTCGACGCGCTCGAGGCGCGGGCGGAGCGGATCGCCGGCGAGGCCGGCCGGCAGATCGCCCTGATCGGCCACAGCCGCGGCGGCCACTTCGCCAAGGCGCTCGGCCATCGCCGCCCCGATCTCGTCTCGCGCGTGATCTCGCTGGGCGCCGGGCTCGACACGGCGTTCGACATCTCGATCCCGACCCGCGCCGCGATCGCCGCGGTGCGCTGGGTGCACGTGCAGACGACCGATCGGGTGGCGCGCAACGGCTGCTTCACCGACACCTGCCGCTGCCGCTTCACGCACGACTTCAGCGGCGAGTTCCCCGCCTCGGTGCCGCTGACCTCCGTCTACACGAAGGAGGACGGCGTCGTGTGGTGGGAGGCCTGCTGCGTGCCGTATGCACGCAACGTGGAGGTCTCGGGCAGCCACATCGGCCTCGCGTTCAACCGCAAGGCCTATCGCGTCATCGGGGACGCGCTGGTTTCCTGACAGCGCTCCGCGGCTTCAGCGGCCTCCCCCGAACACCGTCGAGAGGTCCTGGACGCGCCCGTCGCGCGTGGCCACCCGATCCAGGTGGAACCGGTTCTCGAGCGTGGCCATGATCGACGTCGTGTCGTGCGAGGCATGGTCCACCGTGAACGGCCGGCGCAGGCCCGGCGCGAGCGTGAGCGCCGGGATCCTCGTCGAGGGACCCATGTTGTCGTGCGGGCCCGGCGTCGTCGCGCCCTGGCCCGGAGGCGGCACGTGGTCCCACTGGCCGCCGAACTCGTCATACGTGACGATGACCATCGTGTCCTTGGCACAGTCGGACCGCTGGACCGCCCGCAGCAACTGCACCAGGTGGTCGGACCCGCTGTGCTCGCTGGCGTAGCCCGGGTGCTCGTTCTCGGCGCCGATCGGCTTGATCAGGCTCACGGACTTGAGGCGGCAGTGGCGGCGCGAGTCCTGCGCGAGCGCCTTGAACTCCTCCTCGTCACGCAGGTGCCGCTTCCGCGCCGTGGTGCCCGGGGCGAATGACTTGTAGTAGTTGAGCGGCTGGTGGTGGTACTGGAAGAGATTGTTCGGGCAGTTCGGGTAGGCCGCGCCCGCCGCCGTTTGCGGGTCGGTGCAGGTTCCCGGGGTGGTGCCGTTCGTCCAGCCCGGTGCGCCGATGTCGCCGTTGGCGTTCGACCAGCCCCCTGAGTACCAGGCCCAGTCGACGCGCTTCTCGCTCAGCCGGTCGCCGATCGTCGGCCCTGACTGCGGCGGGAGCTGCTTCGCCGGCACCGTGCCCGGCTGGAAGGGCTGGTACGTCGGCTGGATGGTGTTGACCGCGAAGTCGCCGCACGCGAGCCCCGTGGGGTGGGGCGCGCACGGCACCGTGAGCGCTCCGTCGACGACCTTCGAGGTCGGCGTGTAGAGCGGATAGGTGTTCGGCATGCCGTTCGCGTCGACCTGGGAGTGGAGGTCGGTCGCCCCCCCGTCCGTCGGCGCGCCGTCGAATTTCGGCGTCGCCGCGGCGACGAGCCACTGGTGATTGAGGAACGAGCCGCCGAAGGCGCTCTGGAAGAAGCGGTCCGAGATCGCGTACCGCGGATGCCCGCGCCCGTGCAGGTACTCGTAGATCGGCAGGCGGCTGGTGTCGTAGGTGCCCATCGTCAGCCCGACGGCGTCGGAGCCGGTCACGTAGCGGTTCTGCCTGCCGCCGTTGAGCTGATACTGCTCCTGGTAGAAGCGGTGCACGAGGTCGCGCGTGCAGCCGCCCGGCCGGCCGGCGCCCTTGAGCACGCCGTTCGGTGCGAACGCGCCGCCCGGCACCGGGCAGGTCGTGTCCTCCGGCGCGATGTAGTCGTCGATCTGGAACGGCTGGTTCCTGAAGTGGCTGTCGAACGCCGGCGCCCGGTTGGTGCACCGCACGGACAGCGGCGGCGAGGTCAGGTTCACGTCGTTCTGCAGCAGGCAGCGGTACCGCTCGCCGGCCTGGTTGACCTGTCTCGTGTGAGCGCGATCGGCGTCGCGGAGGCCGTCGACGCGCTCCCAGCCCCCGTAGAGGTTGTCGAACGAATGGTTCTCCTCGTAGATGACGACGAAGTGCTTGATCTTCCGCAGCCCGCCATCGTCATGGCCCCCGCCGCGCGACGCCGCCGCCGGCGCGGCCAGCAGCGCTGCCCCCGCCAGCGCGACCAGAATCGAACGCCTCATCAGACCCGCCATCTACCCCTCCGTCGTCCGCGGTGCGATCCGCCGTGGAGGATGCCACGCCGGGAGGTCTCGCGACCCCAGCCGGCGGTCAGCGCCGTGGGAACCGCGCCGGCGCGAGCGCTCGCGCGTGCGGCGCCGACTGCTGAACCGGATCGGAGGTCCAGTCCGGGTGACCGGGCATCGGCGGCGTGCGATCGCCGTAGAGCCACGCGCGCAGGAACCCCGTCAGGTCGCGGTGCGCGACGTGCGAGGCGAGGGCGATGAAGTCGTCGGTGCCGGCTGACCTGTCGCGGTAGCGCGCGACCCAGGCGCGCTCGATGCGCTGGAACGTCGCATCGCCGACGCGCTGCCGGAGCGCGTAGAGCGCGAGCGCGCCGCCGGAGTAGACGTTGATGCTGAACAGCGTGTCGGTCTTGGGGAGCGCGACCGGGCCCCAGTCGTGGCGCCACTGGTCGCTGTGCCGGTAGACCAAGCGCATGTAGTCGTCGAAGTCGGCGGTGCCGGGAGTGTCCGGGTAGTTGTCGGTGTCGTCCGCGAGGAAGCCGTTCTCGGCGGCGTAGGTGAACTCGTACCAGCTCGCGTGGCCCTCGTTGAGCCAGAGGTCGCTCCACGAGTACGGCGCGACGCTGTCGCCGAACCACATATGCGACAGCTCGTGGACCATCACCGGGTCCCAGAGGCCCTGCGGCGCGTCGAACCAGGAGGTGTCGAACAGCGACAGCGTCTGGGTCTCGAGGGCGAAGCCGAGGTCCGCCCTGATGATCAGGGTGCCGTAGGAGTCGAACGGATAGCGCCCCACGCGCGCCTCCATCCAGTCGAGCTGCGCCGGCCCGAGCGCGAGGTGCGGCCGCATCGCCGCCGTGATCGCGGGCGGCGTCACGTCGCGCAGCAGCACGCCGGGCCGGCGGCCGGGCGAGGTGAACTCGAGGTTGCCGACCGCCAGCTGCGTCAGCTCGGTGGCCATCGGCTGGCGCTGCACGTAGAGCCAGGTGGTCCGGCCATGGCGGGTCCAACGACCCAGCGGCACGCCGTTGGCGACCGCGGTCGTCCCCGCGGGCACGTCGAAGCGGAACGTGAAGCTCGCCTTGTCGCGCGGGTGGTCGTTGGAGGGGTAGACGAAGTGCTCGACGTTCGGCTGCCCGGCAGTCGCGGACCCGTCCTGGTGGATGAACAGCGCGAAGGACGACGGGTCGTCGCCCACCTCCGTGGGCACCGCGGTGAAGTGCGTGACGCGAACCAGGAAGCGCTCGCGGTCGTGCAGCCAACGCCGCGGCGTGATGACGAGCTCCTCGCCGTCGCGACGCCACTGTGCGGGCCTGCCGTCGACCGTCACACCGCCGACGCTCTGACCGGCGAAGTCGAGGTTGAAGCGCGAGAGCGCCTGCGTCGCCCGGGCGAGGATCGTGACCGTGCCGTCGATCGGCTGCGACGGCGCGCTGGTCGCGTAGCGCAGGTCCAGGTCGTAGTGCTGGACGTCATAGCCGCCGTTGCCGAGCCCGGGGAACAGCGGGTCACCGATGTCGGCGGCGCCGGGCGACGGTCCGGCGGCACGCGCCGGAGCGGCGGCGACGGCCAGGAACGCGATGGCGAGTACCAGTGATCGCCGTGTCACGGAGCGGAACCTACTATGGCGTGCCACTCGCGGGCGAGCAGCGCGTAGACGGCCTCGCTCTGCCACTCGTCCTTGACCCACTCGTTCTCGATCAGGTGCGCCTCCTGGCGCATCCCGATCTTCTCCAGCACCCGCGCGGAGGCCGCATTGCGCGGCTCAAGACGCCCGTAGACGCGATGCAGGTCATAGGTCTCGAAGGCCAGCGCGAGCACGGCCGCGGACGCCTCGGTCGCGTATCCGCGTACAGCCAGCGAGCGACGTCAGGGCGCGACTGGATGGCGTGCAGCGCGGCGAGGTCTCCGGGGACGAGAAAGCGCAGCCGCAGCCGGCTCGTCTCGATCGGGAGCGGGAGGTAGGGTCGGCGTTCTTCACCCACGACCACGGGAGAGTCCTTGATGACGTCCTTCGACACGGTTCGGGTAGCCGCGATTCAGGCTACGCCGGTCATCCTGGACGTGGAGGGCACGATCGAGAAGGCGGAGGGCCTGCTGCATGGCGCGGCCGACGCGGGTGCGCGGCTTGCGGTCCTCCCCGAGTGCTTCGTCTCGCTGTACCCGTCGGGCTCATGGGCAGGTTCGACGAACCCGTGGAACGGGGCGTTCGACGAGCTGTGGGAGCGCATGTGGGCGAGCAGCGTCGACGTGCCCGGCCCGATGCTCGACCGGCTCGCCGCGGTCTGCCGCGAGCGCGACCTCTACCTGGCGATCGGGGTCAACGAGCGCGACTCACAGCGCCCCGGCAGCCTCTGGAACACCCTCGCCTACTTCGGGCCCGGAGGGTTCCTCGGCAAGCACCGCAAGCTCATGCCGACGGTCCACGAACGGTTGTTCCATGCCGTGGGCGCGGGTGACGACCTGCAGGTGCACGACACG
>JAXDGC010000479.1:0-22105 GCA_034665245.1 Solirubrobacteraceae bacterium | reverse complement strand
GGTCGCGCGCCCGAGAGTGTCGAACTTCGCGGCGCGCTGCTGCGACCCCGCAACGATCCCAAGACGGCGTTCTCCGGCCGGCGGGCTGAACACACGCACCGCCACGGCAGCGGCCGCGGGCGTGCGTGCGGGCGGCTTCGCCGCGGAGCGCCTGACCGGTCTTGGCTGATCGAGCTCGCGAACGGTGACCACGCCGCCGCCCGCGCCGACCGCCAGCGCGGCGACCATGAGCGCCTTGACGGTGAGCCCCGAGGCGCCGGCGCCGGCGCCGGCCACACCCGCCGCCGCCGCACCACCGGCGCTCGCCGCCGCGGCGCCGTGGCCGGCCGAGAGCGCGGCGGTGAGCACGCTGTGCTTGAGCGCCACGCTCGGGATCACGGGGAGCAGCAGCGAGTACGCCGCGCGTTGGCGCTGGACCTCCACCTCGAAGCCCGCGCACGCCGGGCACAGCGCGACGTGGCGGCGGATCGGGGCGCGACGCAGCGCGCTCCCATTCAGCGTCGCGAGCTGTTCGCAGATCTCACGGCAGCTCACGACACGCGCCTGCCGCCACCCGGCCAGCGCCTCGCGGGCCTGGAAGATCAGTGCCTTCACCTTGTCGGTCCGGACGTCGAGGGTGGCCGCGATCTCCTGCTGGGAGAGGTCACCGAGCTCGGCGAGCACCAGCGCCGCTCGCTGGTCGTCGGGCAGGCGGGCGATGTCGCCGAGCATCTCCTTGAGCTCCTCACCGAGCTCGACCTCGTCCGCGACCGCGAGACCCTCGCTGCTCGCTTCGTGCACGTCGTCCAGAGCGAGTGTCTCTCGCCGAGCTCGCAGCACCGACAGGCAGCGGTTGCGTGCGATCGTGTACAGCCAGGGCTTGAGATTGATGTGGGCGCCCCCTTGGCACAGATGGCGGTGTGCCGAGACGAACACGTGCTGGAGGGCGTCCTCGGCCTCCTCGTGCGAGCCCAGCATGTGTCGGCAGAAGCCCAGCAGCGGCCGGTGGTGGCGGTCGTAGATCTCCTCGAACGCCTTCTCGTCACCCCGTCGCAGCGCAGCGACCAGCCGCTCATCGGGGGCAGCGCGAAGCAGCCGCGAGGGGAGTCGCAGCGAACGGGGAGAAAGGGCGGTCGCCTGCATTTCCCCCCTATCGGCCCCCGGCGGTTTGAGCTGTTGCACTTGCCGCACACTTGGATAGAGACGCGCGCGGGACGCAGAGGTTGGTCGCGTCCCGCCAAGCTCGTCCACCACTTCAACGCCGCGTCCGGTTACGCCGGCGCCTGTAGCCAACACCAGCGCGAGGCCTCCCACTACGAGCGCGGGCGCAAGGACGGGCTCGCTGAGGCGCTCGAACTCGTGGACGCGATCCTCCGTTCTGGGGAGAGGCAGCCAGCCCGGAGAAGGCCCGTCGAGGAGATCGTCGCGTCGGTCGAGGCGATCGCGGAGGGCGCCGGTGGCGGGATCGGCGCGTCGGCGTCGAGGCGAGTGTTGTGAGGATCGCCCGTGCACGGTGCGCGAGACGATTCTGTGCGAGGGAACCGGGGTTGGGCCGGCGCTGTCATTGCGGCGTCTCCGGGACGGCGACGCGAAGCGCGAGCTTGCCCAGGGTGTGGTCGGTGCCGAGCGCCTGCAGTGCGTCGGGCGCTTGCGCGAGGTCGTACGTCTGCTGGATCGGGACCTTGAGCGTTCCGTCGGCGAGGCGCCGCGCGATGCGGTCGAGGAGCTCGGGAGATGGCGTGGCCATGACGTTGGTGCGACCGGGGCCCTCGCCGGCGGCACCCGTCGCCGATGAGACGCGGCCGCCGTCCTTGAGTGCGGCGTCGTAGGTGCCGGGCGCATAGTTGACGAGGTCGACGATCGCGTCGACGCCATCGGGGAGGCGCTCGCGGACGGCCGCGACGATGTCTCCGTCGCGCGGCAGGATCTCGGCGACGCCGAGCCCGCGCAGGTGCTGCTCGTCCTCGGGCAGCGCGGG
Organism: Solirubrobacteraceae bacterium; assembly: GCA_034665245.1. Taxonomy (GTDB): domain Bacteria; phylum Actinomycetota; class Thermoleophilia; order Solirubrobacterales; family Solirubrobacteraceae; genus DASQFQ01. The sequence goes on along the minus strand of JAXDGC010000479.1, from coordinate 20,148 downwards.
AGCGATGACGGTCGCGCCGGCGGCGGCGGCGAGCTGGGCGGCGGCGCTGCCGACGCCGCCGGTGGCGCCGACGATCAGCACCGTCTCTCCTTGGGAGAGGTCGAGCGCGTCGACGCACAGCGTGGCGGTGACGGCGGCCAGCGGGGCGGCGCCGGCCGTGGCGGTGTCGACGCCGTCGGGCGTGCGGGTGAGGCCGGCCTGGGGGACGACGATCGACTCGGCCCAGCTCCCGGCGTGAACGGCCGGGCCCATCGCCGGGACGAACCCGAAGACGTCATCTCCGGCTGAGACGGCGGTCACGTCGGCGCCTACCTGCTCGACGACGCCGGCGAAGTCGCGGCCGAGGGTGATCGGGAACTCGTGGGGAACCATGTCCTTCATCAGCCCGGCGACGATTGCGTTGTCGACGGGGTTGACCGACGAGGCGTGCACGCGTACGAGCACCTCGCCGGCGCCCGGCGTGGGTTCGGGCAGGTCGTCGCGCAGCGCAGGCTGGTCGCCGACCTCGTTCCAGGTGATGGCCCTCATGACTGATCCTCCGCGCGGACGAGGCGGCCACGGACGATCAGCCTGCTCGGGGCGCGCGTGATGCCCAGCGGGCTCCAGAGCATGCCGAGCTCGCGCTGGTCGACGAGCGCGGTGGCCTCGAGCTCGAACCTGTCGCCGACCGGGGTGATGGTGGCGTCGACGTCGAGCGGGATGTCCTTGCCGGCGGCGTGCAGCCGGCCGCGCGCCGTGAGCGTGTTGCCATCCAGCGTGGCGGCGTCGGCCGCGAAGCGGACCTGCGGGTGGTTGACGACGTCGAAGAAGTCGTCTGAGCGCAGGTGCTTGTCGCGCGGCTTGACCTTGGTGTCGAGGCTGTCGGCGTCGATGACGAGCTCGACCGCCGGGCGGCCCGACAGATCCAGACTGCTCCGGTAGCGGTCGAAGCGGCCCTTGACGGTCATGAGGCCATAGAAGTGGGGCACGTGGAACTCGACGCTCGATCGCGACGGGTCGAGGCGCCACGTGCCGGTGGCAAGACCGCCGGCGGCGCGGGTGACGGGGACGGTGTCGTTGCTCATGGAGGCACTCCTTGGGCTCGGTGCGGCAGTTGGGAGCTTCGGTCGCTGACCATACCAGATGATATAGCTCTATCAACGATCGAGTAACATAGATGCTATGGCGAGAACTCCGCTTCCCGCAGGTACGCTCTGAGCATGGCTTCCACCACCCCTCGAACTGGAGGCAGCGTCGTCGAGGAACTCGGCTCCAGCGCCGGTTTCCTACTGGCGTTGCTGGGTCAGGAGGCCATGGGCCGGCTGCGTGACGCGCTGACCACGCACGATCTCAAGCCGCGCCAGTTCCAGATCCTCGACCTCCTCGCCGACCGAGGGCCGATCGGCCAGCGGGAGCTCGGCGAGACCATGGCGATCGACCACAGCATCCTCGTGACCATGCTCAACCCGCTCGAGGCCGACGGGCTGATCGAGCGCAAGCGCAGCGGCACCGACCGCCGCCGGCACGACGTCACCGTCACACCGGCCGGCAGACGCCGACTCGCCAACGCCGCGCAAGCGCAACGCGAAGCCGAGGACGCGCTGTTCGCCGCCCTGACCGAGCCGCAGCGCGACCAACTCCGAGAACTGCTGATCGCGCTCCGCAACGCGACCCGGCCAGAGCCCGCGGCCGACGACGACTGCGAGTAGCTCACACCGGCTCGCCGGCGAGGATTCGCTCGTGCAGGCGCGCCGTCTCCGCCGCGGGCTCGACGCCGAGCTTCTCGACCAGCGCGCGGCGGCACTCGAGGAACTGACGCAGCGCCTGGCTGCGCTGACCTGCCCGCGCGTACGCCACCATCAGCCGGCGCTGACCGCCTTCATGGAGGGGGTCCAGGCCGACGAGCTCGCGGGCGCGCAGGCCCGCGCCGATCAGGTCCCCGCGCTCGAGGCAGCTGTCGGCCAGCGCGGTCAGGACGGCGGCGCGGAGGTCGATGAGCCGCGCGCTCCAGCCGAGCGACCAGTCCGAATAGCGCTCCTCGGGCAGCGGCTCGCCGCCCCATGCCGCCGCCGCACGCTCCAGCAGGCGAACCCGCGCGCTCCCGCGCTCCCCCCATGCCGCCGTCGCGGCCGCCTCGAACTCGTCGACGTCGACGGCATCTCCCGCGCGCAGCCGCAGGCGGTACATCCTGTCCGCGACCACGATCACGCTCGTCGCCCCGGGCACGTCCAGGACGGAGCGCGCCCGTGACACCGCGACCCGGAGACTCCGGCGGGCGCTCTCCACGTCCCGGTCCTTCCAGAACGCGTCGAGGATCTCGTCCTCGCTCACGGGGCGATCCCGGTGCAACAGGAGGAACCGCACCAACCGCTGCGCGACGCGCCGCTCCCATGCCGCATCATCCGCGCGCCAGCTGCCACGCATGACCGAGAAGCCGCCCAACAGCGTGAAGGAGAGCGGGGGAGGGTGGTCGCGCAGGCGCTTCAGCGCGTCGGTCGCCGTCGCGGCGAGCAGGGGGTCGTCCTCGCGGCTGAGCTGTTCGACGGTGCGGATCGCGTCGGGATGACCCGACGCCGTGGCCGCGCCGATCGCCGCCTGCCGGACGGCGGGGAGGGGGTGGCGGGTGAGATGCACGAGCGCCGCGGCGCCGGGCAGCCCGGCCCGGAGCTCGCGAATCGCGGTGGCGGGCTCGACGAGGCCCCGCTCGAGCGCCCGCCAGACGATCGGCTCGAGCCTCGGCCACTCGCGACGCAGCACGTGCCGGGCCGCGTCGCCGGCCTCGGCGAAACAGCGCCCGACATCGTCCTCGGCTGCGCGGCCATGCCCATCGCGTTCCTGCAGCCATGCCCGAGCCGCCAGCAGGCGAGCGCGGAGGTAGGAGCCGTGACTCCCGGGGAACTGGCGGTCGACGATCGCCAGCACGTCGTCGACGACCTCGCCTGCGCGGCGCCCGGCGCCGCTCGCCTCGAGCACCGGCGCCAGCTCGACCGCGGCCGCGACCCGGAAGCCGGTCGGAGAGCGACCCGCCAGCGCCAGCGCGCGCTCGGCGGCCGCTAGCGCCTCCCCCGCGTCGTTGCGGAGCGCCGCGGTCGCCGCGCGGGCCTTGTGGAGAGTCAGGTCGCGCCAGCCCGTTCCCAGGTGGGGTCCGGCTCGGTCGAGCGCGAGTTCTGCGTCGACGCGCCTGCCCTGCAGGGCGAAGACCAGCGCGCGCTCGAACTCGGCCTGCCTGGCGACCCAGGACACGCCGAACGCGCGCGCGGCGGCGCTCGTCCGCGCCCACGTGCGCAGGGCGCCGTCGTACTCGCCGATGTCCATCTGGATCAGTGCGAGGGTGGCCGCCGTGCCGAGCTGCATGCCGGTGGGGTCGGCCAGATCCAACTCGGCCACGGCCCCCTCGAGCCGCTCGATCGCGATGTCGATCCGTCCGGCGGCCGTCTCCGTGACCGCCCGCGCGCCGGTCCGCAGCGCGGGAGCGAAGAGCGATCCCACGCGCGTCGCGGCGATGCGCTCCGCGAGCGCCTCGGCCTCCTCGCCTCGACCCGCCGCGGCGTAGCCGCACGCGCGGAAGAAGGCCGTGCCGAGGGCGCCGAGGGGAGCGGCGTCCGGCTCGACGTCGTCCCAGCCGTCGGCGAGGCGGTCCATCTCCTCGAAGTCCCCGGTCGAGAAGAGCACGGCGCTCAGGGCCCAGCGGGCCGCCCAGTCGCCCTCGACGTCGTGGGCGTTGCGGGCCGCGACGGCTTCGCGCAGCAGCGGGATGGCGTGTTCGTAGTCGCCCTCGTTCGAGGCGAGCTGACCCTCCATCAACCGGCACGCCGGCTCGCGGCGCAGCGCCGGTGGGAGGCGGTCGAGCCATCCGCGTAGCGTCGCGGGAGAGGTGCGGCGCAGCTCGGGCCCGGCGCGGGTCATCGCCGCGATCGCCTGCGGCCACTCGCACGCCCGGAGCCAGTGATCGACGGAGTCCGCGGGCCGCCCGGCCGCGCTCAGCCCGGCCCCGACCAGTCCGTGCAGGCGCCACAGACGGGCATCCGGACACGAGCGGCGGAGCCGGTCGCGCAGGAACTCCAAGAACAGGGGATGGTAGGTGTAGGCGTCGCTCGCGGGCTCGAGCCGCCGGAGGAACAGCCCGCTGCGCTGGACCTGCTCGACGAAGTCGTCGGGCAGGGCCAGCGACTCGATCATCGGCGGCGAGAGCTCGGGCGCCACGCTCGACTCCAGCACCTGCTCGCGCAACCTGGGTTCGATGCCTGCCAGCACCTCCTCCGCGAGGTACTCGAACGTCGCCCGCCGCGACGCGTGGCCGCGCAGGAGCGGCTCGCCGCTCGCAGCGCCCAGCTCGAGCCCGAGCGGCCACCCGGCGGTGGCCTCCATCGCGCTCGTCACCTCCTCGGGCAGCGGCTCGCGATCCAGTCGCAGCGAGAGGAACCTGGCGCATTCCTGCGCCGTGAAGGCAAGATCGTCGCTGCGCAGCACCGTCAGCTCGCCGCTTGCCTGGCGCTTCGCCATCTTCAGTGGAAGCTCCCGGCGCGAGGCGACCGCCACGCGAAGCCGCGAGCGCGCGCCGAGCAGCTCCGCGACCAGCGCCACCGCGCCAGTGGAGCCGTGGAGCCGCTCGGCATCGTCCAGCACGACGACCAACGGCTCGACCAGGAGCGACTCGAGCTCCGCGGCGAGATCACGAAGCGCCGGCAGCGGGTCGACGGCGCCCACGCCGGCCGTCAGGCGCTCCGCCAGCACATCCACCGCACCCGGCACGGCGCGCCGCACGGCCACCAGCACACTTCCCATGAGATGACCCGGGTCGCGGTCCGTCTCACCGCAGCGCACCCAGGCGGCCGTCCACCAGCCGCCCAGGGCTTCCTCGAGCGCCAGCGTCTTGCCGGAGCCGGCTTCGGCCAGCATCAACACCGATCCGCGCTCGAGCGCGCCGCGAACCCGTCTGGTCACATCGGGGCGAGGAATGCGCTGCCGCGGCGCGGTCTGGGAGAGGCCCGTCACCGGAGCCATCGTCCCCCAGCGCGCCGCGCGACGCAACGCGCGACGCCGTCAGCAGGGGAGCACGGCTCTGATCCGGTCCACGGCCGCGACCCAGGCGTCGCGTTCCGCGGTGGGAATGATCTGCGGGGGGAGGTACTTGATGGCCAATTCGAACTGCGTCAACCGGAGGCAGACGAACTGCCGCTGCAGCGGGGTGGTCGGCGGCTTGAAGTCCATGGCGTAGGCCACGAGTCGCTGCTCCAACCGCGGCGGCAAGCCGAGGCCTGTCGCGACGGCTTGCACGAGTCGCGCGAGCTGCTCCGTCGCGTTGCGCACCTTCACGGAGAACGAGCCGCCGCCGACGTTGCCCGCCCGGTCGGTCGCCGTGCACCTCACGGGCGTCACGCCGATCGGGAAGGTGGACCCGGACGCCGGCGAGCAGCGCACGACGGGCGACGGGTCGACCGCGTCGACGGCCGTCACGGAGTAGCTCACCGTGGCGCCGGCCGGCGACGTCGCGTCCACCGTCATGTCCGGCGGGAGGGTCAGCGTCGGCGGGTCGGTGTCGACCCCGCCGGCGGCCACGGGCTGCCAGTCGGGGAACTTGTCCAGGGCCGGGTTGTTCGTCAACCGCGCCGTGGCGCTCCCGTCCGGGTCCGTCGCGTAGATCTCGAACTGCCCGTCGCGGTTGGTGTGAAAGGCGATCTTCGACCCGTCCGGCGACCACGCCGGGCTCGAGTCGACCGCCGGGTCGTTCGTCAGCCGCGTCAGAGCCGCGCCGTTGGGGTCCATCGCATAGATCTCGGAGTTGCCGTCACGCTCGCTCTGGAACGCGATCCTGGACCCGTCCGGTGACCAGTAGGGGCCGTAATCGCGCGCCGGGTCGTTCGTCAGCCGCGTCGGGTTGCTGCCGTCCGCGTTCATGACGTAGATCTCCTCGTTGCCGTCACGGCTGCTCGTGAAGACGATCTTGCCGTTGGCCGACCACACGGGATCGACGTTGAACCCGGACGTGAACGTGAGCTGCTCGACAGAGCCGGTGCCGTTGGAGTTGCTCCGGTGGATCTGCAGGCTGCCGCTGCGGTCACTCACGAACGCGATCCTGCTCGCGTCGGGCGACCAGGTGGGCTCGATGTCGGAGTCCGGACCGGCCGTCATCTGCGTCACGCTCCCGCCCGACGCCTGCATGCGGAAGATGTCGAAGCTGCCGTTGCGCGCGCTGGTGAACAGGATCTGCGCGCCGGTCGGTGACCAGACCGGATAGGTGTCGTCCCCGGCCGCGTTCGTGAGCTGCGTCTGGCCCGTGCCGTCGGCGTTCATCGAGTAGATGTCGAGGTCGCCGGCGCCGCGGTCGCTGGCGAACGCGATCCTGCCGTTCGTGCTCGCTCCCCGCGCCGTTCCCGGAACCGCGACCAGCAGGATCGCGGCCGCGAGGCCGATCAGGACCGGTCGGATGCTCCTCACAATGCTCGCGCCCGCAGTCATGTCTCGGCCTCCCTCGTCGGCTGGCGTCATGGCCGCGCAAGCTAGGCCAGGGCGATTACGCAATCGTCACGCCGGTTCGCGGTGCTCCGGCGGCGTGTCGTCGCCGGCGCCGTCGAGCCGGCGCTCGATCTCGTCGGCGATGGCGGCGAGGTCGGGCAACCGGACCTGCTCGCCGGTCGAGACGTCCTCGACGATCGGGAGGCCGGCGGGCGCGTGCACGCGCACGATGAAGGTGCGTCGCTCGAGCATCCCGCCGGAGGCTAGGCGGCGCTGGTTACGGGATCGTGACGCTCACACGGCTTGCGGCTTGCGCGCGCGGATGATCGCCGAGCCGGCGTGCTCGTGGACGCGGTGCGTCGGCCGGAGCTCGACGTCGACCAGGCCGGCCGCCGTGAGCGCCGCGCGAAACTCCGCCGCGGTGAGCGCGCCGGCGATGCAGCCCGTCCACTGCTGCATGTCCGCGCGGGTGGCGGCGTCCATGCCGTCGTCGGCGATCACGTCGGAGACGGCGAACCGTCCGCCGGGCTTCAGCACGCGCGCGGCCTCGGCGAGCACGACGCGCTTGTCCGCGGCGAGGTTGATCACGCAGTTGGAGATGACGACGTCGACCGACGCATCGGGGAGCGGGATCTCCTCGAGGTAGCCCTTGAGGAACTCGACGTTCTCGACGCCGGCGGCCGCGGCGTTGGCGCGGGCGAGCGCGAGCATCTCGTCGGTCATGTCGAGGCCGATGGCCTTGCCGCTCGCTCCGACGCGGCGGGCGCTGATGAGGACGTCGGCGCCGGCACCCGACCCGAGGTCGAGGACGGTCTCACCCGGGTGCAGGTCGGCGACGGCGGTGGGAACGCCGCAGCCGAGTGACGCGGCGATCGCGGCCTCGGGAGCGTCGGCGGCCTCGGTGCCGTAGAGGGCGGCGCCGAACGGCTCGGTCGCGACGTCGACCGGGCCGCAGCACGAGCTCTCGGGCTCCGAGCCGCAGCACCCGCCGCTGTCCGTGGCCTGCCGGGCGGCGGCCGCGTAGCGCTCGCGAACCGTCTCGCGGATGTCGGGGGAGGTCACTTCAGCCATGTAGACAGCTCCTGGAGGGCGTCGGGGAGGACGTAGTAGTAGGCCCACAGGCCCTGGCGCTCGGAGTCGACGATGCCGGCCTCGCGGAGCTTCTTGAGGTGGTGCGAGAGCGTGGGCTGGGCGATGTCGAAGAGCGGGACGAGCTCGCACACGCAGACGTTGCCGGCGTGCCTGCGCAGCACGTCGACGAGCTGGAGCCTGATCGGGTCCCCGAGCGCCTTGGCGACCTCAGCCATGCGGGCGGCGTGCGCCCGCTCGACGTCGGGATAGACCACGGGCTCGCAACACCGTTCGCCCGCCGCGCGCTTCTGCTTGGGAGCGAGCTCCAGATCGATCGCCATCAATCTACATATATCGATTGAAGTGAGCGATGTCAATGCTTATCCTGTTGCGAGATGCCCGAAGTCCTGTTCGTCTGCGTCCACAACGCCGGCCGCAGCCAGATGGCCGCCGCGCTGCTCGACCACTACGCGAGGGGTCGCGTACGCGTTCGCTCCGCCGGCAGCGCACCGGCCGACCAACTCAACCTGAAGGTCGTCGCGGCGATGGCTGAGCTCGGCGTCGACCTCGCGCGCGAGTTTCCCAAGCCGCTCACCGACGAGTTCATTGCGGCGGCGGATGTGGTGGTCACGATGGGCTGCGGCGACGCGTGCCCCATCTATCCGGGCAAGCGCTACGAGGACTGGGACCTCGACGACCCCGCCGACGCCGACCTCGCCGGCGTGCGGCGCATCCGCGACGAAATCGTCGAGCGCGTCCGGCGCCTGCTCGGCGAACTCACGCTCGGAACTCCGGGCCCGTAGTGCTCAGCGCGGCTTGCGGTTCTTCGCCGCCTTCCGCTGCTCGTCCCGCTCCCTTTCCTCTTGCAGCTTCCTCTCCCTGAACCGCTGGGACAGCGGCTTCGGCATCGCCGGGCACGTCGTGGTCGAGGTGAGGAGCGCGGGGTGGAGGCCCTTGATGGCGTCGAGGATCGTGCCCGTCCCGGCGGGGCGTGCCTGCCCGGCCTTGGAGCCGCGCATGAGCTCCTCGTGGGCGACGTCGACGTATTCCATGGTGTAGTTGGCGCGCAGACAGGGCGCCCACGCGCCGAGCTTGGCGCGGTTGCGGGTGAACCAGCGGCCGATCGCGTCGTCCAGCTCGATGTAGGCGCTGATGTACGAGTCGGTGGTGTAGCCCCGCAGCTTCTGCGCGCCCCGCAGGTACTCGAACTTCTGGTCGTCGGTCGCCGTGCCCGTCAGCACGGCGAGGTCCGCGTCCAGGCGCTTGCCGGCCCACGTCACGAAGGAGGAGAGCTGGCCGCGGTTGATCGCGTCGTAGATCACCAGGTCGCCGGTGAGAGCCGAGCTCGGCTGCTTGGCGTCCGCCATGTGCGCGAGCGTCGCGCCCGCGCCGCTGTGCCCGGCCATGTCGATGCGCGAGACCGTGGGGGCGGTGGTCACGGGCTTGCCGCCGGCGTCCCTCCACCGCTTCTCGGTCAGGAGGCGGGACACGATCTCCGCGACGTAAGGGCCGGCGTCGAAGTTCTGATCCCCGTCCTTCCCGAACTGCGAGTGCAGCCCGCCCTGCGGAAGCACGATCACCAGTTGCGTGTCGCCGCTCTCCTCGAGCTGCTGCTCGGCCTGGTCGAGCGCCACGTCGCGTACCGGTGCCGAGTCCTGCGGGTCGGCGCCCTGACGAAGGCGCTTGAGCCGCTCGGTCTCCTCCCGTTTCATCCCTTTCGGCGGGTCGGTGAGCGTTCGCCAGCCGGCGTAGGGGCGACCGCCGTACTCGGTGAACCCGTGCAGGAACACGAGGACCTCGATCTTCTTCTTCGCGTCGAGCCCGTCGGGCACGAGCACGATCGCCTTGCCCTTGGCGGACTCGGACGAGAGCACCGGGATCTCCGGGGACTCCGACACCACGCGCCACTTCTTGGCCTTGACGTCCCAGACCCGGTTCTCGCCCAGGCCCTCGCTCAACCCCTCGAGGGGGATGCGGCGGATCTTCCCGACGCTGCGCTCGTCGAGGTTCCACGCATGACCCTGTGTCGAGGCGTCCTTCCAGCCGACGTCCCGCTGCAGCGCGCGGCGGAACAGGTCCGCGACCGCCCGGTTGCCGGCGCCGCGGTGCAGCTCCATGAACGACGAGTGGAGCGTGGCCGGAGGAGCAGCCGACGCCCTCCGCCTCAGCGCTGTGGGCGAGCCCTGCCGGGTGACTTGCAGGCCGTGCGACACGGTCCGCCAACGTTACCGGCGCTCGATCGTGAAGCCGTCACTCGGGGCGTAGCCGCAGGCCCTGCATGCCGCCGTCGACGGCGAGCACCGTCCCGGTCGTCGACGCCGACGCCGGGTCGGCCAGGTAGACGATCGCCTCGGCCACCTCGGAGGCGCTGACCAACCGCCCCATCGGCTGGCGGGCCTCGAGCCCGGCGCGCTCGGCGTCGGGGTCGTCGGCGGCCGCGAGCAGTCGCTGCACCCAGGGCGTGTCGGCGGTGCCCGGGGTGACGCAGTTGACGCGGATGCCCTCACCGACATGGTCGGCCGCCATCGCCAGCGTCATCGACAGCACCGCGCCCTTGGTCGCGCTGTAAAGGGCGCGCTGAGGCAGCCCCGCGGTGGCGGCGACCGAGGAGATGTTGACGATCGCGGCGTGCTCGGACTCGCGCAGGTGCGGCAGCGCGGCGCGCGCGACGCGGGCCATGCCCAGCACGTTGACGTCGAAGACCCGGCGCCACTCGTCGTCCGCGTTGTCCTCGACCGTGCCCGCTGCGCCGATCCCGGCGTTGTTGACGAGGATGTCGAGCCCGCCGAGCCGGCCGACCGCCTCCGCCACCGCGCGGCGGACCGCGTCGTCGTCGGTCACGTCGGCGCGCACGGCGACGAACGGCGACTCGACGCCGCCGGTGTCCAGGTCGAGCACCGCGACGCTCGCTCCGCGCGACTGCAGCAGCCGCGCGGTCGCCTCGCCGATGCCCGATGCACCTCCCGTCACGAGGGCCCTCAGCCCGGTCAGGTCGCTCATCTGTCGCCGTTCCAGACTGCGCCCCCGGGGAAGGCGTGGCGCCGCAGGGACTCGGGGCGCATCTCGCTGCTGTAGCCCGGGCGCAGCGGCGCGCGGTAGCGCGCGCGCTCGACCACGCACGGGTCGACGAAATGCTCGTGCAGGTGGTCGACGTACTCGACCACGCGGTCCTCGCGCTCGCCGCCGACGGCGACGACGTCGAACGCGGCCAGGTGCTGGACGAGCTCGCACAACCCGACGCCACCGGCGTGCGGACACACGGTGACGCCGAACTTGGCCGCCAGCAGGAGGACCGCGACGACCTCGTTGACCCCGGCGAGCCGGCAGGCGTCGATCTGGCAGACGCCGATCGCGTGGGCCTGAAGCAGCTGCTTGAAGATCACGCGGTTCTGCGCGTGCTCGCCGGTGGCGACCGCGACCGGCGCGACCGCGCGCGCGATCGCGGCGTGGCCCAGCACGTCGTCGGGGCTCGTGGGCTCCTCGATCCAGGTGATGCCCATCGGCGCCAGGCGCTCCATCGAGGCGATCGCGCCGTCGACGTCCCAGGCCTGGTTGGCGTCGAGGCTCAGCTGCGCCGCGTCGCCGAGCGCCTCGCGCGCGATCGTGCAGCGGCGGACGTCGTCCTCGAGGTCGGCGCCGACCTTCAGCTTGACGTGCGTGAAGCCCTCGTCGAGCGCCTCCGCGATCAGCGAGCGGAGCTTGTCGTCGTCGTAGCCCAGCCAGCCCGGCGAGGTCGTGTAGGCCGGCAGCCCGTCGGCCAGCAGCGCGCGCTCGCGCTCGGCGCGCCCCGGCTCGCGCTCGCGCAGCAGCGCCAGCGCCTCCAGCGGGGTGAGCGCGTCCGTCAGGTAGCGGAAGTCGACCAGCGCCACGATCTGCTCGGGGGACATGCGCGCCAGCAGCTGCCACAGCGGCACGCCCTCGCGCTTGGCGTACAGGTCCCAGACCGCGTTGAGCACCGCCGCGGCGGCCATGTGGACGACGCCCTTCTCGGGCCCCAGCCAGCGCAGCTGGCTGTCGCCGGTGAGGCGGCGCGAGAAGGCCGCGGTGTCGGCCAGCACCCCGTCGAGGTCGAGCCCGACCACGAGCGGCGCCATCGCGTCGATCGCCGCGACCTGGACCTCGGTGCCGCGGCCGGTCGTGAACGCGAAGCCGTGGCCCTCGAGCCCGTCGCCGGCGTCGGTGCGCAGGATCGCGTACGCGGCGGAGTAGTCGGGATCGACGTTGACCGCGTCGGACCCGTCGAGCAGCTCCGACGTCGGGAAGCGGACGTCGGAGGTCTCGAGCGCGGTGATGGTGACAGCCAGCGGTCTTTCTCCCTCGGTGCTTTGACGGCGCCCTGCCGCCGTGTTAACAGTGCACCATCTGACGTTCGGAGGGGAGACTCGATGCGGCGATCGACGGCGGTGCTGGTGTGTGTCGTGGTGGCGATCGGCCTCGGCGCATGCGGGGGCGACGACAAGAAGCCTGCGGCGCAGGGCAGCGCAAAGCAGCTCAAGGGCAAGATCGCGGTGCTGCTCCCTGACACGAAGTCGTCGGACCGCTGGGAGAAGGCCGACCGGCGCTTCTTCGGCGAGGCGTTCAAGGCGGCCGGCCTGTCGAGCTCGGACTTCTCGATCAAGAACGCCCAGGGCGATCCGGCGAATCAGCGCACGCAGGCGGAGCAGGCCATAACCGACGGGGCGAAGGTCATCGTCCTCACGAACCTCGACGCGGGCAGCGGCGCCGCGATCATCGCGGACGCCAAGTCCAAGGGCGTGACGATGATCGACTACGACCGCCTCACGCTGAAGGCCAACGCGGACTACTACGTCTCCGGCGACGCGACGGAGGCGGGACGGCTGCAGGGCAAGGGCCTCGTGGAGGACCTCGCGAAGGCCGGGAAGAAGAAGCCGGCCGTCGCGATCCTCGACGGGGCGCCGACCGACTCCTTCGCGACCGACCTCAAGACGGGCTACAACGAGGTGCTCGCGCCGAAGTTCGCGGCCGGCGAGTTCACGAAGGTCGGCCAGCAGGCGGTCCCCCAGTGGGACGGCCAGCAGGCGCTGACGATCTTCGAGCAGCTGCTTCAGAAGAGCAGCAACAAGGTCGACGGCGTGCTCGCCGCCAACGACACGATCGCCAACTCGACGATCTCCGCGCTCAAGGCTCGCAAGCTCCCCAGCATCCCCACCACCGGGCTCGACGCGACGGCCGGCGCGCTCCAGCACCTGCTGGCGGGCGAGCAGTCGATGACGGTCTACTTCTCGATCAAGGACCAGGCGACGAAGGCCGCCAACCTCGCCGTCCAGGTCGCCCGCGGCGAGAAGCCGACCGGGGTCACGGCCACGGCCGACACCGGCACCACGAAGGTGCCGACCATCTTCCTCAAGCCGCAGACGATCCGGAAGGACAACATCGCCGACACCGTGATCGCCGACGACTTCGTCTCCTGGAAGGAGGTCTGCGTCGGCCGCTACGCCAAGCTCTGCCCGGCGAACCGCTGATGGGCGCCGAGCACGAGTTCTCGTTCGACCTCGCGCCGTTCCTGCCGTTCCGCGACCGGGCCGCGTGCGAGCGCGCCCGGCGCATCCGCCGCGAGGAGCTGACCGAGCATCCGAACCCGGACTTCCGGATCGCGCTCGTCGACGACGCCCGCGAGTTCTACACGCGCTTCGCCGAGGACCTCGTCGGGCGGATCCGGGCCGCCCGCGACGACGCGCGGCGGTTCGTGGCGATCGTGCCCGTCGGGCCGATGCCGCAGTACGAGATCGCCGCCCGCATGATCAACGACGAGCGGCTGTCGCTCGCGCACGTGCACACGTTCAACATGGACGAGTACGCCGATCAGGACGGCGTGACCGCGCCGCCCTCATGGCCAGGGTCGTTCCAGCGCGCGATGTGGGAGCACTTCTTCGCGCTCGTCGATCCCGAGCTGCGGCCGCCCGAGCGCCAGATCCACTTCCCGACCAGCGACGCGATCACCGACTACAGCGCGCGGATCGAGGACCTCGGCGGCGCCGACGTCTGTTACGGAGGGATCGGCTGGAGCGGGCACATCGCGTTCTGGGAGCCGCACCTCGGCCTCGAGTTCGAGGGCGACCTCGACGCCTACCGCCGCGCCGGCGCGCGGCTGGTCGAGCTGCACCCGATGACCGTGATGCAGAACGCGCTGCACACCTTCGGCGGCGACTGGTCCTCGGTGCCGCCGAAGGCCAACACGATCGGGCCGCGCGAGATCCTCGGCGCCCGCCATCGCTCGTTCTGGCTCGACGGCGACCTCGGCGGCGGCGTCTCCTGGCAGCGCTTCATCGCCCGTCTGGTGGCGCACGGGCCGGTCAGCGAGCTCGTGCCCGGCTCGCTGCTGCAGGAGGCGCGCAGCGACTACACGATCCTCGGCAACGTCGCCGACGACGTCGCGATCCACATGAGCTAGCGGCGGCGCCACCAGCGCCGACGCCGCGGCTCGTCGATGCCGTGCTCGCGCGCGCCGTCCGCCTCGATCCAGCGCGCGAACGCGGCGCGGTCGGCGCCGAGCGGGTCCGGGAAGCTGTCCTGGAGGTCGGCGCGGAGTGCGTGGACGCCGGCCCAGAACCGGGTGATCGTCGGCTGCGCCTCGTCCGCCGGGCCGGCGAGCCACGCGCGGAAGCTCCCCGGGCCCACCGCGAGCGGGTCGGCTCCGAAGCGCTCGCCGTCGCGGCCGAGGGCGGCGAGCAGGTCGCCGGCCCCGCGCGGCACCGGCGTGCCGTCGGCGAAGCGCGACCAGCCCCAGGGGAGGTCGGCCGCCTCGCGCTGCCCGGCCGCGAGCAGGGCGGCGGCGTAGCGCTCGAGCAGCGCCGCGACGCGCCCGCGCTCGCCGTCGAGCCGCTCGTCGTGCTGGGTGACGCGTTGCGGCGACGCCGGATCGAACCCGCTCGCGTGCAGCAGCCGCACGTCGGCGGCGTCGCGCTCGGGCAGGTTCCAGTGGCCGACGTTGAAGCGCTCGTCACGCAGGACCGTGACGCCCGCGAACAACGACGGGACGAGGTCGAGCCAGCGCTGGTCGTAGTAGGCGCCCTCGTCGACGCGGCCGTGGTTGGCCGCGTCGAGCCGCTCGCTCCACCACGCGAGCATGCGGCGCGCCTCGGGACGATCGCTGACGCCGACCGCGCCGGCGTTGTGCGTGCCGGCGCGCAGCAGCATGCGCTCGCGCGCGGCGGCGCCCGCCCCGTCGGGCGGGGCGACGAGGTGCGGGGTGAGGACGATCGGGCTGCGCTCGATCGCGGCCCACAGCGGCTCGAGGTCGCCGAGCACCCACTGGTCGGGATCGAGGAACAGCGCGCCCGTGTATCCCTCGTCGAGGAGCGCCGCGAGCGCGAGCGGCTTGACGCGCACGCAGAGCTCGAGCGGCGTCGAGCGCAGCCCGTGCACGGCGAGGCCGGGGAGCTCGAGCTCGCTCAGCGGATGCACGACGAACGGCTCCTCGCCGGCGGGCCGCGCGCCGAGCTCATCGGCGAGCACGACGTGGAAGGCGACGCCGGGCTGGTGCTCGCGCAGCGACGCCGCCAGCACCCGCACGGCGGGCAGGCGGTTGCGGCCCACGATCGTGACGACGGCGCGCGTGCCGCGGCGGCTCGCGCGCACGTCGAGCGTGTCCGGGATGCCGTGCTCGCGCGCGCCCGTGTGGCGGGTCCAGCGCGCGAAGTCGCCGCGGTCCGCGCCGAGCGGGTCGGGGTAGGCCGCGCGCAGGTCGTCACGGCGTTCGTGCAGCTCGAGCCACAGGCGGCTGACCGCGGGCCAGCGCTCGTCGACCGGCTCGCGCAGCCAGGCCGCGAACGAGCCCGGGCCGACCGCGAACGGATCCGCGAAGCGCTCGCCGCCGCGCTCGTCGTGCAGTAGCCGGGCGATGGGTGGGATCGGGGCCCCGTCGGCGAAGCGGTCGAACGCGTACGGCCACGCCCGCGCCTCCTCCCAGCCGGCGCCGAGCAGCGCCTCGCGATAGCGCGTGAACATCTCCCCCGCGCCGTTGAGCGTGCTCGTGTCGAGCCGGTCGGCGTAGCGAGTCGCGCGATCGGGCGCGTCCGGCTCGTAGCCGCTGAAGCGGAACAGCCGGCAGTCCTCGACGCGGCGCTCGGGCAGGTTCCAGTGCCCGACGTTGACGCGCTCGTCCCGCAGCACGCCGACGCCCTCGAACAGCGACGGGACGAGGTCGGCCCAGCGCTGCTCCCAGTGCAGCCCCTCTTCGATCGCGTGCCGGCAGTCCGTCGCGAGGCGCTCCTCCCACCACGCGAGGAAGCGCCGCGCGGGCGAGCGGTCGGCGACGCCGAGGAAGCCGAGGTTGTAGACGCCCGACTGGAGGATGTTCAGCTCACGGTCCGCGCCCAGCGGTTCGAGCAGGTGCGGGGTGAGCAGGATCGCGTCGTCGTCGAGTCGCGCGACGGCGTCGTCGAGCGGGCCGCAGACGAGGCTCTCCTGCTTGAGGAAGAGCGCGCGCTCGAAGCCGCGCCCGAGGAGGTGGCGCAGGAGCGTCGGGGTGAGCGCGTAGGAGAGCTGCTCGCGCTCGTAGCGAAAGCAGCGCGTGCGCAGGTCCGGCAGGTCGAGCGCGTCGAGCCCGATCAGCTCGAACGCCTCCGCCGCGGGGTCGAAGCGACCGTCGACGTCGTCGGCGAGCAGCACGAAGAACGGCACGCCCGGATGGTGCTCGGCGAAGGAGGCGGCGACCACGCGGGCCGACGGCAGCCGCGCCTTCGCCGCGATCGTGCAGGCGGCCCAGGCGGACATGGGCCGACCCTATCGCGGTATAACCGCCGCGATGACCTACCTGCCTGCCGCCGATCGCTACGAACCGATGCCCTATCGCCGCTGCGGGCGATCCGGGCTCCAGCTCCCCGCGATCTCGCTCGGCCTCTGGAACAACTTCGGCGACCAGAGCCCGCTCGAGACCCAGCGGGCGATCCTCCGCCGCGCCTTCGACCTCGGTGTGACCCACATCGACCTCGCCAACAACTACGGCCCGCCGCCCGGCGCCGCCGAGAGCAACTTCGGCCGCATCCTGCGCGAGGACCTCGCCCCCTACCGCGACGAGCTGGTCATCTCCACCAAGGCGGGCTACGACATGTGGCCCGGGCCGTACGGCGAGTGGGGCTCGCGCAAGTACCTGCTCGCGAGCCTCGACCAGAGCCTCCAGCGCATGGGGCTCGACTACGTCGACATCTTCTACTCGCACCGGCTCGACCCCGACACTCCGCTCGAGGAGACGCTCGGCGCCGTCGACACCGCCGTTCGGCAGGGCAAGGCGCTCTATGCCGGCATCTCCTCCTACTCAGGCCCGCGCACGACCGAGGCGGTGCGGATCTTCCGCGAGCTCGGGACGCCGCTGCTGATCCACCAGCCCTCCTACTCGCTGCTGAACCGCTGGATCGAGGAGGACCTGCTCGACGTGCTGGGGGAGGAGGGCGTCGGCTGCATCGTCTTCTCGCCGCTCGGCCAGGGCATGCTGACCAACAAGTACCTCGACGGCGTCCCCGAGCAGTCGCGCGCCGCCGAGGGCACGTTCCTCTCCACGGACTTCCTCTCCGACGAGAACCTCGCGCGCGTGCGCGCGCTGAACGAGATCGCCGGCGGCCGCGGCCAGTCGCTCGCGCAGATGGCGATCGCGTGGGTTCTGCGCGACCCGCGCGTGACCTCCGCGCTGATCGGCGCCCGCACCGTCCAGCAGCTCGAGGACAGCCTCGGCGCGCTCGACAACCTCGACTTCACGGGTGACGAGCTCGCGGAGATCGACCGCCACGCGGTCGACGCCGGCATCAACCTGTGGGCGCAGTCGAGCGACTCCTGAACCGCGCGGCGGTCCTCCACGCGCCGCGCGACGTCCGGATCGAGGACCGCCCGACGCCCGCGCCGGGCCCGCTCGACGTGGTGGTGGAGGTCGCGGCGGTTGGGGTCTGCGGCTCCGACGTCCACTGGTACGAGGACGGGCGCATCGGCACGCGGGTCGTGCGCGCGCCGCTCGTGCTCGGCCACGAGAGCGCCGGGCGCATCGTCGCGATCGGAGACCGGGTCACGCGCCACGCGGTGGGCGACCGCGTCACGCTCGAGCCCGGCCTCCCGTGCGGGCGCTGCCGCGAGTGCCGCAACGGGCGCTACAACCTCTGCCGCGCCGTCGCCTTCTTCGGCAGCCCGCCCACCGACGGCGCCTTCACCCGCTACGTCGCGCAGCACGAGGACTTCGCGCACGCGCTGCCGGACGCGCTGAGCGACGAGGCGGGTGCGCTGATGGAGCCGCTGTCGGTCGCGCTGTGGGCGTGCGAGAAGGCCGGCGTTGCCGCGGCCGACCGCGTGCTGATCACCGGCGCGGGGCCGATCGGGCTGCTGAGCGTGCAGGCCGCGCGCGCCCGCGGCGCGACAGAGGTGATCGTCACCGACGTCAACGAGCGCCGGCTCGCGCTCGCCCGCGCGACCGGTGCCACGCGCACGGTGCGTGCCGGCGATCCGCTCGAGCTCGAGGCCGACGTGCTGATCGAGTGCTCGGGCCACCCGCAGGCGCTGCGGGACGGCATCACGGCGCTGCGCCCCGGCGGCACCGCCGTCGCGGTCGGCATGTCGGCGGACGCCGACGCGAGCGTGCCGCTCAGCGTGCTCCAGACCCGCGAGCTGTGGCTGACCGGCACCTTCCGCTACGCGCGCACCTACCCGACCGCGATCGCGCTGGCGGCCGCGGGCACGGTCGACCTCGAGGCGATCGTGACCGGCCACTTCGCGCTCGAGGACACCGACGCCGCGCTGCGCGCCGGCCGCGAGGACCCCGACAGCGTGAAGGTGATCGTCAGGCCTTAGGCGAGCTCGGAGAGTCGCGGCGGCGAGGCGCCGGCGCGCTCGACCGTGCGGCCCGCCACGAGCGCCGCGTAGCGCGTCGCCTCGAGCACCGCGTCGGTGCGCGTGAGCGCCCCGGCGCCGAGGCCCTCGCGCCGCCACCAGGCCAGGAAGCCACCCCCGAACGCGTCACCGGCGCCGATCGTGTCGACCACCTCGACGGCGAGCGCCGGCACGTCGGTCTCGCCGTCGCGCGTGACGACCGTGACCCCGGCGGCGCCGCGGGTGAGGAGCACGACGGCCGGGCCGGTTTCGAGCAGGCCGCGCGCCGCGTCGACCTCGCTGCGGTCCGGGTCCAGCCAGGCGAGGTCGTCGTCGGAGGCCTTGACGACGTGGCAGCGTGGGACCAGGCGCGCGAGCCGCGCCCGGTAGGCGGCCTCGTCGGCGATGACCGTCGGGCGGATGTTGAGGTCGACCATCACGAGCGCGTCCGCGGCCTGTTCGACGACCGCCTCGAGCGCGTCGGCCGTCGGCTCGAACACGAGCCCGAGCGTGCCGACGTGGACCATCGCCACGCGCGCGGGCAACACGCTCAGCGCCGTCTCCGGCGTGAGCCCGGGCGCCGACGTGCCCGCGACGTAGAAGCGGTAGGTCGCGGCGCCCTGCTCATCGACCTCGGCGAGGGCGAGCGTCGTCGGGTCGTCCGTCGCGACAACCGCGTCGAGGCTCACCCCGTCGGCCCGCAGCTGCTCGCGCAGGCGGGCGCCGAAGCGGTCGGAGGAGATCCGGCCGAGGTAGGCGACGGGCTGCTCGAGCCGCCCGAGCGTGCGCGCGCAGTTGAACGGCCCGCCGCCCAGGTGGCCGGCCAGCTCGTCGTCGCCGCCGACGACGAGGTCGACGAGCGCCTCGCCTCCGACGACGATCACGCCCGCCTCCGACGGAGCCCCGCCGCTCGCGCGACGGGGCTCGCCCCCGGTCACTCGGCCTGCTTGGCGCCCGGCTCCGCGCTCGCGGCGTCGTGCTCGCCGGTCTCGAGGTCCTTGTGCTCGATGTCGTGGACGACCGCGCCGGTCATGATGCCCACCACGTCGTGCATCGAGGTCTCCTTCGGGTCCACGACCGCGACCCGCTTCCCCAGCCGGTGGACGTGGATGCGATCGGCGATCTCGAACACGTGCGGCATGTTGTGGCTGATCAGGATCACCGGCAGCCCCTTGTCGCGCACGCGCTTGATCAGCTCGAGCACCTGAGCGGACTCCTTGACGCCGAGCGCGGCGGTGGGCTCGTCCATGATCACGAGCTTGCGCGCCCACGCCGCGGCCCTGGCGACGGCGACGCCCTGGCGCTGGCCGCCCGACAGGGTCTCCACCGCCTGGCTCATCGAGCGGATGCCGATCTGCAGCGCCTTCATCTGCTTGTCGGCCTCCTCCTTCATGCCCTTGTGGTCGATCATGCGGAAGACGCTCCCGAGCGGGCCCGCGCGCTTCTTCTCGCGACCGAGGAACAGGTTGGTCGCGATGTCCAGCGCGGGCGCCACGGCGAGGTCCTGATAGACGGTCTCGATCCCGGCGCGCCGCGCCTCGAGCGGGGACTTGAAGTGCACTTCCTCCCCGTCGAGGCTGACGGTCCCGGAGTCGGGGATCGTCGCGCCGGAGAGCACCTTGATCAGGCTCGACTTGCCGGCCCCGTTGTCCCCGATCACGGCGAGGATCTCGCCGGGATAGAGGTCGAAGTCGGCACCGTCGATCGCGGTCACGTTCCCGTAGGACTTGTGGATGCCGCGCGCCGACAGGATCGGCGTGCGCTCTTCGGTGGTGCTCATCCGCGCTTCCTCGCGATCTGGTCGACGGAGACGGCGACGATGACCAGGATGCC
>JAXDGC010000478.1:0-7007 GCA_034665245.1 Solirubrobacteraceae bacterium | reverse complement strand
CTGCACCGCACGCGCCAGGAGGTCCCGCACGCGGTCGAGGTCCAGGTCGACGAGATCCTCGAGCGCGAGCTGGACGGCCTCGTGACCGTGCGCGCGCTGCTGTGGGTCGAGACCGAGTCCCAGAAGGGCATCCTCATCGGCTCGCACGGCAAGATGATCAAGGCGATCGGGACGGCGGCGCGGCACGAGCTCGAGCGCGAGCTCGGGCTGAAGGTGCACCTCGACCTGTCCGTGCGGGTGCGCCGGAGCTGGCGCGCCGACGACGCGCTGCTCGACCGGCTCGGCATCACATAGCCAGTTCGAGCTGGTCGTCGCCCCAGAAGAGCCGGTCGCCGACCGCGAGCGTCGGCACGCCGAACACGCCGCGGGCGTACGCGGCCTCGGTCACCGCGCGGAGGTGCTCCTTGATCTCGGGCTCCACGATCCGCGCCCGCAGCCACTCCGGGTCGAGCCCCGCACGCCGCCCGGCCTCGGCCACCGCCTCGAGCGAGGAGAGATCGCGGCCCTCGGTGAAGCCCATGCGCAGCGCCGTGCGCGCGAACGGCTCGAGCGCCTCGCGCTCGGCCGCCGCCACGCACGCACGCATCGCCTGCAGATAGTGGCCCGGCCACGGATCCGGCCAGCG
This sequence comes from Solirubrobacteraceae bacterium, assembly GCA_034665245.1. Taxonomy (GTDB): domain Bacteria; phylum Actinomycetota; class Thermoleophilia; order Solirubrobacterales; family Solirubrobacteraceae; genus DASQFQ01. Next base: position 6,382 of record JAXDGC010000478.1, on the reverse strand, counting down.
CAGCGGCGGGAGCCCGTAGCGCGCCGCGCGGGCCTCGATCTCGGCCATCCCGACGTCGCGGCGGGGGCTCAGCCCCCACGACGAGCGCCCGGTGAGCTTGAACAGCCCGCCGAGCGAGATCGGCTGCCACTCGACGTCGGTGAACCCGAGGCTGTCGAGGCGCTCCGCGGCCAGGTAGACGAAGGGCGAGCCGAGGTCGAAGTAGAACGTCGCACTCATCGCCGCAGCCGCTCCCACAGGTCCGCCGCGACGGGCGCTTCGAGGTGGCGGACGCGCGCGTGGCCGCCCTTGCCGACCGCGACCGCGAGGTCGGCCAGGCCGGCCCGGCGCTGGAACGGGTTCTGCGCGACCGCGTGCTCCTGCAGGCGCGCCGCCGGGGTCAGCAGCGTCGTGCGGGCCAGCCGACGCGAGCGCATCGCCAGGCGCCCGTCGCGCAGGCGCCAGCCGGCGGCCTGGAAGCTCCACCAGCCGTTGAGCCCCAGCAGCGGTGCGACGAGCAGTGGCCACGGCGCGGCGCTCGGGACGAGCACGCAGGCCGCGGCGCCGGCGATCAGGCCCAGGACTGCGGGCGGCAGCACGTAGCGGCGCGCGGCCCGCGGCGGCGGAGCGGTGAGGCCGTCGGGCTCGTCGGCCAGCTCGGGGAGCAGCTCGGCGAGGAAGGCGGCGACCTCGCGGCGCGGCAGCAGCGGATACAGCGTGCGAGCGGCGGACGCCTCCTCGGCGTAGCCCGCCACCTCGAGGCGCAGCGTCGCGAGCCCGAACGGACGGCGCAGCACGCCCTCGACGACCCGCACGGCGTGGATGCGCCGGATCGGCACGACGGCGTCGGAGCGCTGGAGGAGCCCGCGGCGGATGCGCAGGCGATCGCCGTCGCGCGAGACGGTGAAGCCCGCGAACGACACCAGCGAGCCGATCGCCGACAGCGCCCATGCGCCGACGAGCAGCGCGGCGAGCGCGAGCTCCCAGCCGCCCGGCGTGTCGGGCAGCAGCCGCGTGGCGCCCTCGATGTCGCGCTCGTTCGAGAACGCGTTGCTCAGCAGCTGGCCCGAGGCGGCCAGCACGGGCAGGATCACGCCGAGCTGCCCTGCCGTCAGCGCCGCGACGAGCAGCTCGCGCCGGCCGAGCCGGCGCTCGACGACGGCGTGCGCGGCGGCGGCCTCCGGCAGCTCCGGCCGCTCCGCGCGCACCGCCGCGCGGATCCGCTCGACCTCCGCGGGGCCGACGGCCTCGAGCACGATCTCGCCCTTCTTGCCGCCGCCGGCGGACTGCACGTGCAGCGCGACCACGCCGAACAGGCGCTGCACCGGCCCTGCCACCGTGTCGAGGCCCTGGATACGGCTGAGCGGCACCGTCGTCGCCTTCCGGCTGACGATGCCGGTCTGGTAGTGCACCCCGCGCTCGTCGACGGCGTAGCTGGTGCTGCGCCAGCGCACGACGCCCATCAGCGAGGCGATCGCGACGCCGAGCACGAGGTAGAGCGCGCTGCGCTCCAGCGCCGCCGAGTCGAGCCCGCGGCCAGCGATCGAGGCGCCGAGCAGGATCACGATCGGGAAGGCCGCGTCGCGCAGCGCACTGAGCGCGAGCACCGCGATCGCGGCCGGGTGCAGCCGGTAGGGCTCAGAGTTCATCGGCCGTCCTCGCGAGCGTCGCGATCTGGTCGCGGAGGCGCCCGGCGTACTGCTCGTCGAGAGCGGGGATCGTCGTGCGCCCCGCCGCCGTGTGGACGACCACGGTGGCGAGCCCGAGCAGCTGGTCGAGCGGCCCCCGTGTCGTGTCGACGTGCTGGACGCGCAGCATCGGGATCAGGGTGCGGGTGACCGTGACGGTCCCGTGCCGGAGGTCGATCTCCTCGTCGCGGATCTCGTAGCGCCAGCGCGACCAGCGCAGCTCGGGGACCGCGACGACGCCGAGGGCGAAGGCGGCGACCGGCAGCAGCAGCCATGCGGAGCCTCCGGGAGCGTCGGAGCGCAGGACGCCGGTGAGGACGAGCGCCGCGACGGTGGCGATCAGCCCCTGCGCGCGCCACAGCCAGCGCGCGCTGGGGGAGAGGCGGCGGGCGGGCTCGGGGGTGACGGGCGGCTCGGTGGTCATCGGGTTCTAGTGTTGCGTGCCATGCCTTCCGCCTTCGTCACCGGCGGCTCGGGGTTCGTCGGCGGGCGCCTGGTCGAGCGCCTCGTGCGCGACGGATGGTCCGTCGCCGCGCTCGCCCGCTCCGACCGCGCCGCCGACAGCGTCCGCACGCGCGGCGCCGAGCCGGTGCGCGGCGACCTCTCCGACGCCTCCGCGCTCGCGAGCGGCATGGCGGGCGCCGACGTCTGCTTCCACGCCGCCGCCAAGGTCGAGGACTTCGGGCCGTGGCGGGAGTTCGTGGCGGGCAACGTCGAGGGCACGCGCAACGTCCTGCGCGCCTGCCGCGCGGCGGGGGTCGCGCGGGCGGTCCACGTCTCGACGGAGGCGGCGCTGATGCACGGGCAGCCGCTCGTCCACGCCGACGAGACCTACCCGCTCGCCTTCCGCTCGCCGGCGCCGTACTCGCGCTCGAAGGCGCTGGCCGAGATGGTCGTGCTCGAGGAGTCGCGCGACGGCCTCGAGGCGATGATCGTGCGGCCGCGCTTCGTCTGGGGTCGCGGCGACACGACGCTCCTTCCGCTGCTGGTGGAGGGCACGCGGTCGGGGCGGTTCCGCTGGGTCGGCGGTGGGCGCCAGCTGACCTCCACCACGCACGTCGACAACACGGTCGAGGGGCTGCTCGCCGCCGCGTCTCAGGGCAGAGGCGGACGGGCGTACTTCGTCACCGACGGCGATCCGGTCGTGTTCCGCGAGTTCGTCGGCGACCTGATCTCCACCCAGGGGGTCACGCCGCCGAACGGAAGCGTCCCGACCACGGTCGCCCGCGCGCTCGCGGTCGCCGGCGAGGCCGCGTGGAAGGTGCTGCCGCTCCGAGGCGCTCCACCTCTGACCCGCTTCGCCTCGTGGGTCGCGTCCCAGGAGTGCACGCTCGACGACCACCGCGCCCGTGCCGAGCTCGGCTACGCGCCGGTCACCTCCCGCGAGCAGGGCATGCGCGAGCTGCGCGACGCGGTCGGCTAGTAGCCGGACACCGAGGTGAGCTCAGGGAGCGTGACGACGCCCTGCTCGATCGCGGCCGCCGCGAGCCGCGCGCGCTTGTGTTGATGGGGCACGTCTTCGAGCCCGAAGGCATGGAAGAGCGCGTGCATGTGCGACTTGATCGTCTCGGCGCTCACGAACAGCTCCTCGGCGATGTCGCTGTTGCTCGGCGGAGCCGCGAAGCCCTGGTCCGCGAACGGCCGGCACAGCGCGAGCAGGACGCGCCGCTGAGCGCCCGAGACGATGATCTGGGGCGAGGTCGCCGGAGCCGTCTCGGCCGTGACCCGGTCGCGCATCGACCGGAACGCGATCTGGGTCTCGCCCACCCGCACGAGGTCCCCGTCGCGCAGCCGCCGGCGGCCGTGGACCCGCTCTCCGTTGACGAAGGAGCCGTTTCTCGAGGAGCCGTCGTCCACCAGGGTCCACTCGTCGCCGATGCGCTCGAGGACTGCGTGCACCCGCGAGACCGAGGGGTCGCCGGGCAGCGCCACATCACACGCGTCCTGGCGGCCGATCGAGGCCCGGTCCAGCGCCGGGCTCAGCTCGACGATGCGCTGTTCGCCATGGCCCGGGCGGTAGAGGAGGTACGGGACGCCGCGGCGGTCTGCCTCGAGCCGCTGCTTGAGTTCGGCCGGCGACGCCGAGTGCGACACCAAAGGGTTCTCGTTCATGGCGATCAGCTCGTCGTGGGGACGAGCCGAAGACTCGCTGAGCAGTGAGCGGAAGTCAATCGCCGGCGCGCCCGCCGCTGTGTCGGCGGCGGGCGCGTGTCGGTGACGTGCCGGGAGGGCCTACGCTGCCTTGGGGCGGGGGCGCCTCAGGGTCGGCAGGGGGATGACCTTGCCCTTCTTCGACTCCGGCTGGGGGTCCGCGTAGCGCTCGACCTGCTCGATCGCGATCGCGACGACTCGCTCGATGCGCTCGTGGATGTCGAGGACGATGACGTGGGCGTCGGCGACCGCGGTCTCGGTGCTGTTGAGCGCAGCGAACGCATCGCTCTCGAGGAGGCTGATCTGCCGGTGGGCGCCCGTGACGATGAGCTGGAGCTGGATGACGTTCGCGACGTCGTGGGCGACGTTCCGAGGCACCTTGCGCGCCGCCGCGAGCGCGGCGCCAACCAGCGACGTGCCGCCGAGTCCGACCGTCAGCAGGTCGACGCCGTGCCAGGCCGCGTTGAGCGCCGCGACGACGAACAGACCCAGGGTGACGATGAACAGTGTGCGGCCGAGCCACAGCAGGAGCGTGTGCGCACGCCGCGCGGTCGCGAGCTGGTCCTCGAAGGCGACGATCAGCCCGCGCGCCGAGACGGCGACCTCGCCCTCCCGCCGCAGGCGGTTGACGGAGTCAAGCGTCCGAAGGGACTCGTCGATGCCGCGCGAATGGACGAAGGCGACGGCCACGGCCGCCAGCCCCGCGAACATCGCGAGCAGCAGGACCGGGGCGCTCAGCACGAGCAGCCGCTCGCCGAGCATCGCGCTGCCGGCTCCCGATTGGAGTGTCGCGACCGTCGCGTCCGCGTGCTTGTAGATGTAGACCACGGCGAGGACTGAAGCGCCGAGGCCGATGAGCATCAGCAGCAGCCGGGCCGCGAAGTTCAGCTTTGAGTTGGACCTCAGGGTGTGCAGCGCCTGCTGAGCGACGTCGGTGTTCAACTGGCATGTGTCGGCCACCTTGGGCGTGGCCTTGCGGGGCGTGAAGTTGGGCATCTCGGCTCTCCCTCGGCTCGGACGGTCGGTACGCCCAACTATCCGGCCGACATGGCGCCGGCGGTATGCCCCGAGCGGGTGAAAGCGTTGCCCCCTAGCCGGCCAGCTCCGCCTCCAGCTCCTCCGCCAGGTACTCGTACTCCGCGAGCCCGACCTCGGGCTCGAAGAGCATCGGGAGCTCGAACACGGGTGCGCCCGCCTCCTTGCGCAGCCGCCGGACGTGCGTCCGCTGCTGGCGTGAGCGCTCGTGCTGCGTGAGCGCGGCGCGGACCGCCACCAGCGCGTCGGGCTCGAGGCCGTTCGCGGCGGCGGCACGCAGCGCCTCGGCCTCGGCCTTCGTGTAGCGCTCGGGGTAGAGGCCGTTGACGATGACGGCGTCGAGGCCGAGGCCGACGGCGGCCTCGAGCCGGCCGCGGAGCTCGAGCGTCTCGTTGACCGGCATCTCCTCGGCCAGCGCGACGGCCACGTAGCCGGTCCGCCGCGGGTCGGAGAGCATGGTCGAGATCTTCTCGGCCTGGCGCTTGATCGGGCCGACGCGGGCGATCTCGCCGAACGTGTGCGGCGTGGTCAGCATCGCGAGCCCGTGGCCGGAGGCCGGGGCGTCGACGATCACCGTGTCGTAGGTGCGGTTGTGGCGGTCCCAGCGCTCGAGCTGGGCGAGCTCGAAGACCTTGGCGATCGTGATCATCTCGCGCGCGCCCGGCGCCGCCGCGACGAAGTACTGGAACGCCGAGGAGCGGGCGAGCAGGCGCACCGGCGGGCCGCCGCCGAGCTGCTTCGAGAGCCACTCCTGGAGCGCGAGGTTCGGGTCGATGGTGATCGCCCACAGGTTCTCGGCCAGCTCGATCTCGACCTCGCGCTCGACGCCCTCGCGCTGGAACGCGCGCGAGACGCGCTCCTGCGCGGCGACCTCGCAGACGATCGTCCGCCGGCCGGAGGCCGCGGCGGCGAGGCCGAGCGCGGCGGAGACGGTCGTCTTGCCGACACCGCCCTTGCCGGTGACATAGAGCAGATGCTTGTCGAGCAGGTCAGGTGCCATGGTGTGGGGCAGAGGATGACGACTCGCGCGATCGATCCGGCGCTGACGAGCGCGTACGAGACCTGCCGGCGCATGCACCGGCGCCATGACCCGACCTACTACTGGGCCACCCGCCGACTGCCCGAGGAGATCCGGCCCGCGACCCACGCGCTCTACGGCTACGTGCGCACGGCCGACGAGATCGTCGACGGCCCCCGCCGCCCCGCGGACCCCCAGGCGCGCCGGGCCGCGCTCGATGCCTGGGAGGCCGAGCTCGAGGCGGGCCTGGCCACCGGGCGCTCACCGCAGCCCGTGATCGGCGCGCTGGTCGACGCGGGCCGCCGCCACCGGCTCCCGCTGGGTGAGCTGCGCGCCTACATGGGCTCGATGCGCGTCGACTGCTCGCCGGTCCGAATGGAGACCTGGGAGGAGCTCGTCACCTACATGGAGGGCTCCGCCGGCTCCGTCGGGCGCATCATGGCCCCGCTGCTGGGCGTGCCCGAACCCCATCACGCGGGCTTCGGCCGGCTCGGGCTGGCCTTCCAGCACG